>BTUC01000320.1:0-8229 GCA_045863575.1 Phycisphaerae bacterium
AAGCTGGCCAGCGATCTGCTGGGCAGCCTGCAGCTGCTTCCGGCGGCGGTCGCCGGCGTTCTCGCGCTGCATCGCAAGGACTATCTCTTCGGCAACATCGCGGCCGACGTGGTCGTGGCCAAGCGGCTCAGCAAGGTCAAACAGATCTGTCATCACTGGCAGACGGGTTTCGACATGCTGGAAGGGGCGCGCACTGACCGGGGACGGGCCTTTGCCATGGGCTATCTCTCTCACCTGGCCGCTGATACGGTCGCCCATGGTAAGTTCCTGCCGCGGCAAATGACGCTGACCCGCAGCACCATGTCCTTCGGACATCTGTATTGGGAGCTCCGTGCGGACGCGACCATCGGGCCGTACTACTGGGAGGAGCTGCGCAGAATCCTCGGCGAGGTGTTTTGCGAGCATGAAGCCATGCTGTGTGCTCGCCTGACGGATACGTTCCTGCCCTTCTCCGTCAACTGGCGCCTGTTCTATCGCATGAATCATTTCGTAAGCCGGCGGCTGCTGAGGCGGGCCATGGACAGTTGGTATCGCGTCTCACGCTGGGATCTCTCCGACCAACTGATGCGCGAATACCGGGCGGAGTGTCTGGCCCGCATGGCCGACGTGCTCGCCCGCGGCAGGGTATCGGCAGTCTGTAACGAAGACCCCAACGGCAATGCGGCGTTGGCCTATACGCGACTACAGCGCCGTCAGTTGCGACAGATGGCTCGACACGGGCTCATCGCGCCTCACATCCTTTACGAGGTCTCGGTCGTCCATGCCCCCACGGTCGGAGCGGCGATCCCCATTCATGTGCCGTCGCAGGCCTGCCTTCAGAATGAGTCCGGCCGGCTTGACCCGGATGCGGCTGTCCTGTAAGTACTTACTGCCGCCTGCAGTTTGTTGTATCGCAGGCCGGCTTATGGGAAACTGATGACCGGCTTTCAGGCCGGTGTATCGGTCGCCGCCGGGCCACGCCCCGCGGCCGTTCTTCGTTGTTCACCGGGTGTGCCCCGCGTTGCGCGGGGGCGGAAGAGATGGGCGAGGCGGCCGGACCGCTCTCCGTCACCTGAACCAGTCTTTTATCGTTTTCCCGGCCAGATTTGTTGGCGTGCTCTGTCGAGCCGGACGGCGACCGTTCGCCGGGCAGACGACCAGGGAGCCTGCGACCATGAGCGAAAAAGCAACACTCACGTTCAGAGGAAAGTCGTACGATCTTCCGGTTATCATCGGCACCGAAAACGAGACTTCCGTCGACATCAGCCAGCTCCGCTCCTCGAGTGGACTCATCACGCTGGATGAGGGTTATGGCAATACCGGCTCGTGCCGCAGTGCGATTACCTACATCGATGGCGAAAACGGCATTCTCCGCTACCGGGGCTACAACATCGAGGAACTGGCGGAGCGCTCCACGTTCGTCGAGACCGCCTACCTGGTCATGTACGGCGAGCTACCCACGGCCGCCCAGTTAACCGAGTTCCGGAAGCTGCTGAGCGAGCATGAATTCCTGCATGAGGATCTTCGGCATCACTTTGAGGGGTTCCCGCCCAATGCTCACCCCATGGGCATCCTGTCGGCCATGATTAATGCCGCCAGCGCGTTCCAGCCCGTGCTGCTCCAGCCGGAGGACGACGCGCACTTCCAGGATTCGGCCGCTCGTCTGATGAGCAAGGTGCGGACCATTGCCGCAGCCAGTTACAAGAAATCGGTCGGTCAGCCGATGGTCTACCCGCGCTACGACCTGCCCTACGTGGCCAACTTCCTGCATATGATGTTCACCAAGCCGCACCGCCCCTATGAGCCGGATCCTGATCTGGTCAGGGCACTGGATCTGATCCTCATCCTGCACGCCGATCACGAGCAGAACTGTTCGACTTCCACGGTGCGCATGGTCGGCTCAAGCCAGGCCAACATGTGGGCATCCGCGGCGGCAGGCGTCTGCGCGTTGTGGGGGCCGCTGCACGGTGGGGCCAATACGGCCGTCATCAAGATGCTGGAGCAGATTCACGCCAGTGGCGAGCCTATCGAGTCGTTGATCGCGAAGGTCAAAGCCAAGGATTCCAAGGTTCGCCTGATGGGCTTCGGCCATCGGGTGTACAAGAACTTCGATCCTCGGGCCAAGATCATCAAGCGGGCTTGCGACACGGTGCTCAACAAGCTGGGCATTCACGATCCGCTGCTGGACATCGCTAAGAAGCTCGAGGAAGTCGCCTTGAAGGACTCCTACTTCCTGGAGCGCAAGCTGTACCCCAACGTGGACTTTTACAGCGGCATCATCCTTCGGGCGATCGGCATTCCCGTGAACATGTTTACGGTCATTTTCGCCATCGGCCGCATGCCCGGCTGGATCGCCAACTGGCGAGAAGTGCATCTCGACAACGCCGGCCGTATCTATCGCCCGCGGCAGGTCTACACCGGTCCAACGGAGCGCCAATACGCCCCCATCGACAAGCGTAACGGCGGCTGACCCGGAGGGAGGACCGAACAGCCCCTGACTGTCGGGGATGGGCTTCAAGCCCCTCATGGGCCGGCAGATGCCGGTCCCGCACTACCATTGTTGCCTGCGGTCCTGCCTGGCCACAGGCACAACCGACAACTCGCAACCCACAACTGGCAACTGGTCACTGTCCACTGACAGATGACCTGTCCAAAGCTATACTCCGTCCTTATGCGGCGGTGCGGAACAATGGTGCTTCTGAGCTTGGTCACGGCCTCCGGCTGTAGTAGTCCGCGCACCCTGGTGGACGGCCGGCTTACGCCGGACAGGAATAGCTGGCATTTCTTGGACGGCCCGCGCTATGCGGTGCATGGACCTGATCCCGCCTTCGAGGCCACCCTCGAGTTCCAGGAGTTCGCTGACCTGCTGGAGGAGGCGCTCAGGGAGCCGCGTCCGAATCTGGAGCGAATTCGGCCGGTCTTTGAGGCTCGGTCGGAAATGGTCCCTTCCGCAAGCAATGCGTCGATCGCCGGCAATGCCGCATCGACCGGCGTCCAGCCCGCGCCATCAGGGATGGGTGCTGCCCGGGGGCCGGCGGCCGCGTTGCCCATGAGTGTTGTCGGCGCTCGCCCGGATGTGGTCTTCACGTTCGCCTACCATATGGTCGATCGCGGCACGCGCATCGATACCTACCCGCTCTACATGCACCGCCACGGCTATGCTCGCTATCCCGGGCGGGTTTATCGTTACCGCTCCTGGGGATACGCGGGTACGGCCGTGGACACGGTTCACCTGGGTTTCGTGCACGGGGCTTCGCTGATCGCCTGGATACCGGACCCTTCGCAGCCAGCCGGCCGTCGCGTCCTCTGGGAAGGGGCCGCCAGCCTCGTGGCCGATGAGCCCGATCTGAGGGCGGCCATGCCTTACCTGGCGGTCAGCCTTGCCGCTCTGTACGGCCATCCCACCGATGGTCCCACCACGGTCAAATTCAAACGCGACGACGACCGAATCGAACACCTCACCGCCATCCGCAATACGGCAGCCGTCCGGTAGGAATGTGAGATCCGGTATCCAATAATTGCTTACTCATGCAGTAATTCAAGAACATAAATCCAGGTGATGGCGTTCCCTCTTTCCCGATAAGTAGACAAATTTGAGTAAAATTTCGTTGAAATGGCTGAGCCACTTGGTACCATGAATTCGCGGGCATGGTAAGTCATTTCCAGCCATGTTCCGCGTGAAGCAGGCTACAACGAGTGGGGCCTCCGCGCCAGCGTTGGCCGAAGGGGCGACGGTACACGGCCGTGGCCAGTTCCCCATGCGAGGTGTCGCGGCTCATTTCCACGCGAACCACATCTTCGAGAGGAGGGAACGGATGTTCCGCAGCATTGTGGGTTTGTCGGTGTTCGCTGTACTGGTTTCCAGTGCCTCGGGTGGCTTGACCATCGGCACGACGGAGACCTTCCCTATTGATGGCGCCACCTGGGGCGTTGGAGGCCCGGACGGTTGGCAGGTGGACATCTTCAAAGGCTTTGATGCCAAAGAAGACAACTACCAGAACAATCAGCACAGGGAGTTCTTCGGATCGACCGGCCAGTTGCTGCTGGACTCATCCGATGGTCGCAAGTTCAAGGGCCAGCCTGACCCCGGCAGCAAGTCAGCCGATGGCTCCGGGACACTGGCGGTTCAGCACCTGGCCATCTGGAACGGAGCGGCCCCGCCAGATCCCGATCCGTTAGCCACCTGCACACAACTGAAGTACATCACCCTCCCGGCCACTGCCGCTGGCGTGACCTACACCCTGAGTGGCTGGGTCAACACGGTCCTGATCCAGCACAACTCGAACCCCCCGGGCTGGGACGGCAAGCATCCTCGCGTGGTCGATCATGGCAATCCCCCGATGCTGGCCCAGTTCCCAGACGTCCAGATTGGCCTGAAGAACGGGCTGGCCAGCGCCGACGATCTGGAAACGCAGCCCTACATCCAGCCGGTTCTCGGCCTGGTGGATAACATGCTCGGCGGCGCACCCAATCCGAACGCCTGGGTGCCGTTTACCGCTTCCGCGGTTGGCGACGGCGGCCCGCTCACCATCCTGCTTCGCGTCGCCGCCCCGGACATTACCAGCGGGGCGATTGACGACGGCCGGTGCTGGGATGCGGATGTTCGCTTCGACGACATTCTGCTGACCCCCGAGCCGACTACGCTGGCTCTGCTGGCAATTGGCCTCGCCGGCCTGATGCGGCGGCGTCGTTCAAGCTGAGATCCAGGCAGTTACGGCCACGGTGCGTAAACTCAACTGACCTTCTCCCATCGTGGAACCAGGCCGGGGGCGCGGAAGCGCTCCCGGCCTGTCGAGTACACGCCGACGGTGCCTGATAAGTTACCGAGCGAGCCTTTGAATCGGCTCGCCCTTGGCGTGGCAGCCTCAAAGGCACGGCTTGTCGGCCGCCCCCGCGACCGATAATCCGGTCCACGCCGTCGGGACTCGGTGGCGGTGGTAAAGTGAAGCCGTGGATCGTCCGATGCGCCGGAAGGGCAGCCCCGCGCGGCCGGGCCCGGCGCCACGGCGGCAAAAGGTGTTGCCCCCATTGGGGGCTACGCCTATGTCCGGGCTTCAATCGGCGATCTCCTCGATTCCGGATCAGAGTACCCAGGAGCTGGCGTCCAGCCCGTCCTCGCAGGCAGGGTTGGAAATTCTGCAACGCGCATTGGAATCTGCGGCGCCTGAGGTTCGGGAAGATCTAGGAACCGGTTTATCCTTCACCCTGGACGACATCGCTCGCCTGCACACCCGCCGGGAGTTCATCCATCTGCTGCGTTCCCGGCAGGTCGAGGTCGGAAAAATCAAGGAAGCCATCCAGTACGAGAACGAGCTGGAGTTGTTGCAGATCGAACTGGTCAAACTGCAACGTTGGATGCAGAAGTCCGGCGAGCGGCTGGCGATTCTCTTCGAGGGGCGTGATGCGGCCGGCAAGGGCGGAACCATCCGCCGCTTTGTCGAGCATCTCAATCCCCGGGCCATGCGCGTCGTGGCCCTGCCCAAGCCCACCGAAGAGGAGCGCGGCCAATGGTACTTCCAGCGCTACATGAAGCAACTGCCTAACAGGGGCGAAATCGTCTTCTTCGACCGGAGCTGGTACAACCGGGGAATCGTCGAGCCGGTCAACAACTTCTGCACGCGCCAGGAATACGAGCGCTTCATGCAGCAGGTCCCCGAGTTCGAGCACATGCTCGTCGAGGATGGCATCATCCTGGTGAAGTTCTGGTTCTCCATCTCGCGCCACGAGCAACTGGCCCGCTTCAGATCACGGGCCAAGAACCCGCTGAAGCAATGGAAGCTCAGCCCGCTCGATGGCCGAGCCCAGGATCTGTGGGACGCGTACAGCAAGTACAAGGAACTGGTGCTGAGCCGTACCCACACCAGCTACAGCCCGTGGATCATCGTCAAGGCCAATAACAAGAAACGCGCCCGCCTGCACAGCATCCGCTATGTGCTCTCGTTGATTGACTATGAGGGCAAGGACCAGGCCGGCATCTCTCTGTTGCCTGATCCAAACATCGTGACCCGCTTCCACCGCAACGCGGTGAAGATCGACTGACCCCGCGCCACTCGCTCGGGCGTGCTGATCCGGCAGCGGCTTCCGTTTGCGCCGGCGGCGCGGCTTGACCGTCGATTCAGGGTCGCAAAACGAGCCCATCCCGTGCGGGAGGGGTCTGCTGTCAAGCTCGATGGACGGGAGAGCCGATATATCCTCAAGTGTTGCCGAAGTCTCGAGCAGTCATTCCGGAGTTGACCGGCCGTGTCTATGATGCCGCCCAATCTGGTGGGGCCTATCCTGCAGACGCCGCTGGCTCAACGCCAGGTGTCAGCCGTCCGGGACAGCGAGCGGACGCAGGCCTCCTTCGCTCAGCGGAGCCAGACGGCCGCCATCGACGAACAGGGCACCACCGTCGAGACCACGGACAGCGATACCCAGGTCCACACCGACTCGGAAGGCCAGGGCAGCCAGGGCCGCGCCTTTCAGGATACCGACGAACCGGCCGATCAGCCCCCAGACGCGCCTGCTGCACCCGCCGAGGACACGCCGCAAGGCCGGCATATCGATTTCGAAGCGTGAACAGGTGGTGCGGGGCTGGTGTTAGGTGTCGGGGGCGCCAGCGGCCCGGGCTCATGGGTTGTGGACGCACGTCGCAGGCTGTGGCCCGCTTGCTACTTGGTGCGGGCCGTGATGTTTGAGAGATTCGTTGCCTGCCAAGCCCCCACCCTGACCCTCCTCCGGAGTACCGAGGGAGGGAATTCGCTGCCGATAGCAGGGCGCGTGATTTGGCCCTCGGACCCCTCGCTTGCGCTCAGGGCTTTGTGCTAACCGCCGACGCCCAACCCCCAACCCCCAACCTCCAACACCCACCCCCCAACCTCCCGCACGCAACCCCTGAAAGCCCACGCCTGCCGCTCAGCTCTTGCTGATATGGCACGGATATCGGCTGATGTGTGCCGCGATGTTGTCGGCGTACTTCTGCATGGCCTGCTGGAGGATGGCCGGCTCGTCCACTTCGGTTTCCGGATCCACCAGCGGTTCGGTGGGGATCAGGCGGAAGTAGAAGTTCTTACGCGATACCACGAAGCCCTGAATGATCGGCGCTCCGCAGCGCAGGGCGATCTGCATGGTGCCGGTGAGGAATTCGCGCTCCTGACCGAACATGGTGACTTTGGCGGTCTTCAAACGTGATCCGCGGATCCGCCCGATGTCCAGTGCGCTGCCCAGGATGAACCCCTCCTCGAAGCAGCGGTAGAGCGCCCGCGGGTAGGTATCCGCGAAAAACATCCGGATGGCCCGGAACTCCGGGAAGGTGTCCTCGTAACGCTCCTGGATGTACCGCCGCAGCGCGCCTTCGTTCCGGTCCCGGACTCCGGCGACCTTGTAACCCAGCAGGGCCATGAGCAGAATCAGCACGTGGTGTGATCCGTTATGGCTCATGCAGACGTAAACACCCTTGCCCCGAGCGAGGGCTTCGTCAAAGACCTCGCGACGGTGGAACTTCACCCGCTTGAGGATCTTCTCGCGGGGCAGCTTATCGAAAATCAGGTAAAGCAGCTTATCGCAGCGCGTGCGTGTGAAGTGATGCAGGCAGGCCCACCGGACGTCCGGGCATTCCCCCCGTTCCAAGGCCGGGCCGAACACTTTGCGCAGCTGCTCGTGAAACCGCCGCCGGCGCTTGTAGTTGATGGCCCATTCGCAAACGCCGAAGAACTGCCCGAACAGATACAGCCCGGTGAGGGAAAAACAGCGGGCCCAGGCATACAGGAACCCACGCACTATCATGAACTTAAGGCGCGTAAGCGCACTCAGTTCCAGCGTGTCTACTTCATTCTGACTCAAAGGAGGATCAACAATGATCTGGTCCGCGGCCATGCGACTCCGGCGTCCGCCTCAGGTGGGCAGCCCGGGGATGCCGGCGAACCGCATCCGCCAGACCAGACCCGAAGATCCTGCCCACCCGCCTCAAGTCACCCCATCGTATCGGATAATAGACCCCCTGAACAAGACTGCGTTAGCGGGGGGCCGGGAACTTTATCGGAACTGCGTTTGGCCGTACACTGCCGGTTCGGAACGCGAGCAGCTTGCTTCCTAAGAGGTGATGAGGTGGCTCTTTACGATCAGCACCTGCACTGCTGGTTCTCGGTGGACTCAGAAGCGGACCCGGTCGCCAACGCCCGGCAAGCCCTCGCCCTGGAACTGGGCGGGCTGAGCCTGACGGATCATTACGATACCCACCCGATCGAGTGGGCCCAGTGCAAGTATGATTAC
>BTUC01000321.1:0-8220 GCA_045863575.1 Phycisphaerae bacterium
TTAGCTGATTGACGCCTGCTCTCAGCGTTCTCAGCGAGCTCTGTGGCTAATCCACTCTTCGATAGGTGACCAGCTCCGACCGGCGCCGCTCCAGCATCGTCAGCTCGAAATGGTTCATGAGGTCGGCGCCGGCGGCGCGGAGCTTCTGGCCGGCAACGTCGTAGGTCAGTTCGTAGGCGGCGGTTGATTCCAGCCCGCGCAGCTTCAGTTCGGCCGTGCGGAAGGGGCTCTGCTCACGGCGGAAGGCCAGAATCATCCCGGCGCCCAGGTCTGCGCGATGGTACTGGGAGGCAATCCAGCCGTCTTTCGCGCGAGAATACGGCAGCAGCGGGTACCACGCCGCGGTCAGCAGCGGCCGGACCTCACGATAGCGGTCCAGCAGCTTCTTTCCCCGGGCCACGTCGAAGTCCGGCGCATCCGCGATCCAGCCCAAGCACAGCGACGATGCCAGTGTGGAATGAAATGAGTAGTCGTCCATCCGATTGAGATGGGCGACGAACACGTTGTTGGGCAGGTACTGGCTCAGTGCCCACAGGCTCGCCTGGTCCACCTCATTGTCGAACCAGTAGTCGGTCTTCTGGTGCAGGTGCATGCGCATGACCGTCTCCAAATCGATGCGCCGCCCGCCGCTGGCGCACTCCTCGCGCATGCTGTCCGGCCAGGTGGCCGCGATGCGGTCCCAGTAGGCGTACAGTCCCTCGATGTACTTGATCTCGGTGATGCCCTGTCGGTCGGGGGCATCATTGTGCCGCCAGTAGGCCAGCGGATCCATATTGAAATCCTGCCGGTAGAAGCGGAACCCCGGCAGGGCCATGAATCCCTTGACGATGTTGAAGAAGTACTCCTGCACCTCCGGGCGGCCGAAGTCAGCCAGGAACGTGGCGTCACTCGGGTTGCCCGTGCCCAGCACCCAGTCCGGGTGCTCGCGATGCAGTTCTGTGCCGCCCACGACGCGCTCGGGTTCGAACCACAGGCCATAAATCATGCCCTTGTCCTTCGCGGCCGCAGCCACCGGGGCCATGCCGTCCGGGTAGGCGTCCTTGCGGGGGTTCCAGTTGCCCGCTCCCGCTGGCCATCCACCCTCGAACCAGCCGGCATCGGTGAGCAGGGCCTCCAATCCCAGCGGCGCATAGGCGTTGATCAGCGAAATCTGGTTCTCGGCGTTGCACTCATTGAGCCACCCGCCGCCGCGCGTGAAACAGGTGTTGCAGAAGAGGATCGGCTCGGGCGTCCGCCCAGCGAATTTCGCAGCATAGTGCTTATAGATGAGCTCGCGGAACCGGGTGTTGCTCTCATCGGGATGGCCGTCCCAGTAAAGAACCAGGATGCGGGGCGAACGCACCTTCTCACCGGGGTGCAGGAGGAAATGCGTCTTCTCCATGCCGGCCGTCAGGTGCAGGCTTTTGTCGTCAGAGACAAGCTTCGCCTGCCACTGGCCAGACCAGCCGACGGCGACAATGACCGCCGCCTCGCCCGTATCGATGCGGAAGAAGGGGAAGTCGCGGTTGCTGGACCGCCCGCCGCCAGCGCCCAGCGTACGCGCATGCTTTCCATCCACGGGCACGACATCGGTTTCGAAATCGGTGGGATTGGAAGGGGCCCCCTTCGTGTGATGCAACCGATAGGGCGGATTGCCGCTCAGCGGCGCGTGAAACGCCAGGTTGATGGCTTGAATGTCGGCCAGGAGGGGTGTGTCCTTCTCTCCTGTGTTCTCGAAATAGAGCACCCACTCGACGGCCGGAAAATCCGTGTAACGCGCGGATTCGCATGTCACCTGCAGGCCCGTCGCGGGATCGGTCCAGCGGTCGACAGTGCGTTTGCCGGCATGGCCGTCTGAGGCGCTGGCCGCGCGATCGGATTCCCATCGGGCCAGCAGTTCGTCGCTGCTTTTCCCGCCATAAGTGAAGGAGAAGGGGAGTCGCGAGGCCATGAGGCCTCCGCCCAGCGGCAGGCCGTCGAGCCGGAAGGTCCCCTCGGCAGTCGTCACGGCCGCGTCGGCCCAGTCGGCGTGATCGCACGCCGGCCCGTCATCGCCATCGCCCACGTGCAGTTCAACAGCGCGTGCACCCTTCAAGTCGATGTCCAGGCGCTCCGGTTCCTGCCCGCTCCGCAGGATCCTGGAGCGGTAGAGTTCATCGCCGCCGGCCGTGACGGCGAAAGTCACTGAACCCGACCCACCTTGCGTGCGTTCGTTTTTGTCCACGCCGATCCACGCGGTGAACCGTTGCAGGGGAGTGGGGGATGTGATCCGGATCAGCGAAATCGAGTGTGACCCCAGGCCGTGCTCGAACGAGCGGCTGCCGATCCGCAGCGAAGTATTGATTACCGATCGGTTCAGCATGAGCTTCTCGTGGTCCTGCCGAACCGGAATCAGCATGGGTGTGGCCGGTCCAGCCCCGCCCGCACGAGACAGGTGAGTGACTGCGGCCAGCCACCGCTCCGCAACCGGTCCCGCCAAGGCGGGCCTGGCGGTCAGAGGAAAAGCCGCATAGCAACATGCACAGATGCCTGCGAACTGCACGACCAGGTTCCGAATTTGCACGGGCGAACCTCCTGAGTCAGCTCATGTCCAACTCGCGCGGCAGGCTATACAGCGGTGCCAATGCTGTGATGAGCGTCCCCACGATGGCCACAATGGCAATCACGGATCCGATCGCCGCCAGGATGGCCAGCGGCCCTCGAAACGGCCGCAGCAGGATCGCCGCGACGCCAAAAACGACTGCCGGAACGGGAATAAGCGGCAGATAGCGAGGCGCCTGGGCCGTGTATTGGGCCAGCGCGGCTGGCTTCTGATCCACGCCTTTCACTTCGGCATCCAGCTTGGGCAGGGCCGTATTGTTCAACACGACGGCCACGATGATGGCTCCGATGGCCGTAATGGTGGATCGGAAGGCCAACCATGTCGACCACGACCCCGGCCGCCGCATCAGGAAACCTCCAAAGTACATGGGTGCACCTCACAATCTCATCTGTGGACCCCATTATACGAGTGAAGCCCCCACTTCGCGCCCCAGGACAGGCGCGGACTGCCACTCGGTGTGCCACTGCTGTGCTCATCACGCCGAAGCTTGTTCGCGAATGCGGATCAGCAGTGGTTGGCGACCACGAACGTTCCGCCTGCTCCGGCACTGCTCAAAGAGCTCGCCGTTACCCGCAAATTGGCGGCGGCATGACCTCCGCCCCGAAGGGGCGATAGTCAATAGCCCAGGGCGTGAGCCCTGAGGACAGTGCGGGCTTGAAGCGGCGAGAGCCCCGCAGGGGCGATAGATGGGCGCGAGCTTCTGTCGTCCTTTCAGGGCTTGGCGCACCATCAGCCCACTCACGAACCGAGGGCTTACGCACCTCGGATATTGACCTCCGCCCCGGCGGGGCTGATCGCGGCGATCGAACGGCTCAGACCGATCGGACGGATCGGACCGATCAGGCGGATCGGACCCTGCGGGGCTGATCGCTAGTCGCTCTCCCCCCCTTACAAAGGGGGGGCAGGGGGGGGCTCCTGCCGTGTAGCCGCTACAATCTGCCAACGGATCATCGACAGGTGGGACCCGCAGTGACCGCAACCGCCACGGCCGGCCGGCCGCTTATCCGCATCGAGGGAGTCAGCCGCATCTTTCGGATGGGCGAGGTGCAGGTCCCCGCACTTGTCGACGTCGATCTCACCGTCGAGCAGGGCGATCTCATGGTCATCCTCGGCCCCTCCGGCTCGGGCAAGAGCACGCTGCTCAACCTGATGGGGGGGATGGACCAACCTACGTCCGGCCACGTCTGGTACGACAGCGCGGACCTGGCCGTCGCCGATGAAGACGGCCTCACCCGCTTCCGACGCGACAAGGTCGGCTTCATCTTCCAGTTCTATAACCTTGTGCCCACGCTGACCGCCTATGAGAACGTCCAGGTGGCCACCGAGCTGGTTCCCAACCCGCTCGATGCGGGTCAGGCGCTGGAGATGGTCGGCATGTCTCAGCGTGCCGAGCACTTTCCGGCCCAGATGTCCGGCGGCGAACAGCAGCGCGTGGCCATCGCCCGGGCCCTGGCCAAACGCCCGGAACTGCTCCTCGCGGACGAGCCGACGGGGGCCCTTGACCTGAGCACCGCCCGCAACGTTCTGTCCATCCTTCAGCGGCTCAATGACCAGCAGAACCTGACGGTGGTCATCATCACGCACAATGCCGGCATCGCGGCCATCGCCCATCACGCCGTGCGCTTGGTCAGCGGCCGGATCTCCGAACAGCACTTGTGCGAACATCCCGTCTCGGCCCAGGAGGTGGAGTGGTAAGATGGGCTTGAAAGGAACTTAAGCGCCAATGCGCGTCCTGACCCGCAAAACCCTTCGCGACCTGCGTGGCAGCGCCGGTGTGCTGGCCTCGGTGGTGGTGATCATCGCGGTTGGGACAGGATCGTTCATTGCCCTGCGTTCCAGCCAGTACATCCTCGAAGCGAGCCAGCGGGCGTACTACAACCGCTATGCGTTTGCCGATTTATGGGTCGAGGTGAAGAAAGCTCCGCTCAGCGCCCTGACCTCCATTCGAGACATTCCGGGCATCGCCCGCATTGAGTCGCGCGTCGTATTCGATGTGATTCTCGACGTCCCCGGCGTGGTCCAGCCGCTGACCGGCCGGCTCATCTCCCTGCCGACCGATGGCTTTAACCGCACCATCAATGGCATTCACCTGGTTCGCGGATCCGGCTTCTCCGGGAACCGGGACGAAGAGGTGATTCTTGCGGACTCGTTCGCCCAGGCACATGGCTTGCAGCCAGGCGATCGCATCGACCTGATCCTCAACCGCAAGCAGCAATCGTTCGTCATCGTCGGCACCGCCATCAGCCCGGAATACGTCTATGCCGTCCGCGGGCAGGGTGATATCACCCCCGACCCGGAACACTTTGGCGTGCTCTATATCCAGGAGCACTACGCCCGCGAGCTGCTCGACTTTCAGGATGCGTTCAACCAGCTCATCGGGCACGTTGTGCCCGGCCATCACAAGGACATCGAGTTTATCCTCGACCGCATCGACCGCATGCTCGACCCTTATGGCGTGCTGGCCACCACGCCGCGCGAGCGGCAGGCATCGCATCGCTTCCTGTCCGACGAAATCCATGGACTCCGCGTAGCGGCCTGGATCATGCCCACCATCTTCCTGTGCGTGGCCGCCCTGGTGCTCAATGTGCTCATGGGCCGCCTGGCCGAGCGGCAGCGCACGGTCATCGGCACGCTCAAGGCGCTGGGCTACTCGGATCGCCAGGTGCTGATGCATTTCATCTCGTTCGGCGTGGCCGTCGGCACCCTCGGAGGGATCGGCGGCATGTTTGTCGGCATGACGCTTGCCGCGGGCTTCATCCAGATGTACCGGATGTTTTTCCAGTTCCCCGAGTTCTTGACCCGGCTCTATCCATCGCTGCTGGGGATCGGTTTGCTGATCAGCGTGCTCTTCTCCATTGCCGGGACGGCCAAGGGCGTCTGGCGCGTGCTCAGGCTGCACCCGGCCGAGGCCATGCGCCCGCGTCCGCCCGAGACGGGGACGGCGATGTTCCTCGAGCGTTTCCCGGCCATTTGGCGTCGGCTGGGTTTCCGCACGCATATTGCCCTGCGGAGTCTCGCTCGTAACCGCGGCCGGACGGCCACCGGCGTGGTCTCCGCCGCACTGGCCATCGCCATCATCCTCACGTCGCTGGTCATGCGCGACTCTGTCTGGTTCCTGGTGGATTTTCAGTTTGAGCGGGTCAGCCATAGCGACGTGACCGTCGCCATGCGAGACGAGCGTTCGATTGAGGCCCTGTGGGAGGCCCGTGATTTGCCCGGCGTGGACTACGCCGAGCCGGTGCTGGGGCTGACCTGTGATCTACGCAACGGCCGTTATGCCCGACGCATGGCCATTACCGGCCTGTCACCGGAGCATCGCCTGCTCACGCCCATGCTGGAGGATTTGACTTCCATTCCCATTCCGCCCGAGGGGTTGGTCATGACCCGCAAGCTCGCGGAGATCCTCAACGTCCGTGTCGGCGACCGACTGCTGGTAACGCCGGTCCGCGGCCGACGGGAGACCGGCGAGGTGTGGGTGGCCTCCATCGTGGATGGCTTTATGGGCCTGGAGTGTTACGCTGCGCTGGATTATCTCAGCCGTCTGGTCGGCGAGGCCCGCGCGGTGAACTCGATCCAGATGTCCGTGGATCCATCCCGCATGTCGGAACTGTATCGGCGGCTCAAGGAATTGCCGAATGCCCAAGCGGTGAGCGTTCGGGCGACGGCCAAGGCCAACATTGAGAAAACTCTGATCCGCTCGATGAGCTTCTCGATGTCGATCATGATCGGTTTTGCCGGTGTGATCGCGTTCGGCAGCATGCTCAACGCATCGCTTATCGAGATTGCCGACCGCACGCGCGACATCGCCAGCTTCCGCGTGCTGGGGTATCGTCCGGGGCAGATCGCGGGCATCTTCTTTCGCCAGGCGCTGATCGTGCTGATTCTGGGGCTGGTTTTGGCCATGCCCATCGCCTGGGCTATTGTGAATTACTGGGTCCAGGCTTACCAGACCGAGCTGTTCCGCATCCCCGTCCTGGTTCGTCCGGGTACCGTGTTATTGTCCGGCGCGCTGGGCTTGGGCTTCGTACTCATCAGTCAAGCCATCGCCTATCGCGAAATTCGCCGCGTGGACTGGCTCGAAGGCATCAAGATCAAGGAGTAAACTCTACAAGCTAGGTTCTGAGATCTGACAACCGACAACCTCCAACCAACAACTGACAACTGAAAACTGAGAACCGACATGAGTCGTAAGTGGATCATCCTGCTGCTCGTGGCTGCTGTCATCGCCGCCTTCGTCATCTGGTCTCGCCTTCAGCCGGATGCGGTGGTTGAAGTCATCCAGCCGCATCGCGAGACGCTTCGTGCGTTCGTCGAGGAGCAGGCGGTCACAGAACTGCCGCAGGACGTTCTCGTGGCCACGCCGATTGCCGGCTGGCTGGAGCGGATTGATCTGCGCGAGGGTGACCCGGTCACCAAGGGTCAGGTGGTGGCCCGGCTGGAAACGGCCGATTTGGAGGACCGGGTGCGCCAGGCCGAGCAGCGCATCGCGGTCCTGGAGACGGAAATTCGTGAGACCCAGGACAACCGCCTGGAGACCAACGCCCTGGTGCAGGCCCGCGCCATCGTCAAGGCCATGGACGAGACCGTGCAGGCGGCCGAGAAGCAGATGGAGGCCAGCAAGGCAGTCGCCGACTTCGCCGAGTCGGAGGTCGAGCGCATCCGCGCGATCCGCGAGGCCAATGCCGCGGCCGCCGTCGAGCTGCGCCAGGCCGAGACCAACTGGCGGCGGGCCCAGGCCGAGTACCAGAGTGACGCCCTCCAGTTGGCCGCACTCAAGACCATGGCCGCGGTGAGTTACATCGGGCCGAAGTTCATCCTCGACTGGATCGACCGCAAGTCGTTCGACCGTGAAACCTATCAGCAGCAGCTCGAGGAGGCCAGGCTCACCCTCCAGATCGAGAAGCGCAATCTCGAGCGGGCGGTCATCGAGTCGCCTATCGAGGGGGTAGTCCTGGAGCGGCACCAGACCCGCCGCCAGTACCTCCAGGCAGGCACGCCGCTGCTGACGCTCGGACGTCTCGACGATATGGAGATCGTGGCCGAGGTGCTCACGCAACGGGCGATGCTCATCGAGCCGGGCGATCCGGTGGAAATCTATGGCGAGGGCATTCCCGAGGGTCCGCTGGACGGAAAGGTCCTGCGCGTGTACCCGGCCGGCTTCAAGAAGATCAGCTCGCTGGGCGTCGAGCAGCAGCGGGTGGACGTCGCCATCCAACTCACCAAGCGCCCCCCGAAGCTGGGCGTCGACTACCGCGTCAACGTGCGCATCTACTACGACGCCGCCCCGGATGCCCTGGTCCTCCCCCGTACCGCGCTGTTCCGCGGCCCGCAAGGCGACTACTCCCCCCCTTCACAAGGCGAGTCAGCGGGCGACTACGCCCCCCCTTCACAAGGGGGGGTAGGGGGGGTAAAGGAACGATCACCCCGCTGGCAGGCCATGGTCGTCCGTGATGGCCGGACTCGTCTGGCCAACTTGCGCGTGGGCCTCATGAACGACGACCTGGCCCAGATCTTGGAGGGCGTCACCCCGGACGACCAGGTCGTCGCCCGCCCCTCCCACGACATCACCCCCCGCCGGAAAGTCGAAACGGGGCCGGAATAAGTCCGCCGAAAGCAACGAGCCGCGGGCTTCAGCCCGC
>BTUC01000322.1:0-8186 GCA_045863575.1 Phycisphaerae bacterium
AGCGACCACCGCGATGGCCGAGATCGCATTGGTCAGCGACATCAGCGGCGTATGCAGCAGCCGCGACACGTTCCGGATCACCTCCAGCCCGACGAACGTCGCCAGGAGGAAGACGAAGAGCATGGTCATTTCAGTCAAGGGTTTGCTCCTGTGGTGAAGACGACAAGGGATTTGATGGAGTTGACAAGGAGACAAGGGGGCAAGGTGACAAGGAGAGTGTTGCTCGCTCCCGTCTCCTTGTCACCTTGTTCCCTTGTCCCCTTGTCTTCCTGCTCCTTGTTTGCACGCACTTCCCTCTTACTTTGCCGCAGCGTTCATAACCGTCTTCACGCGCGCATTCACTACTTCACCGCCGCGCGTCACCAGCGTGTCGCGCGTGATCTCATCGCTCTCGTCGACGTGAATCTGCCCGTCCTTCAGCAGATGCGTGAGGAACGTCGAGACGTTTTTGGCGTACATTTGGCTGGCGTGGTAGGGAATGCTGGCTGGTAGGTTCAGCGGGCCGAGGATTTGAACGCCGTGGGCGTGTACGGTTTCTCCCGGCTTGGTGAGGGCGCAGTTGCCGCCGCGCTCCGCGGCCAGGTCTACAATCACGGAACCGGGCGGCATGCCCTTGACCGCCCGCTCATCCACCAGCAGCGGGGCCGGCTGGCCGGGCACCGCGGCCGTGGAGATGACCACGTCGCTGGCGGCCACCACCCGGCCGAGCAACTCACGCTGTCGCTCGTAAAAGGCTTCGTCCATCTTTTTGGCATATCCGCCCCCGGCCTCGGCGCCGGTGGCCGCGAGTTCCAGTTCGACGAACTTCGCGCCCAGGCTCTGGATCTGCTCCTTGACGGCCGGCCTCACGTCGTAGGCACTGACCACGGCCCCCAGCCGTCGCGCGGTGGCGATGGCCTGCAGGCCGGCCACGCCCGCGCCGATGACCAGCACGCGGGCCGCCGCGACCGTGCCGGCCGCGGTCATGAGCATGGGGAACATCCGCGGGAGGGTCTCGGCCGCCAGGATAACGGCCCGGTAACCCGCAATGGTGGCTTGCGACGAGAGCACGTCCATGCTCTGGGCCCGCGTGATGCGGGGCAGCAGTTCAAGGGCGAAGAGCGTCACGCCCCGGGAGGCCACCTGCCGGATGGACTCGCCTGCCGTCAGCGGATCGGCCAGCCCGATGATCGTCTGGCCGCTGCGAAGCTGGCCGAGCTCATCCTGCCCGGCTTCGGGATTGGCGCTGGCCGTCCTGACCTGTGCGATGATCTCGGCGGAGGCAAAGACCTCCGCCCGATCGGCGATGCGCAGCCCATTGCGGGTGTACTCCTCATCCGGGAAGCCGGCCTCCGCCCCCGCGCCGGTCTCGATGACCACCTGCAGGCCCTTCTTGGCCAGGGCGGCCGCCACTGCGGGTACGAGGGCGACGCGACGCTCGCCCGGAAACGTCTCTTTGGGGACGCCAACCATCATGATGATTTCTCTGGCCCAGTTTCAGGTCCGAACGGGCGGCATGATAGCAGAACCTCCGGCGCCGCCCAAGTCTGCACCCTCAGTGCTCCTCCAGTTCGCCAGCTACCAAGACGCGGAAGCCATCAAGTCGAAGGGTCGTCGGCGCCCGGATGTGGTATAATCCCCGCCTGCCGGAGAGGGGGAGGAGATGCACATGACGGCCGGACAACGCGCCTGGACGCGGCGGGGACTGCTCGGCGGAGCGGTCCGGGGCATGGTGGGGGGGTATGCGGCATTGAATCTGCCGCGCTGGGCGGTCGCTGAGCCGGGGGCTACGGCCACGCAGCCGGCGAATAGCGGTTCTGTACCGGTGGCCTTGACCCACGGTGATTCGCGGGCGGCCAACATTTACGACGCGCTCAGGCGGATCGAACCGCACATTCGCCGCGGACTGGCACGCAAGAAGCGCGTGCTCATCAAGCCCAACATCGTGTCGACCACTCATGCGCTTTCGGCCACGCACGTGGATGCGCTGGAGGGGTTGCTGGAATTCCTGTCGCCGCTGGTCAGGGAGTCGATTGTTATTGCCGAGTCAGCGGCCAGCGGTCCGGCCACGGAAGGCTACGATCACTATGGCTATTTGAAACTCACGAAGAAGTACCGCGTTGAGCTGGTGGATCTCGATGCTGAGCCGGTCGCAACCGAACACCTGGTCGATCAACGTTACCAGCCGGTGCCGTTGCGGTTGTATCAGCGGCTGCTCGACCCCGATACATACATCATCTCGGCCGCGGTTATGAAGACACACGATCGAGCGGTCGTCACCCTCTCACTGAAGAATCTCGTCGTCGGCGCCGCCGGCAAGGATCCCGGCTTTCGCTGGGGCAAGGGCAGCAAGGGCGGCAACGACAAGTGGCTCGTCCACGGCGGACCGAAAAACGAAGGCATCCACTTCAACATGTTCACGCTGGCCCGTCGGCTCCGGCCGGACCTTGCCGTGCTCGATGGATTCCAGGGCATGGAAGGCAACGGCCCGGTCGGGGGCACGCCCGTCGATCACCGGGTGGCCGTCGCGAGCACCGACTGGCTGGCCGCCGACCGCTTGGCCGTCCAGCTCATGGGCTTTGACTTTGCCAAGGTCGGCTACCTGACCTTCTGCGCAAAGGCGGGCATGGGCGAGGCGGATCTCAACAGGATAGAGGTGCTCGGCCCGAATCCAGCCGACCTGGTGCGGGCGTACAAGCCCCACGAGAACATCGCGCAGCAGTACAGGTGGATGGAGGGTTAAGAGGCGCTGGGCGTTCTCAGTCTTGCCGCGTTAGAATGGATAGGTATGAAACCCTGACGAGGAGCCTTCCATGGCTGACCAACCACTGCTTGAGCGTATAAGCGTTCGTCCGGACGTCTTTGGCGGGAAGCCGATCATCCGCGATATGCGCATTTCAGTGGAGATGATCTTGAGCCTGTTGCAGCAAGGTGAATCATGGGATGTCATTCTGGATGACTATCCCGATCTGGAACCCGATGATATTCGTGCATGCTTGGCCTATGCCAGAGCCGTTATTGCCCATGATTCGATCGACGCTGTGCAGGTCACGCCATGAAGTTTCTGATCGACCGCTGCGCTGGCAAGAGGCTGGCGGATTGGCTTCGTTCTCGAGGCCATGATGTTGTCGAAGGACGCACACTGGGTCCTGATCCGGGCGACTCGACACTGCTAAAGTGGGCTGTCAGCCAGGGACGTGTTCTTGTGACGATCGATATGGATTTCGGCAAGCTTGTTTTTGCAGCGGCGGTCCCTCACTCAGGCATTCTCAGACTTCCTGATCTACCTGCTTCTGCACGAATTGCGATTGTGGATGAGGTTCTCCGACGCTACGCGCATGAGCTTGAGGCGAGAGCAGTGGTCACAGTTCGCGGCGGCCGGATCCGCATCAGCCGATCTGGAGGAGGTGAAGGGGGGTAAGGCGGCTTTAGCAGCTTGTCAGGAGCTTCGAGCACACTCTTGGGCACCGCGGTCGAGGGCCAATGGTATAACATCAGTGAGCAGGGGAAAGCTCCACGTACAGGTATCGCCTTTTTAGTCCTCGCACGACAGTTGTGGAGTATCGTCAGTCCCGCTGTAGCATCGCTGGAATACGCCGAAGTCCGATTGATCCACGTCCCCGTCAGCGTCCAGATCAGCGGCAATGCGGCCGTTCGCGTCACCGCCCAGCGTGCACCCCTCCGGGAACTGACCGGGCACATACGCCAGGGCAGGTCCCGTCGCGCAGTCCGTGAACAGATCGAAGTCCGACGAATCCACGTGCCCATCGTGGTTGAGGTCCGGCGGAACGTGCGGCTCGGAGCGCCACAGCAGCGCCTCCTCCCGGCCGGTGGTGACGTTGTATCCTGAGCCCACGATGAGAATGTGGCCTTGGGCATCAAAGTCGATACCTCGCCCCTGGGAAGTCTGAAAATCGCTGCTCAAGGTTGCGTGCAGATCGAAGGGGCCGTTCGCCGACCCGGTCCAGATGAGGGCATGCCCTTTGCCGCCAATGACTGCGGAGCCCACCTGGAGTCCATGCTGGGTATCATGAGCCGCACTGCTGGTCGCGCCGGCCGGATGCAGATCCTGAAAGGTGACCGGCAGGCCGGCCCACAGTGCCGCATGATCGAGGCCGGCAAACTTCGCCGATCCGACCTGCAGGCCGCTACCCGCTCCGGCGATCGAACTGCTCGACGCGCCTGGCGGATGCATGTCCATGAAGCTGCCGGCCGTGCCGGCCCAGGCGGCCGCATGTACCTGCGGTCCCGGGAAGGGCGTGTGCATGGACCCGAACTGCCGGTTGCCGTCGCTGGCGCTCGCGAAGCTGCTGGAGGCGCCGGCAGGGTGAAGGCTGACAAATCCGTAGCTCGGCGGTCGCCACATCCCCGCGTGGCTCCACACATTCCCGGATGCGTCGTCCGTCGTCACCGTGCCGACGTGAACGCTGCCATCGGTGTCGCTGACGAGGCTGTACTCGTAGCCGGTCACCTGGAGGTTGTCGTAGGACCCCGGCGTGCCGGCCCACGCACAGGCCTGCCGGGTATGGCACGTGTGCCACTGGCCGCTGATCCAGCACTGATAGGGCCACCACCACCAGCCGACCTGGACGCCGCCGGCCACCGCCGAGACCGAGCTGCCTGGAGAGCCAGGCGGGGTCAGATTGGCGGCCGACGCGGCGCTGCCGTTCCACAACACCGCCTGATCCAGCACGCCGTAGGGATCCACATTCAACCCGCAGGCTCCACCCTGTTGATCCCCGGCAATGCTGTTGGCCCGTGACCACAGGGCCCAGGCGGGGTGCAGGTTGGTCACAATCCAGGTGCTCGGGACCTCCGGCGGTGCCTGCACCGTGACGATGGCCGCGGCGCTGACTGTCTCGCCGCAGGGATTGCTCGCCACGAACGTGTATTCGCCCGCGTCGGCCGACTGCACCGCAGTGATGACCAAGGTGGTTGTGGATGTACCCGAGATGGTCCCACCTCCGGCGGCGGGTCCGTCGCTTAAGTCTCCTCCGTCCCTGCGCCAGCCAGAAGTCAGCGGCGTTCCCCCTTCGGCAGACGCAGTCAGAGCCAAGGTCTGCCCGCGCCAGGCAGCGAGTGACTCCGGCGGTTGCGTGATGACCGGACATGGCGGCGTATACAGCCGCTCGACCCGCCAGGTGCCGCCCGCTCCGTCATCGCCGCCCATGGCGTAGATATAGTGATCGCTGCTCAGCGCGGCCGCGAAGGCCTGCCGCGGCAGGATCATCGATGGCCCGGTTGACCAGGTGTTGGCGGTCACGTCAAGGATGTAGACTCCGGCCTGAAGCGTGCCGCTGGCCACCGGCCCCGACATTCCGCCGATGGCATAGACGCGTCCATCGGCGCCCAGCACGGCCCGTAATCCCGAGAGAGCGATTGGCAAGTCCGGGACGGCCGTATCTGACCAGGTGTTGTGAGCGATGTCGTAGCGGGCGACGTTAGCCAGTCGTGTGGTAGCAGCCGCATCAAAGCCGCCGAGCACGAGGATGTGACCTTGACCGTCGTAAACCGCCGCGGCGTTAGCCGTCGGTGTGAGCAGGGGAGCGATCGAATCCCAGCGATCGTTGATCGAATCATACCGCTCCGCATAAGCGCTGTTCTGAGTGACTGGCCCCGCGGACTCTCCGGGACCGCCACCCAAGGAGTAGATCCGGCCCTGACCGTCGGTGCACCAGGCGAAGCCGGTATCCGGGGCTGCTGCGCCACGATCAGCGATGGTGTCGGTCGGACCTTCGCCGGGTATATAGATCTTCCCTTCACCGGGATCACCATTTTCCAGATTGATCCCGCCGAAGACGATGATGCGGTTCAATGCATCCACACCGGCGCCTTGACCAATGACCGGTCCCATGCCGCCCAGCGGCGCTTCCACTGTCCACGTGGAGGCGCCGAGGGGCAGCGCATGCACGGAGCCGTCCATATCGCCGCCATTGACCCAGGGACTGCCCCCGATGGCGTAGAGCGTGGCTCCCAGGTTCACCCCTGCGGCATGACGCCGGCCTTCCGTTGGATCCGGAAAGCCGGGACTCTCTTCCCAAGCCTGGGCAAGTGATAAGGACGCTGAAGACAGGGCGGTGACCGTAGCGGTCAGCAGCACGAAACGGGCAATCGGGCGCGGGCGCATCGCATGCATTCCTGGTCTTGAGGACCTGTTGAGTTGTTAGTGGACAGCCCTTGGATGCTCAGTGTACACGCGTCTCGGGGGCTGGTGCATGGTTTGCATAAGGTGGCGAGCTCCACCGCCGCCCGCATCCGGTTGTCAGGCACTCCGGAAAAGGCTTCGAATCGTTGCGGCGTGGTATAATCCGTGCATGCCAGCGAACCTGACGCCCGATTATCAGCGTGCTGATCAGCGCTACCGCGAGGCCCAGACGCCCGCGGAGAAGCTCGCCGCGCTGGAGGAGATGCTCCGCACCATTCCCAAGCACAAGGGCACGGAGAAGCTCCAGGCCGAGCTCAAACGCAAGATCAGCCAGGCCCGCGACGCAGCCGTCTCAGCCAAGAAGGGCGGTGGCGGCAAGGATCCCTTCCATATCCCGTCTCAAGGCGCGGGGCAGGTGCTTCTCGTCGGGGCGCCCAATACGGGCAAGTCCGCGATTCTGGCGACCCTGACCAAGGCCCCGGTCAAGGTGGCCGAGTTCCCGTTCTCCACGCACGAGCCGGTGCCCGGCATGGCCCATCACGAGGATGTGCCCATTCAGCTCGTCGATACGCCACCGGTGACCGCCGATCATGTTCCGCCCGGTCTGCTGGGTGCCGTGCACAATGCGGATGTCGTGGGCGTCGTGGTCAGCCTCGCGGCGGACACCCTGCTGGAAGATGCTGACACGGTGCTGAGTATGCTGCGGGAGAAGCGCCATCGGCTCATGACCCGGCCGGTGCTGCCCGCGCCTGTGGCCGAGGAGCCGCCGCCCAAGCGCGGCCTTGTGATGGCCACCCATCTGGATGTGGCGGGTGCCCAGGACAACCTGGGGATGCTGCGCGAGCTGATCGATGCGGAGCTTCAGATCGTCCCCGTATCGACCGCCTCCGGTGAGAATTTCGACGTGTTGCTGCGCACCCTGTTCGAGCTGCTCCACGTGGTGCGTATTTACGCCAAGCCGCCCGGCAAGCCACCGGACATGAGCGCGCCGTTCATAGTTTCCAAGGGCAGCACGGTGCTGCAATTGGCGACTCACATCCACAAGGAAGTGGCCAGCCAGTTCAAGCATGCCAAGGTGTGGGGCGAAGGCGTCTTCCCGGGGCAGCAGGTGCATAACGATCATGTGCTCCACGACAAGGATGTGGTGGAGATCCACGTCTGACGCGTGGGCCTGTGGGCTATCCGACCATGACCCAATTGACGAAGTGCCGGATATAGACACACTGCAGCGCCACCAGGGCGGCGACCATCCCATAGGCGGCTGACCGTGGCCAGCGCCGTGAAATCCACTCGGCCAGCAGCAGGACGCAGGGCACGGCGATGAGTTGATAGCGGGCAATGCCCACCAGCCGGTCGCCCCGGTACGGGTCGGGAAGGTATGCCTCCAGGAATACCAGGATCGGAAGCAGAAAGGTGATCCTCGGAATCCGCCCCGGCCGGGCCAGGCCGACGATCGCGGTGATCAAGACAATGAGATTCAGCAGGGGGTTCCAAACACGATACTCGCCGGTGTCCGGATCCACCTCCACGAGTCGGGCGAACTCGCCGCGCAGCGCGTATTTGATCGGGCGGAAGGCCGGCTGGAGCACCGGTTTGAGCGTCAGGATGCGCTCGATCGGGTTGCCCACTGACTGGGGGCTGCCCCAGTTCGACTGCACCGCGAAGAAGGCGTCCGGACGTTGATAGTGGTACCACAGGTAAAGCTGGAACCCGATCAGTCCGCTGACACAGGTGAGCCCCAATCCGACCAGGTAAGGCAGCCGTCTGGGCCACCTCCGGCGGGGCTCACGCAGGAGGGCCCAGAGCCAGACCACGCCCGCCAAGGCCAGTCCGGTCGGTCGCACCAGCGTTCCCAGCCCGGCCACGACCGCGGCCATCCAGATTCTTTCCCGATCGAGCAGCCACAACGCGACCGTCACGCACAACAGCAACAATCCATCCGCGTAGGCTGTCGAGAAGAAAAACGCGGCCGGATACGCGGACAGCAGCAACACGGACCAGAACGCCGCCTTAGGCCCGTACCGGCGCCCGCTCCAGAGATAGAGAAAAACCATGGCCAGGG
>BTUC01000323.1:0-8166 GCA_045863575.1 Phycisphaerae bacterium
CCATGTCGTCATGGAGCCTTATCGGCAAAAACCGGAGTTTTGAGACAGGGCCTAGAGCAATCGGAGCAACTCACCGGGCGTGTGGATCAGATGTGTCGCACCCGCGTCGAGCAGTTCCTGCCGAGGGCGATAACCCCAGGTGACGCCGACGGGAACCATGCCGGCATTGCGCGCGGTGGTTACGTCGATAGAGGAGTCGCCGACAAAGGCCACCTCCGACGGCGGCAGACCCATTCTGGCAGCGATGTCCAGGGCGGTGCGCGGGTCCGGCTTGCGGCGGCTTTCCTGCTGATAGCCTTCGACGGCCGCGAACGTCCAGCGGTGGAACAACGCGTCGGCCAAAGGCAGAGTGTGCTCGTGGGGCTTGTTGGTCAGGATTGCGAATGGCAGGTGTCGAGCAGCGAGCTCGTCGAGCAGCTCGGCAATACCCGGAAAGGGGGCGGTCAGATCGAGGCGGTGATCGCGGTAGTATTCGCCCACCGCCTTCACCATTTCGTCCAGGGGAATGCCGGGCTCATTGGCCGTCGCACGGCGACAGAGCGTCGGCAGGCCTTCGCCCACCCAATCGCGAATCAGCTCGGCCGGCTGCTCGGGCCGGCCGAAGGCGCGCAGGCCGGCGTTGACTGCGGCCGCGATATCCGGGAGCGTGTCCGCAATCGTGCCGTCAAAGTCGAAGATGACGCCGCGGATGCTCAACGGCGCGCACTCGCCAGGCCGACATCGGGATGATCCGTGAATTTCACAGGCGTACCCGCCTGCACCATCTTGTTGAGACGTAGGGCGTCCCAGTTAGTGAGGCGGAAGCAGCCGTGCGAACCGGTTTTGCCGATCAGCTCCGGATTGGGCGTACCATGCATGCCATAGCCGGGCAGCCCAAGTTGAATCCAGCACCGACCCACTGGGTTGCGGGGACCGGGGGGGATGCTCAGTGGCCTGGTGATCCGCTCTTTCACCTCCGGCCACATCTCCGGATTGAACGTGTACCAGGGGTCGAGCGTCTTGGACACGATCTCGGTATTGCGGGTGGGCAGCTTCTGCTTGTTGGCCGCGACCGAGCAGTGGAACAGGCCGACCAGCTTGCCTTCCTTATCGATGGCGCGGATGACTTTCTCGGCCAGGTTCACTTCCAGCCGCGCCGCCTGGGGCACGGCCGGTTCCTCGGATACGACCGGTACCAGCAACGTCTCACCCGCCTTGAGTGAATTGATGGACGTGCGCGGGTTCAGGGTGGCCAGCAGGTGCGTGGCACAGTGAAACCTCTCGGCGATGACGTTTTCGAGGGCCTCATGGCCAAGCCGCTTCAACTCGCTCTTGGCTTTCCAACTCGTGGGGCAGGGGCCGATCTCCTGGAGATCCTGCGGCTGGATGGTGTAACGGCCGATGGCCTTGGCAGGGTCCGCTTGCAGCGCCTCGGCCGTAGCTGCATCGAGCTGACCTGTTTTCGGCAAGCCACGGACGCGCTGAAACTCCCGCGTGGCCAGTTCGGTTTTCGGGCCGATGCGGCCGTCAATCACACCCGGCGAGTAACCGACCCGCTCCAGTGCGATCTGCCAGGCCAGGGCCCGGCGGAGTTCGGCTTCGCGGGACTGAGCGATGGCCGGCGCGGCCAGCCCGAGGACGATAAGCAGCGCTGCGGGTCCTCGTATCCATCTTTGCAGTAAAGGCATCTCGAGCTCCTGCCGAAGTCGGGTGGCTCACATGCGCCGCCTGTGGTCATTATCGACGCAACATCCTTGATTTCTGCGGTCGTGACCGGCCCTCGGCATCAGGCATTCGTTTGTGTGATGATATCATTGACGAGCCGCCGCGTCACCCCAGCGGGAAGTCGTTGACGACGGTGCCGGCTTGGCTTTTAATGGGCTGGTCTACCCTAACCTTAACGCAAGGAGATGGCCTGTGAGCGAGCAGATCAACCGCCGGACCGTCTTGGGCATGTCCGCTGCTCTGGCAGGTGTCTTTGGCGTCGGTGTTCCCGTCAGGGCCCGAGCGGCGGAGTCGGCCGGGAAACGGGCCGAGGTGGATTCAGTGAAAAGCCGCAAATTCAAGCTGGGGCTGGTTACCTACAATCTGGCCGGGAACTTCGATCTGTCCACGCTCATCAAGGTGTGCAAGTCCGGCGGCGTGGAGGCCGTCGAATTCCGTACGACCCACAAGCATGGGGTTGAACCCTCCCTCTCGAAAGCGCAGCGCGAAGAGGTCAAGAAGCGTTTCGCCGACGACGGGCTGGTCATCTGGGGGCTGGGATCGACCTGTGAATTCCACTCGCCGGACCCGGCTGTGGTGACCAGGCACATCGAGGAATGCAAGCGCTTCGTGGCCCTCGCCCGCGACATCGGGGCGAAGGGTGTCAAGGTGCGGCCCAACGGCCTGCCCGCCGAGGTGCCGGCGGAGAAGACGCTCGAACAGATCGGCAGGGCAGTCCGGACCTGTGCTCAGGCCGCTGACGATGCCGGCGTGGAGATCTGGGTCGAGGTCCACGGCCGGGACACCGCCCTTCCGCTCAATATGCGCAAGATCATGGATCACGCCGATCATCGAGCGGCCGGCGTCTGCTGGAATTCCAACGGCACCGATGTGAAGGACGGCTCGGTCGAAGCCGGCTTCCGTCTCCTGCGGGACAAGCTTTACTCCTGTCATATCAATGAGTTAACGAGCGCATACCCGTACAAGGAGTTGTTCCGGCTGCTCCGGGAGACCGGATACGATCGCTACACGCTCAACGAGTGCCAGGGAATGGAATCGGCCAGTCCCGGCGACGTGGCCCGGTTTCTGCGCTTCTATCGCGCCCTGTGGGACGAGATGTCGCAGCCGCAGTGACTGGCCACGCTCCATCGATATCCCTCTCACGCGTGGACTATGATCAGGCGTAAGTCCGGGCCGAAAACCGCTTGAATTCCGCGTCTGCCGTTTCCGTGGACCGTTTGCCCTCGCAGGCACGCGAGATCGATTGGCTGTCTCGGACGGCCGGTCCCCGGCGGAAATGAGGAGATCCATGAGCGCTCAAACCGCGACCCAGTCGGCGCACACAAACCGCTTGGCCAATGCGACCAGTCCCTACCTGCTCCAGCATGCGCACAACCCGGTGGACTGGTTCCCCTGGGGTTCCGAGGCAATGGAAAAGGCCCGTCGCGAAGACAAGCCCATCTTTCTGAGCATCGGCTACTCGGCGTGCCATTGGTGTCACGTCATGGAGCGCGAGAGCTTCGAAAACGACGAGGTGGCGGCGATCCTGAACGCGCATTTCGTCTCCATCAAGGTGGATCGCGAGGAGCGCCCGGATCTCGACGAGATCTACATGAATGCCACCGTCATCTACAACAACGGCCAGGGCGGCTGGCCGATGAGCGTGTTCCTGGCGGCGGATGGTAAACCATTTTTCGCCGGTACGTACTTCCCGCCTGATTCGCGCTATGGCCGTCCGGGTTTCAAAGATCTGCTGCAAACGATAGCGAAAATCTGGCGGGAGGATCGTGAGAAGATTACCCAGTCTGCGGAGGCCCTCTCGCAGGCAGTGGCCGAGTTCAGTGGTCCACGTCCGTCGGATGCGGTGATTCCCGGCGATTTGGTCAGCAAAGCGGCCGATGCGTTAACCGATGCTTTCGACGAACAGTCGGGCGGGCTGGCCAGCGGCAGCAACAAATTCCCGCCGTCCATGGCCATGAGCCTGATGCTGCGCGAGTACCACCGCTCTCAGCAGTCGGGCCGGCCAAAGACACGCATTTTGGACCGGGTGAATCTGACCCTCGACAAGATGGCCAACGGCGGCATCTACGATCACCTCGGCGGGGGGATCGCCCGGTACAGCACCGACCCCGAATGGCTCGTGCCGCACTTTGAGAAGATGCTTTACGATCAGGCCCTGGTCAGCGGCATCTACCTGGAGGCATTCGAGCTCACTCGCAATCCACGCTGGGCCGAGGTCGCCGGGGACATCTTCCGCTACGTGCTGACCGATCTGCAGTCGCCGGAAGGGGGCTTCTACTCCACGCGCGACGCGGACAGCGAGGGCGTGGAGGGCAAGTTCTACGTCTGGTCGAAGCAGGAAGTCCTGTCCGTGCTCGGCGAGCAGGTGGGGACGCTCTTCTGCAGCTACTACGACGTGACGGACGTAGGCAACTGGGAGGGGCACAACATTCTCAACGTGCAGCGCGACGTGGCCACCGTGGCCCGCCTGCACAACATTTCACCCGGCGAACTCAAGGAGATCCTCGCGGACGCGCGGCAGAAGCTTTACCAGGCGCGCGAGCAGCGCGTCCATCCGGGACTGGACGACAAGATTCTCACCGCGTGGAACGGGCTGATGATCTCTTCGTTGGCCCGCGGAGGGCGGCTCACTGGAGATACGACTTATACCCGGGCCGCGGCACAGGCAGCCGAGTTCATCCTCAATCGGCTCAGCGAAAAGGGGCGGCTGCTTCGCACGTACCGGAAGGGTCACGCACATACTAAGGGCTACCTCGACGACTACGCTTTTTTCGTGGAGGGTCTGCTCGATCTTTATGAAGCGAGTTTTGAGCTCCGCTGGCTGGACGAGGCCATCCGGCTCAATGAAGAAATGATCCGCCATTTCTGGGATCAGCAGGGCGGCGGCTTCTTCTACACCGCCGACGACGCCGAGCAGCTCATCGTGCGGCTCAAGGACGGCCGGGACAGCGCCATCCCTTCGGGCAATTCGGTCGCCCTCATGAACCTCCTGCGGCTCAGCCACATGCTCGATCGGGCGGATCTTCACGAGAAGGCGGAGGTGCTGCTGACGGCCTTTGCCGGCAGCGTCCTGGCCAGTCCGCTGGCATTTGACCGCTTCCTGGCGGGTGTGGACTTCCACGCCGCTGAGGTTCGCGAGATCGTCGTCGCCGGGTCGCCCGCGGACGCGGCCACGCAGACATTGATCCGAAGTATCAGTCAGGTTTATGATCCCTACCGTGTGCTCATGTTATCGGAACCCTCATCAGCGGATGCGGGCGAGCATCAGCGGCGTCTGCCGCTCCTGGCGGGCAAGGATCTCGTCAAGAGGCAGCCGGCCGTCTATATCTGCCAGAACCGCACCTGCCAGCGCCCGATAACCAGCCCGGACGAGTTGCTGCGCGAACTCCAGTCGCGCCGCTGATGAAGGTCCCGCTTCAGTACCGATGATGAGGTGGATACCATCAGGGAGGATCAAGCCCCATGGTCGGACGATGCGGTCGTAGGAGAAGCATCCTGAGAGCCGAATGCCAGATGCCCAGTGTGTCTTACAGCACTGAGAAAGCCGGCTTGGGCCCGCTCATGGCTGCCGGAATGGGGCTGCTGATGTTTTTCGGGTCAGCCCAGTTCGGGTCGGCCCAGACGGCGACACGTCCTGCCTCTCTGGCGGTGGCGCCCGCTCGCCGTGCACCGGAGTATGCGGCCACAGCTCGGGTCCCGGAGTCCCTTCTCAATCAACAGGCCGGGAGCGTCATTGTGCTGCCGTCGGAGCCGGGGGAGGCGGATGAGGATCGTGCCCAGCTCTCAGGCGGTGCGCTGGCCCGGCTGCAACCTGAGCCCCAGAGACTGCCAGAGGGCTACCTTGTGGCCCGGCGTCCCGCGCGTCTGGAACGCCAGGAGGACGGCTGGGTCGTGCACCTTGCGCCCGTCGAGAAGCTGCCTGACGTGCCGCCGCTGAGCGTTCTGCCCAACCGGCGCCTTGAAGTCCTGGAGTCCGTGCTCGGTGAAATGAAGGAGCTGCCCCGGTTTCAGGTCACAGGGCGGGTGACCGAGTTTCGGGGCCGGAACTACTTCCTGATCGAAAATCTGGCGGAGATCACCACGCATGCCACCAAGGCCCCGGAGGTTCCGGAGTCCGCCGTCGAGACAGCGCCGGCGGTGCAGCCCTCCGGCACTGCCCCGGCCACCGAACCGGGCCGTGAGCCCACCGCCGAGGAAATCGTCAAGCAGTTGATGGAAAGCCGTCCGCTCCGGCCGGTGATGGCGCCCAACCCATCGCCTCCGGCCGGGACACAGGCTTCGCCGGATGCAAGCTCCAACGAGAGCCGTTCTGCTGCCAGTAATCTGGAGGACGCATTTAAGGACCAGACCCGTTGGCGCGAAGACACACTGCTGTCGGACCGGCTGGCCCGCATTGTCCCGGGCGATCCCGGCTACATGCTGGCCTTTGAGGACGCTGGCCGTCATCCGCAGGATCGACCGATCCGCGTTCTACCCAATCGCCTGTTAGAGACAGCTCTGGCGCTGACCGGCGCCGGCACACGCAGCGTCGTGCTGGTGGTCAGCGGCGAAGTTACCGCCTACCGCGGAACCAACTACCTCCTCCTGCGTAAGGTGTTGGTCCGCCGCGACTACGGGAATCTGCGGTAGAGTGGACCCTCGGTGCAGTCATGTGGCGGGCGGCTTGGATCGCTGGCCGTTCCCGGGGCAGAACGGTTGGTGCAGAGGCGCTGAGAGGTTAGGCGGACTGGCCCTTGGCTGAAGCCGGTTAGAGAAGCCCGTTGAAAACGGGCTCGTAATATACGCAGAGAGGAAAGTCCGCGTAGCGCCGGCCGACCAGCCCTAAAGGGACTGGCCTGAACCTGCCTTCGGCGGAAAGCCCCGTGAACGGGGTTCAGGGCGAGCGGCGCTTCTCTCACGCGGAGCCTCTGGCGGCTGGTCCGCAAGGATTCCGCGGATTCTGTCACGGACCCGTCGGTGCAGACGCCGGCCGCTACCGCACCCAGTTTCAACGGGAGAATTCATCGAATGCCATTGATGATGAGTGTATCCGGCGTGCGGGGTGTGATCGGTGAGTCGATGACCCCCGTACTGGCCGCCGAACTGGGCTGCGCCTTCGGTACATACCTGGGCGGCGGCAAGGTGGTGGTGGGGCGAGACTCTCGACCCAGCGGTCCGATGGTGCAGGCCGCCCTGGTTTCAGGGCTGCTGGCCACCGGCTGCGAGGTCGTGCAACTGGAGATCGCCAGCACGCCGGCCACTGCCCTGATGGTCCGGCGGCACGGGGCGACCGGCGGGGTGATCATCACCGCCAGCCACAACCCGGTCATGTGGAACGGCATCAAATTCTTGACCAGCGAGGGGCTGGCGCCGCCTCCGGATGAAGCGGCGAGGATCTTCGATCTCTACGCGCGGAAAGCCTTCAAGCTGGCGGATGTGCAGGGTATCCCGCAGCCAGTCGTTGACCTGTCGGCCGCACGGACGCACGTGGATGCAGTGCTGAAGCATCTCGACGTCAAGGCCATTCTGGCGAAGCGGTTCCGCGTCGTGCTGGACAGCGTCAATGGTGCCGGCGGCCCCGAGGGGCGCATGTTGCTGGAGGAACTCGGCTGCCACCTCGTGCACATCAACGGCGAGCCGACCGGTCAGTTCGCGCACACGCCCGAGCCCCTGGCCGAGAATCTCACCGGCTTGTGCACGGCCGTTCGCGAGGCGGGCACCCATGTCGGTTTCGCCCAGGATCCGGACGCCGACCGGCTGGCCATCGTGGATGAGGCTGGCCGTTACATCGGCGAGGAATACACGCTGGCGCTGGCGGGCAAATACATGTTTGCCGTCCATCCCGGGCCGGCCGCCGCCAACCTCTCGACGTCGCGGATGATCGACGACGTGGCCGCGGCCGCCGGCGGACCGTGCCGCGTGCATCGCTCGGCCGTCGGAGAGGCCAATGTCGTGGCGGTCATGAAAACGCATGGCTGCACCATCGGCGGGGAGGGCAACGGGGGGATCATCGATCCGCGCGTGGTTCCGGTGCGGAACAGCCTGGCCTCCATCGGCCTGACTCTGCAACTGATGGCCCGGACCGCTCAGTCGATCAGTGAACTGGTCGCCGAGATCCCCGCTTACGTGATGATCAAGCAGAAATTCGAATGCTCCAAGGAACGCATCGCCCAGGTACTCGATGCCGTCCGCCGGAAGTACAGCTCCGAACGGCTGAACGACAGCGACGGCGTACGCGTCGATTTCGCGGACGGCTGGGTACACGTGCGCGGTTCGAACACGGAACCCATCATCCGCATCATCGCCGAGGCACCAACGCGTCAGCGCGCCGAGGCGCTCATCAACGGTGTACGCGAAGCAGCAGAATAGAGGTTCTCAGATGATCTTGAGGCCCGTCGGTTCGTCGGCGGTTGCAGGGAGACAGTGTGGGCGTCTTCCGGTTGTGCTGGTGGCCGGGGTATTGCTGGTGGTGGCAAGCGCGGG
>BTUC01000324.1:0-5425 GCA_045863575.1 Phycisphaerae bacterium
GAGCTCTACAACCTGCGCGACGACCCGTTGGAGATGTACAACCTGGCGCGCCGAGCCGGCCGCGCCGATGATCTGCGCCGCATGCGGAATCTCTATGATCGGCTGAGGGCCGATGCGCTTTCAACCTGCGCACCCCTCAACGACTATCCTGCGTTTCTGAAGGCCGCCGACCGCTCTATCCCCTGGGCTAAGAAGCGCTGGCCCGCACCGCCCCTGGACCGAGCAACCACCCGACCGCGGCCGGCGCGTGCCCGGTGAGCGCAGGGCGCGCATATAATGCTCGAATGGCTCAGGGCCGGCCGTGTTGCGCCGCAGCCCGCCGACCCGCGATTTCGCCTTTCCACGGGAGCGTGGATGGACATACTCCTCAGTTGTCGGAACCTCACCCGGTCCTACGGTCTGCGCACGCTGTTCAGGGGCATCACGTTCGGGCTTTTCGAGGGCGAGCGCACCGGGCTCATCGGCCCCAACGGCGCCGGCAAGTCCACGCTGCTGCGCATCCTGGCCGGGCTGGAGACGCCGGATGCGGGTGAACTCACCCTCCGGCGCGGACTCACCCTCGGCTACGTTCCCCAGGAGGACATCCTGAACGGGGATCAGACGGTGGAGCAATCGCTGATGGCCGCGCTGCCGGCGGACTTGGATGTACATGAACGTCATACCCAGGCGGCCATCCTGCTCGGCAAGATCGGATTCCCTGATCCCGACCAGCCGGTCGGGTCTCTCTCCGGAGGCTGGCAGAAGCGGCTGGCGCTGGGTCGCCAGCTCATCAGAAAACCGGATCTGCTCCTGCTGGACGAGCCGACCAACCATCTGGACGTGGAGGGCATCTGCTGGCTGGAGCAACTGCTCACGGAGGGGCGCTTCGCCTGCCTGATGGTCAGCCATGACCGCCGATTTCTCGAGAACGTGGCCAACCGGGTAGTCGAGCTGAGCCGTGCCTATCCGGACGGCTTCCTCAGTTTCAATGGGGCCTACAGCGACTTTCTCCGCAAGCGCGAAGAGTTCATGGCCGCCCAGGCCAGCCGCGAACAGTCGGTGGCCGGCAAGGTGCGGCGGGAGATCGAGTGGCTCCAGAGGAAAGCCAAAGCCCGGACGACAAAGGCGCGGGCGCGCATTGATGAGGCCGGCCGGCTGATGGAGGAACTCGCCGAACTCAAAGTTCGCAACGCGCAGCAGGTCACCGCCCAGATGGATTTTTCCGGCACGCAGCGGCAGTCCCGCAAGCTGATTACGGCCAAGGGAATAACCAAACGTCTGGGCGGCAGGCTTCTGTTTTCCGAGGTGCACTTCACGCTCGGTCCCGGCAGCCGCCTGGGGCTTCTGGGCCCCAACGGGAGCGGCAAGACCACGCTGTTGCGCCTCATCACCGGCCAGGCGGCGCCGGATTCCGGCGACATCTGGCGGGCTGACGATCTTCGCATCGTGGCCTTCGATCAGAATCGCGAACAACTGGATAAGACGCAGACGCTCCGTCGCACACTGGCCGGCAACAATGATGTGGTTTTCTTCAACGGCCGCACCCTGCACATCACCGCCTATGCGCGGCGATTCCTGTTCGGGCCGCACCAACTCGACATGCCGGTCGGCGAATTGTCCGGCGGCGAGCAAGCGCGGGTTCTCATCGCCCGGCTCATGCTGCAGCCGGCGGATGTGCTGGTCCTGGATGAACCGACCAACGATCTGGACATCCCCACGCTGGACGTGCTGGAGGAGAGCCTGCAGGAGTTCCCCGGGGCGCTGGTGCTGGTCACGCATGACCGTTACCTGCTGGAGCGCATCTCGACCGAGCTGCTGGCCCTCGAGGGGGACGGCCGGGTCGGCAGGTACACCGATCTGTCTCAGTGGGAGTACGCCCGTGAACAGGCGGCCGATAGAGACGCGGCCAGTTCCGCGCCCAGGAAGGCCGCGTCCCCGCGCCGCCGGGCGCCGGCTGCGCCGGTGAAAGGGCTGAACTGGGCCGAGGAGCAGGAGCTCGACCAGATGGAGGCCCGCATCACGGCCGCGGAAAGCGCGGTGGAAGCCTGCGCCCGGGAAGCCGCCGATCCGGCCGTCATGGCCGATCACCTCCGCCTGGGCGCGGCCTGCGACCGGCTGCACCAGGCCCAGGGCGAGGTCGATGCTCTCTACGCCCGCTGGACGGAGCTGGAGGCGAAGCGGGATGCCGGAAACAGCTCACCAGATGGTCGTTGACCATGCCGGTGGCCTGCATGAAGGCATAGCAGATGGTGGTGCCCACGAACGAGAACCCGCGCTTCTTGAGATCCTTGCTCATGGCATCGGATTCAGAAGTGCGGGCGGGCACCTGGCTCATGCTCGTCCATCGGTTCACGATCGGCTTTCCGGCGACGAAGCGCCAGATGTACGCGTCGAACGTCCCGAACTCCTTCTGAACCTCAAGGAAGGCCTTCGCATTCTGCACGGCAGCCGCCACTTTCAGGCGGTTGCGCACGATGCCCGGATCCGCCAGGAGCCGGCGCGTTTTCGCCGTTGTGTAGCGGGCCACCTTCGCCGGATCGAAGTGGTCAAAGGCGGCGCGGTAATTCTCACGCTTCTTGAGAATGGTGTCCCAGCTCAGCCCCGCCTGCGCGCCTTCGAGGATGAGGAATTCAAAGAGCAATCGATCGTCATGCACCGGCCGTCCCCACTCCTCGTCGTGGTAACGGATGGCCAGCTCGTTCCGCGCCCAGCCACACCGCTGAAAGGGGGTAACGGGAGCGAGCTGGCTTCTGACTGTTCCCATGATCATCCTCGACTGATATCGAAACAAGCAGCGGTTTCTTCGGATCGGCTCACGGCATGCAATCCGTCTCGGCCAGGATGTTCGGGCCGCTCAGGCAGCCCTGAAAGAGGCCGAAGTCGTCCTGGTCCACGTCGCTGTCGCCATCGAGGCGAGCCCACTGGCAGTCAGGATCCAGTTGTGCATGGGAAGGACCGGTCAGGCAGGTTTGAAAAGCGCCGAAGTCGCTCAGGTCGACGTCGCCGTCTTCGTCCGCATCGGGAGCCACGGTCTGGACGGTCACCGTGACGGTGAGTGCCTGCGGGCTGTTGCTGGCGTTTCCGCTGACGGTAATGACGGCGGAATGGACGCCGGCGGCCAGCTCCGCGGCGCCGGGATAGCTTACCTCGAGCGTGTCCGCCTCTCCGCCCACCGAGCCCGCGTCCGGGGTCACCTCGAGCCAATCCGCGTCGTCACTGATCGCGTAATTCAAAGCGCCCGGGCAACTGTTGGCCAGCGTCAACGTATCGGCCGTCAGCGCCCGGCCGATCCAGTGGGGCCGGCTCAACTCCTGCGGACCGATTTGCATTCTGGGGCCGGTCGGCGTGTAGGATGTAAACACCACATCGTAGAGGCCCACTCCCGTCTGCCCGTCGCTGAAGCCCAGGAAGAGGCCGGCGCCCCAGGCTTTCAGGGAGTTGTTGGGGACATAACCGCCTACGTGCTGGCTGAGCCGCTGGATCGGCCCCCACACGCCCCGGATCCGGCCGCGATAGCGCATGCGCAGCTTGTGGTCACAGCAGAAGCCCTCCCACACGACGTGCAGATTACCCTCGGCGTCATACACCCCGGCGGGAGTGCGATCGATGTCGTTCAGCATGTCCGATACGTTGAACGTTCCCGACCAGCTTGCGCCGTCATCGTGCGAATACTTTACATAGGCCTCAAACCAGGGATCGTCCTCGCACGGGCCGGAGCAGGGCAGGCTCACGCCCCACAGCGCCGCGATCTCACTGGAGTTGGGGTCCATCGCGAAGCGCAGCCCGCCACCATCCTCATTGAAGCGCGTGCCCTTCCCTCCCGGCCAGGTTCCCGGCGACGGCTTTTTCTTGTAGTACATGTTGCCGTCCACGCCGATGGAGACCCACAACGTCGTCCCGCGGGCAATGACCTGCTCTCCGCGCGGCCAGTTGCCGTCGTCGCTGTTGCCGTAGATGAGCTCGGTGGCCTGCCATGCGCCGCCAAGCGGCTTGTAACGGCCATAGATCCCGTTGCGCGCCGGCGCGGAATTGTCGAACAGGTTCCCGTAGAGAAAGTAAATCCCGCCGTCGGAATCGACGGTCAGCCCTTCAATGAAGCCGGAGCCAGGGTTCTGCGTGATCTGCACGGGCGCGCTCCAGCTCCCCCCCACGACCGGCTTCGAACGATAGTAGAGGGTATTCCTGCCATAGAACACGTGGAGCTGCTGGTCCGGGGTGATCACGATCTGCGGCGTGGAGCCCTTGCCGTTCATGTTGCCCAGCGGTTGCGGGGCCGACCACCCACCGCCCGCGTTGGTCATGTAGAAATTGGCGCCGGAAGAATCCAGAAAGCTCTGATACACCAGGTGAACGCCACCCGTTCCGTCAACGGCCAACGAGGCGTCGACGGCGAAATGGCCGGCGTCCTGGCTCAGGTTCAGCGGCTCAGACCATGCGCCGCACTGGGCGATGGCCTGCCGGGGAGCCGCTGAGGCGAGCAGGAAAAACCCACACGAGAACACCCTCGCAGGGGTCCATGAACGCATCGAACCACCTCCAGCCCAGCCAGGGTCCCTTCCGGTTGGTGACTTCCGCGTCTGTCGCGGCCGGCCGCTACGCAACTGACGAACTGGAAGGACCACTGGGGGCCAACCCAGCCGTTTCAGCCGCAGTGCCTTTCAGGCGGCGGAGTCTTCCGGCAGGGGAACCAGCCGGGGGTAGCGAACGGTGAAAACGGTGCCGGTCTCCGGTGTGGAAACAAACGAGGCTTGCCCGTTCAGGTAGCGCTCGGTCAACAGCTTGATACTGTATGTGCCCAGCCCACGCCCCTTGCCCTTGGTCGAGAACGATCGCTGAAATACCTGCAACTGGACCTCGCGAGGCATGACCCCGTCGTTGTGCACCCAGAAGTCGACACCGGCCGAGTCCGCCTGGCAGCCGGCGGTCACGGAACTGCCCTCCGATGAGGCTTCCAGGGCGTTCTTCACCATGTTGTTGAGCACGCGCAGCAGCAGGCGGCGATCGCAGGGAAACAGAACCTCGGCCGTCGCCGCGTCGAGCTGCAAGTTGCCCGCATGAGCCAGCCCCTGGGTCCGGCAGGCCTGCACCGCCACGTTGAGAACCTCGCGACTGTTCACCGGCTCGAACTGCACCTGGAGGTCCTGGCGCTCGGCATCCAACAGGTCGCGGTGAGCATGAACCTCGTCGGCCAGATCTTTGATGAGCTGGCTGATTTCGCGGCCCACGACGGGCATCTGCTCGGCCGGGGTGCGTTGCAGCAGCTCCGCGTAGCCCAGGATGCAGCCGGCCGTGTTCATGAGATCGTGAAAGAACAGCCGCTCCAGGGATTGGCGACGCTTCTCCTCGGCGATGTCCGTGAGTACGAGGACCGTAAACTGCTCTCCCGCCAGCTCGAACGGCGTGGCCGTGATCCGCAGGTCCAGCGCGCGGCCGGAGTGGCCGAGCG
>BTUC01000324.1:5435-7543 GCA_045863575.1 Phycisphaerae bacterium
GTGCTGAAGCACGCGGCACTCGTGCACGCTGGAGGCGCCGTTTTCACTCTCCCCGACCGCGCGAGCGGCGCCGCAAGCCTGGCAGGACTCGGTCTTGCCGCAGCCGCCATCCTCGAATGCATGGATACAATCCAGCACGTCGCCGGGCTTGTGGCCATAGAACGCCTCGACCGAGTCGACGCCCAGCGTCTCGACCAGGCAGTGGTTGGCGTAAACAATCTCGCGCTGCTGGTTGAGGATGAGCAGAAAGTGCGGCAGAGCATCCAGCAGGCCGCCGACGGCGGAGAGGGCCTTGATCGCCTTCACCTGGCGGCGCAGCGCTTCGCTGATCGGCGCCTTGGGGGTGCGGGGACTGTATGTCCAGACCGGCAGTCTCACGTGTTCTGCTCCTCGACGGGGTGCCATCGTCGGACAGGCGTCCCTCGCGGCTCTGGTACTAAGGTAGCAACATGGACAGTTCGGATCAACGAAAATGGGCGACCACGCGATGCCCTTGTCCCCTTCATCGGAAGGCGGAAACCGGCTCTTCCAGTGCAAATGGAGCGGCGTATGCGAAGAGCATCCCCCAGCAAGGTGTGGCACCGGTTTCCAAGTGGTGTAAAGGTTGAAAACCTGTGCCCCATGGGGCCTAATGGGATAGGCTTTAAGCGGTCAGCCGGTGAACGGGGTTCGGTGCGAGTGGAGGACCCATGCTGGCGTTATTATCGGTGTGGCTGGGGGTGGCGGCCCTGCTGCTCTCGCTGGTCATGGCCGTCTGGCGGCGGACATTCACGGACGTTTGGCTGGCGGTCGCCCTGTACACGGCCATCTTCTCCCTGACCTTCGCCGGCATGACCCTCTGGTCGCTGCGCCGGGAGCCCCGCGAGCTGCCTGCTGTAGCCGCTCGGAGGGCTCAGTCGAGGGTCGGGATCGGTTTGTCTCTGACGGCCATCGCGGTGGTCTATGGATTGGTCCACCGCCTGGCCAACCCAGCGGGCTGACCCGGTTCTTCACCCGATTTCTCGGGCTTCAGACATTTGCGGAGGATGCCCTCATGAAGGCCTTTCAGATTCAGAATGCATTCGGGTTCGATTCACTGCGACTCGTGGACCTGCCCGCGCCCCAACCGGGGCCTGGCCAGGTGCTGCTGCGCATGAGAGCGCTGTCGTTGAATTTCCGCGACCTCATGGTGGTCAAGGGCATTTACAACCCGCACATCCCGCTGCCGCGGATCCCCGTCTCCGATGGCGTCGGCGAGGTGGTCGAGGTCGGTCCGGGCGCCTCCCGGGTCCGCGTCGGGCAGCGCGTGGCCGGCATCTTCATGCCGGGCTGGGTCGAAGGGGAGCCCGATGCGGCCAAGGGGCAGACGGACCTGGGCGGCACAATAGACGGGCTGGCGGCCGAATACGTCGTGCTCCACGAGCGAGGGGTGGTCGAAGTGCCGGAGCATCTGTCCGACGAGGCGGCGGCCTCACTACCTTGTGCGGCCGTCACCGCCTGGAACGCACTGGTCAACAGCGGCCGTCTGACCGCCGGCGAAAGCGTGCTGATTCTCGGCACCGGCGGGGTGGCTCTGTTCGCGCTGCAGTTCGCCAAACTGCACGGCGCGAGGGTGATCATCACCTCCAGCAGCGACGATAAGCTCGCGCGGGCCCGCGATCTGGGCGCCGATGAAGGCATCAACTACACGACCACGCCGGGCTGGGAGCATCGGGTCCTGGAGCTCACCGGCGGGCGCGGCGTGGACCACGTCATCGAACTCGGCGGCGCCGGAACCCTGGGCCAGTCGCTGCAGTCCGTGCGCATCGGCGGCCACGTGGCCCTCATCGGCGTACTGACCGGCGCCGGCCAGGCGAATCCGCTGCCCGTGCTGATGCGCTCGATACGCCTGCAAGGCATCTTCGTGGGTAGCCGAGTGATGTTCGAAGCCATGAACCGGGCCATCGCGTTGCACAAGCTCGAGCCGGTGGTGGACCGCGTCTTCCCGTTCGACGAACTGCCCCAGGCGCTGCGCTACATGGAACAGGGGAAACACTTCGGGAAAATAGGGCTGAGGTTTTAGGCTCCGTGGGAAGGCATGATGTTGAGCAAGCGAACCTTATCGCATTTGTCATTCTGGATTGCGCCTT
>BTUC01000324.1:7553-8119 GCA_045863575.1 Phycisphaerae bacterium
TTTCGAGTCTTTTTACACTGGAACACAATGCACAGTTGGTGGCTGCCTTACTCGTGATATGCTACGCGGGGGCTCTTCTTTGGGCTGTACGGTCCGCATACTCAGGACCTTGGAATGCGCTCACTGCATTCGAACTTGTCGTCACCTTCCTTCTTTGTGCTGTTACAACTCCGAAGGCGGGGAGGATCGTGCCGCCTGTTACGCAAATCCCAGAGTCGGTTTGGGCCATGTGTTTTCACTTGGTTACAATGGTAGTTGTTATCCTTCCATTATGGGCCGATCGGCGTCGGCGCAGCAGCCAGAGTGGATTCGATTCTTGAAGGAGTATGAGGACAGAAAAGGGGTCGGGAGTCGATCTGTCTCTATCTGGCCTCATCTTCGCTCTTTCTCGGCCTACCGATGGGCCGCAGGGTGGACTCCAGTCCCAGTTTGGCGGCTGTTCGGCGCTGCCAGGATTCCTCGCCAAAGGGCGTCCCGCGGCGGATGGACCGGCGGATGGCTTCGGTTTCCGGCGAGGTCTGGGCCCGGTTGACGCAGGCCGTCCAGTCCCGCGGCGGACGCACCGG
>BTUC01000325.1:0-8099 GCA_045863575.1 Phycisphaerae bacterium
GAGGTGCGCAAGGCCGCCACCGATGAACAGCGGCTGGCCCTCTGGAAGTGTCGCAAGCGGGCCTTCGGGGCCGTCGGACGGTTGGCCCCCAGTTACTGCACCCAGGACGGTGTTGTTCCCCGGGGCAAACTGCCGGAGATCCTTCAGTTTATCCGTGCGACCGCCGCGAAGCACGACCTGACCATCGCCAACGTCTTCCACGCCGGCGATGGCAACATCCACCCGATCCTGCTCTTCGACGAACGGGATCGCGATCAGACCAAACGGGTTCTGGCGGCTAGTGCGGAGATCCTGGAAGAATGTGTTCGCCTGGGGGGCAGCGTGACCGGCGAGCACGGCATCGGCGTGGAGAAAATCGACTGCCTGCCGCTGATGTTCAGCGAGCGGGACCTGGCCGCCCAGCGGCGGCTGCGCGAGGTGTTCGACCCGCAGTTGCGGGCGAATCCGTACAAGATTTACGCGACCGGAGCGGCCTGCGTGGAGGTGCTCCGGCCCATGCGGCAGGCGGCGTTATGAAGTGCTGAGTGCTGAGTGCTGAGTGCTGATGAGTGGAATGATCGAATCGTGATGATCGAGCAGTTGCGGCGACAATCCGGTGTGCAGGTTTTCGAGCCGTCCGATGGTTCGGTCGCCGCGGCGGTGGTCCGGCCCGAGAACATGGCCTCGGCCTGCGAGGTCGTACGGCTGGTGCGCGACGGGGGGCACGAACTCGTGCCCGTCGGGGCGCGCACGAAGCTGCACTGGACCTCCGCCCCGCGCGGGCCTTTTGTCGAGATGGACATGCGCGGGTTGTCCCGGGTGGTGGAGTATTCGCCCGAAGACATGACCATCATGGTCGAGGCCGGCATTTCCCTCGCTGATCTGTCGGAGCTGCTGGCGAACAGCGGCCAGCGGGTGACGCTGGACCCACCGCACGCCGCCACCGCGACCATCGGAGGCGTTCTGGCCACCAACGACAGTGGACCCGCCCGGCTGGCCTACGGCACCGCCCGCGACGTAGTCATCGGCATGAGCATGATCGAGCCGGACGGCGGGATCATCAAATCCGGCGGAAAGGTGGTCAAGAACGTCGCAGGCTATGACCTCCACAAGCTGTTTATCGGCAGCTTCGGAACCATGGGGCCGATCGCGACCGTCACCTTCAAGCTGCGGCCTTTACCGCAGGCCCGGGCGTTCGTGGTCCTCGAACCGAGAAACGCGGCCGACGCTGAACGGATGATCGCGGATACACTGGCCGGCGAAACCCGCCCCACGATGATCGAACTGCTGAATGCCTGCATGGCCCGCACATTGGGCCTGAGCGCGCGGTTGACGCTGATCATCGGATTCGAGGAGAACGCCGAGGCGGTGAGCTGGCAATGTGCGGCCGTCGTGCGGCAGTCCGGCGGTCAGCCCGTCATCGCGGCGGACGCCGATCAACTGTATCAGAAATTGCGCGAGGCGGCCGGCGGTGCGTGCCCGACGAGCTTCAAGGCCAGCTTGTTGAGCTCCGAGGTGGCCGGCTTCATAGAACAACTGGAGTCGCTGCCCGTTCGTGCCATCGCCCGGGCAGGCAACGGGATCGTTTACGGGCTGCTGGAGGGCGATCTCGATGAGGCGGCCTGGGGTGAACTCGAGGCGGCCGCTACGATCGCCCAGGGAAGCCTCCAGATCCGCGGTCGGGCGCCCGGTTCATTCGTTCGCCGATTCGGACGGCGGCGGAGTGACACTCACCTGTCGGAGGCGATTCAGCAGGCGTTTGACCCCGAGGGGACCTTCGCGCCGGAGCGATTGGCTTGATGAACGAGTTAAAACTCGATGATCATATCAGTGAGCGGTTCTTCGACTGCGTCCACTGCGGGCTGTGCCTCTCGCAGTGCCCGACCTATTCGGAGCTGGGCGACGAGAATGATTCGCCCCGCGGCCGCATCTATCTCATGCGGAACCTGTCCGAGGGACGCATCCAGCCGAGCGAGCGCGTTCTGAAGCACCTCGATCTGTGCCTGGATTGCCGCGCGTGTGAATCGGCATGTCCATCCGGCGTCCGCTATGGTTCGCTCATCGAGTCCATGCGCAGTCAGCTTCATGCGGCCGGCATCAAGCCGCGGAAAACCTGGGCCGATCGGTTCCTCGAACGGTTCATGTTCGAGGTGTTTCCCCGCCCCGAGAAACTCAACCGTTGGCTGTGGCTGGCCAGGATGGGGCAGGCGGTGGGGTTCAATGACTTCCTGCACAGCAGCGGGCTGGCCAGGCTGCTGCCGGAGAAGCTGGCCAAGATGGAAGCCATGCTCCCGCCGGACATTGAAACCTGTGAGCCGCTGCCGGTGCACGCCCGGCCATCCGGGCCGGTGCGGGCCCGCGTGGCCATGTTTCGCGGCTGCGTGAGCGAATCCATCTTCGGGCCCACCAATCGGGCCATGTGGCGCGTCTTGTTGGCCAACGATTGCGAAGTTTTCGTTCCGGAAGCACAGGGCTGCTGCGGCGCGATCCACCTGCATGGCGGCCGGCACGGGGACGCCCAGGACATGGCCCGGGCCAATATCGCGGCGTTCGAAGCCCTGGGGCCGGACATCGATGCCTGCGTGACTAACGTGGCCGGTTGCGGCACGATGCTCAAGGAATACCATGAGCTGCTCCATGGCGACGCCGCCTGGGCGCGGCGCGCCGAGTCATTTGTGGGTAAGATGAAGGACATCAGCGAGTTCCTGGCGGCCCTGCCGCTCAAGCCGCCGATACATGCGCTGCCGGCCCGCGTGACGTACCACGAGGCCTGCCACTTGTGCCACGGCCAGCAGATCCGATCCCAGCCGCGGGCGCTGCTTACGGCGATTCCGGAGCTGGAACTGGTGGAGTTGCCGGAGAGCGAGTGGTGTTGCGGAGCGGCTGGAACGTACAACCTGACGCAGCCGGAAATGTCCACCCGGCTCATCGAGCGCAAGCTGGCCAACGTCGACAGAACCGGCGCACCGATCGTGGCCACGGCCAACGCCGGTTGCCTGATGCAGATCATGGCCTCCGTCCGGACCACCGGACGGCCGGTGAAAGTGGTGCATCCGATTGATCTGCTCGACGCGGCCTACGCCGGGGATGGAGCGGTGTCGACGCTGGTGATGGGGACGAGGAGAGGGTAATGCGAGTGCGGCATTGGTTTGAGGCGGAAACGAGAGAAGAGAGTCGGTCAGCATGAGGGTGGACGCAATGTCGATGCCAACAAAACATGGACTCTGTATCCTGGCGATGGTCGCATTCGCCGGTGCATGTGATCAGCGAGAGGCGCCGCCACCGGAGTTCAACACGGTCATGACGGAGGGCGGCAGGTCACTGCGTCCGATTCGCCTGACCCGTCGGGACAGGAGCCGTCTGGTGGCTCCGGCGGCCAGTGGCGAACAGCCTCCCGCGGAACGGCCGACGGATGCCGGTACCGCCGCCGGTTCCCCGATTGAAATCAGGGATGATACGCCCGAAGCCGCGGCGAATACGTTCGTCAACATCCTCAAGTCAGGCAGCATCGCCCAGTTGCCGCAGATCGTGGTGCCGGAGCAGCAGGAGTCCGTCCAGCAGATGGTGGCCATGATCCAGCCGTTGACCACGGCCCAGGCGGAACTCCAGCAGGCCATGGAGGAGAAATTCCCGGCGCATGCCTTCCGGATGTCCACCCCGGCCGGAGTTCCTGGGAGTCTGCCTCGGGAAGTGACCATCGTCAGTGTGACGCCGTTAACCGATGATGAGGCGGAGGCTGTGCTGGACATTCAGGCGCCGGGCCAGCCTCCACCCGAGGCACTCAAGCTGCGTCGCGTCGACGGCAAGTGGCGCGTGGAGGATGCCGATCTGGCCGCTCCGCCGCCCGGCGAGGCTGAGAAGGTCGACGGCTTCGTGAATGCCATGGCGGAGGCGATGAGGGGCGTCACCGATCGGATCAACGCCGGGGAGTTCGCGGACGGCAGCGCGGCGGAAGAGGCCTTGGGCCAGGCAGTGGTGACGGCCATCGGTCAGGCCATGGGGCCGGAAGCGCAGCAGGCCATGGAGGCCATGTTCCAGCAGATGCGCGAGCAGGGGGGCACCCCAAGCGTAACCCCGACGGAAACGCCCGTTCAGGACAGCACTCCCCCGGCCGATGCGGCTGCTCAACCCGCGGACAATTCGCCGCCGCAGCGGGAACGCGAGGAAGTTGATGAGGTCTACAGCGGCCCGGGTATGCTGCGGGCAAGGTAAGATACCCCCGGTTGATTTCCGTCACCCGCGGCGATAAAGTGCTGCATTCGCCAGCCCAGATTGCTGGCCGCAGGAGCATAAGCGGTGCGGATACGACTGCTCATCATCCCGATGTTTATTGACGGAGAGACCATACCGTAGCGCTCCCTGTGCTGTTTTCTGCATGCGAATCCCCGGGAGCCCTGCTCGCCGGGGATTTTTTTTCGGATCGGCTTATGGCTGAACATTCGATCGAGACATTGCCCCCAGATCCGGAGGCTGCGTCGGCGGCCATCCCGCACTGGACCCGGGACTTGAAGCTTCTGGTGCTCATGGCCGCGCCGAATGTCGCCACCATGGTGGCCGAGACCATGCTCAGCATGGTCGATTTCTGGATCGTGTCCCACCTGGGACCGGGGGCCCAGGCGGCCGTCTCCTCATCGACCATGGTGTTCATGAGCGTCTTTGGTTTGCTCATGGGGACCATGGTGTGCGTGAGCACGGTCGTGGGACAATCGTTCGGGGCCAATCGGCCGCGGGACTGCTCCGCTTACCTGTGGCAAGGGATGTGGATCTGCCTGCTGTTCGGGTTCATCGGCGTCGCGCTTTGGCCCGTGATCCCGTCCCTCTATGCGCTGATTGGCCATGCACCGGATGTTCAGGGCATGGAGGTCAGTTACACGCGCATCCGTCTGCTGAGCCTGGGTGCGGCGGGCATGACCATCGCTCTGGGGCATTTTTTCAATGGCATTCAGCGCCCGCGCACCAACATGATCTCCGTCATCGGGGCCAACGTGATCAACGGCGTCGTCAGCTACGGGCTGGTGTTCGGTGTGTGGGGGCTGCCACGGCTGGGCTTTGACGGGGCGGCCGTCGGAAGCGTCATCGCGACCGTGATCCGCGTGGTGTGGTTGATGGCGGCAGTGTGTTTCGGAGCCACCGCGGCCCGGTACCAGTCGCGTCATACCTGGCGGCCGGATTTCGCGAAAATGGTCCGTCTGTTGAAGGTGGGCTGGCCATCCGGCGTGCACTTCGTGATGGATATTACCGCCTGGGCCATGTTCCTGACCTGGATCATCGGCCAATTCGGGACCATTCACCTGGCCGCGACGGCCACTTGCTGGCGGCTCATTGAGCTCTCCTTCATGCCCGCCGTGGGCATCGGGCTGGCGATCTGCGCGCTGGTCGGGGAATCGGTGGGCCAGGGACAGCCGAGCATCGCCCGCCGCCGCGCGGCCATGGGCGCCGGCATTAACATGGCCTACATGGGGTCCATGGCGGTCATCTTCATCGCGCTGGGTGCCCGCTTCATGGATTTCTTCAGCGATGAGCCGGAGGTGATCGCGCTGGGGGCGCAGGTGCTGATCCTGGCGGCGGTTTTCCAACTCTTCGACGCGGTGGCCATATCCTACAGCATGGCCCTGCGCGGGGCCGGCGACACGCTCTGGCCGGCGACCGTGGGGGCCATCCTCGTCTGGACGGTGATGATCGGCGGGGCCACCTGGGCGGCGACCGTTCACCCTGAGTGGGGCTCGGCCGGCCCGTGGGTGTTTGCGGCCGTGTTCGTGATATTGATCGGATTCGTGCTCTGGTTCCGTTGGCACAACGGCAGATGGGAAAACCTTGACGTTATTGGGCGGGGAGAGGAACAGGCGGCGACGCTGCCCTCGCTGGCCATCGATCCGCTGCTGGCCCAGGAGGCGCTCGCGGGCGAGACCTCGACAATTGGCAGTTCGCCGGCCCGACCCTAACATACGCGTCTGGCTCAGGAAGAAGACATGTTCAAAGAAGTACCGGCACAGTTCAACTTTCCCGCGGCGGAGGCCGAGATCCTGCGCTTCTGGGACGAGCAGCGTATCTACGAGAAGTCGCTCCAGCAGCGTGAGAATGCGCCGCCGTTCGTGTTCTACGAAGGGCCGCCGACAGCCAACGGCTTGCCGCATCCCGGCCACTGCCTGACCCGCATCATCAAGGACGTGTTCCCGCGCTACCGGACGATGACCGGGCACTACTGCTATCGCAAGGGCGGGTGGGACACGCACGGCCTGCCCGTCGAGACCGAGGTGTGTAAGGAGCTCGGCATCCACACCAAGCAGGAGATCGAGCAGTACGGCGTCGAGCGCTTCATTCAGCTCTGCCAGCAGAGCGTGTTCCGCTACACCCGGGAGTGGGAGGAACTGACCCGACGGCTGGGCTTCTGGGTCAATCTCGACGATGCGTACGTCACGTATCATCAGTCCTACGTCGAGAGCGTCTGGTGGGCGTTGGCCACGCTGTTCAATCGCGGCCTGCTGTACCAGGGCTACAAGGTCGTGTGGTGGTGGCCGCAAGGGGGAACGGCGCTCTCGGCGGCCGAGGTGGGGCAGGGCTACCGCGAAGTCGATGACCCCTCGATCACCGTCCGCTTCCGCCTGAAGGGGGAGCCGAAGACCAGTTTCCTGGCCTGGACCACCACACCCTGGACGCTGCCCAGCAACGTCGCCCTGGCCGTCCACCCGGACGTCGATTATGTGCAGGTGGCCGTGGAGGATGAGCAGTTCATTCTCGCTTCGGCGCTGCTCCCGGCCGTGTTCAAAGGGCTGCCGGTCCAGGAGTCCGACATCCGCACCGTGCGGACGATGAAAGGTGCGGAGCTGGTCGGTAAGGCCTATGAGCCGCTGTTTGCCTACGCCCGGCCGGAAGGAGGCAAAGGATGGGAGGTGCTGGCTGCGGAGTTCGTCACACTCGATACCGGCACGGGGATCGTGCACGTGGCCCCGGCATTCGGCGAGGATGACTACCGGGTGGTCAAAGAGAACGGCTTCGGTTTCCTTCAGCTCATCGCGCCGGACGGGCGGTTCGTGCCCGAGGCGACGGATTTCGCCGGCCGCTTCTGCAAGGAGGCCGACCCGGACATCATCCGCAATCTCAAGGACCGCGGGCTGCTGCTCAAGCGCGAGCAGTATCGCCACGAGTATCCGTTCTGCTGGCGGGCCGAGCAGGATCCGCTGATCCAGTACGCGCGCAAGAGCTGGTTCATCCGCACGACTGAGTTCCGCGAGGAATTCCTGGCCAACAATGCGAGGATCAACTGGCTGCCCGAGCACATCAAGGAGGGGCGGTTCGGCAACTTCCTTGAGGCCAACGTCGACTGGGCGTTATCGCGCGAGCGGTTCTGGGGCACGCCGCTGCCGGTGTGGGAGTGCGAGCGGACCGGGCGACAGGAGGCGGTCACCTCCTATGCCGAGCTGCTGGCCAAGCCGGGCGTGAGCGGCACGGAAGTTTGGGTGCAGGCCAAGGCGGCCAACCCGGAGCTGATCGACGACCTCAAGGTGCACAAGCCGTACATCGATGCGGTGACGTATGACTCGCCCTTTGCCCCCGGCGCGCGGATGCGGCGTGTGCCGGAGGTGATCGACTGCTGGTTCGACAGCGGCTCGATGCCGTTTGCGCAGTGGGGCTACCCGCACCAGGCCGGCAGCGACGCCCTGTTCAAGGAACGCTTTCCCGCTGATTTCATCAGCGAGGCCATCGACCAGACCCGCGGATGGTTCTACACGTTGCTGGCGATCAGCACGATGCTGTTCGGCCAAAGAGCCGCGGGCTTCAGCCCGCGCGGCCCAGCGACCGGAGAGAACACCGCGGGCTTCAGCCCGCGCGGATTAGCAGACGTGGAGAACACCGCGGGCCTAAACCCCCTCGCCCCAACAAATGCTGACGACGCCGCGACCACGGATTCATCGGATGTCGAGGGAACCAACCGAGGAGAGGTTCACCCCCGCACCGGGGCCGCGCGGGCTGAAGCCCGCGGCTCCTTGGGCGAGCCCTATCCTCACCCCTTCCGCAACTGCATCGTTCTGGGCCTGATGTCCGGCGAGGACGGCAAGAAGCTCTCCAAAAGCAAACGGAACTACAAGCAGCCCGCCTACATCTTCGAGCGCGAAGGCGCC
>BTUC01000326.1:0-8085 GCA_045863575.1 Phycisphaerae bacterium
CCGGCAACCGCAACCCGCTGATCGCCGACCTGCCCGAGCCGGGCATTCTGATCGGCGAGGTGGCCCTGCGCCTGGACACCCGCTTTCAGTACACCGACACCGAGGGCAATTCCCAGAAGCTCTCCAAGAGCAACCAGGCTACGTTGCAGCAGAGTCAGGAGCGGAAGTTCGCCCAGAGCGATACCGAGACCACCAAGCACGAGCTGGAGGCCGGCTTCGAGGGCGGCTACGACGACGGCGCGGTGGCCAAGGGCACCATTAAGTATACCTTCGCCCGCGAGAATCAGTTCCAGGCCAGTACTGAGAGCACGACCAACACGCAGAAAGAGTACCAGAACACGCTGAGCACCGAAGTGTCGCGCGACATCACCCAGGAGGTTCAGCGCACGGTGGAAGGGGCCAGCATCGACCTGGTGGTCACGCTGGGCAATTTCAGCGACATCCCGTTCACCATGAGCAATATCGAGGTGACGGCGCTGTTCCAGGACCCCTACAACCGCACCAAGCTGAGTCCGATCGCCTCGCTGCTGCCGGCATCCATGCTGTCCAGTGGGGAGTTCGAAGTCTTCCTGGGGCCGTTCATCCAGGAGCGTGGACCTTTCATCTTCAAAAGCACCGAAGTGTTCCCCTCGCTGGTCGAGGACCTGATGAAGAACCCGCGCGGGCTCATCTTCAAGGTGGCCAACTTCGACATCACCGACGAGCAGGGCCGGAATTTCGCCTACATCTCCCAGGACGTGAACGACCGCACCGCCGGAATCATCATCGATTACGGCAACGGCCAGGTAGACAAGTACCGCGTCGCGACCAACAGCACCTTCGATGAACGCGGCCGGCCCGCCGGCATCACCATGGCGTACGCGCTGCAGGAGATTCTGGGGATGGCGGAGAGCACCGAAGAGGAGCCGCTGGAAAACGCCATCACGGTCGGTCCCACTGGGTGCGCTGAAACGTTCGCCATCGGCGATGACGTGCAGGTCGTCACACCGGTGTGCCTGCCGGTGGCCCCCGGCGGCACGATCGTGCAGTCCGGCGCTAACGGCGTGCTGGACACCACACCGGCCGGGGATGATGTCATCGTTCGGCTGACCAACGGCACCCTGGAGATCCGGGAACCGACGACCGACGGCGATGGCTGCGCCAGCAGCCGCGCCCAACGCGACGATGTCCAGGTCGTGGCCGCCCAGTGCGTCACCGGCGGTCTGGACGGCATCGTCGTTCTGGCCGGCGAAAACGGCATCCTGGATACCCCCCGCGCGGGCGACGATGAGCCGACCGCGGTCTCCGGCTACGGCACGGCGATGGTCGGCCAGTGCGACGGCAACACGATTGACCAGAAGAGAATCGTCGAGCCGCCGTTCGGCGGCAACGGAATCGCCAACACGAGGGCCGCGGGTGATGACTTCCAGGCGGTGGAGTTTGGTGCCGAGGTGAGCTCCGGGACCACGATCATCACCGCGGGGGATGACGGCATCCTTCAGACCCGGCCGCTTGGCGACGACATGCTGCTGGGGCCCGGTTGCCTGTGCGAAAGCAACAGCGACTGTCCCGGCGGCGGCACCTGTCGCAAGATCCAGCGCCTCGTCCGGGTCAAGACGGTCAAGGACAACCCCGCGGAGGCCCGCTTCTGGGCGGTTATCGGCCCGCCGGCCATGCCGCTCGGCCTCGACTTCGACAAACTGCCGCTCAAAGCCGGACAGACCTACTCGCTGGCCTACGTGCAGGATCAGGACATGGACGGCCTGTACGCCCGCGAGGAGTTCCTCTATGGCAGCTCCGACCGCGACGACAACTCCGACGGCTGCCCGCTGGGTGACGGCGACGCAGGGTGTGACCCCGCCCGCTACGACTTCGACACGGTCTGGGACTTCGACGAGGTCCGGACGGGATGGCTCGTCCGGGCCGCCGGTCAGAGCGGCTACAGGACGTATAGCAACCCCGTCCAACCGGACAGTGATGCCGACCGGCTCTTCGATGACGAAGAACGCGCGATGGGCACCGATGCCGGCAAGCGCGATTCCGATGACGACGGGATCAGCGACTATGACGAGGCCCGGGGCTACCAGATCCTGCGCCGAGACGGCGTGCTGATCCGCAACGTGGTGCCTTATCAATCGGCCGTCATTGCTCCCGGTCGGAACGCCGTGCTGGATTCGGTCGCCGTCGAATGCCCGGCTTGGCCGTACGATCCCCCGCTGAATTGCCCGACAGATGATCCCCACTGCAACGACAGGCCGCCGGTTAACTGTGATGTCTCCGGCGAGGACGCCGCGGGCCAGGGCATCATCACCCCCGGTTGGGACGGCATGCTGAACAGCATCGTCAGCGGCGATGACGTGCTCGAGGGCACAGCTATCCTCCTGGACGGAGGGAACGGCGAGCCCGAGACCTTTGCCAGCGGCGACGACATTCAGGTCGGCCCGGTACCGGTCCCTACGCGGTCCGTCACCGTGACTTTCCTGGATTACGATCCGGGCAGCAGTTCCGGCGACGCTGAAGGCCCAGGCGAGTTCGTATTCAATCTTTTTGCTCGCCAAGGCGATGATGATACGGACGAGGTCACAGAAACAGCGCTGGTCAGCGCCTATACAACCCACTCGTTCGATACCACGGCCGCGTTCAGCTTCGAGGTGGCTCCCACGGATACAATCACCTTCGGTGCCGATATCGTCGAGGACGACCCGACCTGCAGCTCCCAGACTCGAAGCGTCATCATCGAGCCGCTGACCACTGGCAACAGGCTGGTGGATACGCTGGCTGCGACTTTCGATTTCATGGGTCACACCATACCGTTGGATTTTCAGGCGAAGCCCTTCGCCGGGCCGGCAACGTCCGGGGAAATCGTCATCAGTTCCTGCCAGCCGATTCCCATCTTCGATCCGCTCGCCCTCATCGACAGCACACCCGCCATACCGGGGCTGTGTAAGCCCTTCATCACTGCGGGGCCGAACGGAACTGCAGACACGAGGGCGGGCGGCGACGATGAGCAGCTCGTGTTCAGAGGGACGACCAGTCTGGATCCGAAAGCAAATGTCATCGGCCCCGGTCCGAACGGACTGATCGACTCGACCCCTGAAGAAGATGACGTGCTGCTGCTACCGTCTGGGCCGGTGGCGCCTTATCCGTGCGAACCGTACGTTGCCGAGCCCTTGACCGGAGATGGCAAGGTCCGTACGAAGATCCCGGAGGGTAGTGATGATGTGTATGGTTCAGGACTCACGTACGGCGGTGATGTCATCGCGGGCCAGGCCGTCGTGCTGCCCGGGCCCAATGGCGTGATCGAGTCGATTCCGGCCGGAGATCAACCTGCGATCGTCGAGCCGCTCCGCGGCGACGTCAAAGCCAACACGACCGCATGCCGGGACGGTGCTGGCGCCGAGATAGATGATTGTGACGACATCCAGGTGAAAGCTGTCGACGCGACCGTCATCGCCGGCGATGTGATCATCAGCGCAGGTCCCGATGGTATTCTGCAGACCGCGCCGAGTGGTGATGACCAGCCGGCGATCATTGAACCGCTCAGCGGCGGGAACGGCTACGCGGATGCCACTGCCGCTGCTTCTCCTGCCGATGATGTTCAGACGATACCCCTCGGTGATGCCGCCTCGGCCGGGGCCATTATCGTCAGCGCGGGCTCGAACGGCGTGCTCGAAACCGACGCGAGTGCTTCCGTCGAGACCCTGGTGGTGAGAGTTCCAGTGGACGGTCTGGCGAGCAGTTGCCCCTCGGGCAAGCTGCAGCAGAGCACCGACTGCTCGGCCTGCCCCTCCGGCGAGTGCTATGGTGATGACGAATTGCTGCTCAGGGCCGCCGATGATTCGTGCGAGCAGGCCTGGACCACGGACGATCCGCTGGCCTGTCCCTGCGGGAGCTGCCTCAAGTACAACACCAACCCGCCGTCCACGTTCGAGCGATGGACGCCCGACCAGGTGACCCTCAGCGTCAGCGACGTTCCGGTGAGCGGCGTGGTCGTCGCACTGTCGAACGGCCCCGGCTCCTTCGGCGCGGCCGTCCTTCACGTAAAGGTTGAGGTGACTCCGGGCGCCGCCGTCACGCCAGGGGCCGTGGTGGTCCGGTCGGGGCCGAACGGCAGGCTGGACACGGTGCCCTCCGGCGATGATGTCTTGGGCGTGCCGCACCTGACCCTCTACGCGAGCAATCCGCTTGACCGCGATACCGATGCGGACACGCTCTTCGACGGCGCCGAGCAGATCCTCGGCTCGAACCCGAACGACGCCCGCGACGCTCAGCGTTACCGCGACAATGACCTCGACGGGCTGCCGAACGGCGTCGAAACCGACGGATGGGTGCTCGGCTACACTGATAGCCAGGGCGTGCTGCAGTGCCTGACGAACAGCGGCACCATGACCGTCGAGGACGAATTCGACCCGCCGGCCGCCTGCCTGAGGGTCACCTCCGATCCGTTCGAGCCGGATACCGACTTCGACGGATTGCCGGATTTGCTGGAGTCTCTGGTCCATTCCGATCCGCGCGCGCCCGACACAGACGGCGACGGCCTGCTGGATTACGATGAGTTCGATCCCAAGTCGCGGTTCAGCATTCCGACGCTGGTCATCCGCGAGTTCCAGCGACGCTGCGCCGAGTCCCCGCGGTGCACGTACACGCCCGCGGAGTCGCCGCACGGCACCAGCGTCGTGCTGGCCGATACCGATCGTGACGGCCTCACCGACCGCCAGGAGGTCGAGGAATACTGGATCATCGCGCCGTGCTCGGCAGAGAGCGGCTATGCCCCGGGGCTTCCCAGGCAGGTGTTCTCCAGTCCGCTCACGGCCGACTTCGACCTGGACAACCTGGTCGATGGGCAGGAGAAGACTCTGCTGCTCGATCCGCTCAACCCCGATACCGACGGCGACGGGAAGCCGGACAACAGCGATGGGACCCCCGACGGCTGCGGAAAGAGCGTGACGGTCACGTTCCTGTCGTATGCCGTGGATAATAATTGCCAGGCTACCGGCAAGGGCGACTTCAAATTCAGGTTCACGGTTCGGACGCCGCACGGGGATGTCCTGAACTTCAACCAGGATTTCAGTCTCAGCGAGAACAGCACGCACACCTTCCCGAGCTCGTTCACCGCAGCCTTTACCATGCGTGACGGCGATACCTTCGGCATTGACGGACAAATCAAGGAGCCGGATTCCGCCAGCGCCGACGAGGTGTGGACCCTCAATGAGCGCGTGTACGACTACTCCGTCACGGACGGGGAGGTGGTGATCGGCCCCGAGACCGGTGAACCCTACAGCAGTTGCTACGGTAATCATAAGCTCACGCTGCAGTTCGTCGTGGGGCAGGATTGAGGTGGCTCATGAGAACGCTGCTGATCACTGGCCTGGTGGGGCTGGCCGTGTGCTGCTGGGGCTGTCCGGCAGCACCGGGGGCTCTGGATGCGCTGGTCGCCGGTTCGACGGCGACGGCTGAGGCGGCGCCGTCTGAGGCGGGGCCGCCTGTGGAGGAGCCAACCGGGAGCTCGGCGGGCTCCGCCTCCTCTTCCTCGGGCACCTCGACCTCGGAGCAGCCCGGCGCTCCGACGGGCGGCCGGGAGCCAGGCACCCAGACTTCCTCCTCCAGCTCCTATGGTGCCTGCTGCTTCTACAATGGCTGCGAGCGGGGCCTGGTACCCATCCATTGTGAACTGGTTGGAGGGCAGTATCTCGGCGACGGCACCGACTGTTCGGAGTGTCCCGCGGATGATCGGCTCACCGCGCTGCAGAGCATCGACAGCGACGGCGACGGCTGCAGCGATTGGGACGAGCTCGTGGCCGGCACCAACCGGCTGCGCCCCGGCGACTGCCCCGATATCGACGGCGACGGCATTCCCAACGAGGTAGATCCCGACGTGGATGGCGACGGGATCCCGAATGGTGAAGATGACGATATCGACGGCGACGGGATTCCCGACGCGTTCGACCCGGATCCGGACGGCGACGGCAAAACCGGTCACGATGATCCCGACGAAGATGGCGATGGGCTCAGCGACCGTTGGGACTTGGACCACGACGGAGATGGGACGCCCGATTCCGACGAAGGTGACAATGACGACGATGATGACGATGACGATGACGATGATGACGATGATGATGACGATGAGGAGAAGGACGAGCTGCTGAACCTGATGGAGAAGCTGCGGACCGGCCAGATCACCGAGGTCGAGCGCAACACCATCGCCAACGAGATCGTGAAGCGCCTGGATGCCCGGGAGGATAAGGCGGATATCCAGTACATCCTGACGGAGATGGTGGAGTTGGCGACGCAGCAGCAACGCCAGGCAGTTCAATCCCCAATTCCGCCCGGCATCGAGGCCATCGATGAAGTGTACGAGCGGCTGAGCAAGGCCATTCAGTTGGCCCGCGGCAATTCAAAAAAGCCGCTGGACAGGAAGAAGCTCCCGGCGGTGCTTCAGGACTTCAAGGCCCGCGCCACGTCCATGGTCAACCTGGGCAGGAGCTTCCCCAGCCTCCGCTTTGACGAGCTCGGCTACGTGGTGGACCATCTCCGTGGGACCTTCGACCCGGCCAGGCTGCAGGATATCTCGGAGCTGATGGGGGCTTTTGTGGATCCCGATGCGCTGCAGGACGTCGGAAAGGAGCGCACGGAGCTGGTGGCCCTGATGGACGGTTCTTCCAGGCTCGGGTCCGCATACGACAGGGCCGAAGCCCTGGACATTCTGAACGCCACCGCCCGCCTGCGCGACCGCGCCGACCAGTCGGAGGGGTCCAAAAAGCAAAAGGAAGAGAAGTACCAGTCCCTCCTCGACCGCATGGTCGAAGTGGCCAGGGACCATCCCAGCATCACCGACGCACTCGAGCAGGTGGAACGCGAGGATGACGGGTCGGACGACGATAGCGGCGACGATGATGGCGGTGATGGCGACGGTGGCGACGACGGAGACAACGACGAGCCGAATACCTGAACGTGTATCATCTGGAATTGGCGGCCCTGTGTCACCGCACGCTTCAGGTTTGAACCGGCGACCTGCACTTCACTCAGGCAGTCACGTGCAGGTGTCGAGTGCCGCCAGTGCGGCCTGCCGGTCGGCCTGGAATTCGAACCGACCTTCCAGGCGGGTCACTCGGAACACGTTCATGAGTTCTTCGCGCAGGCCGGCGATGACCAGCCGGCCCTGCTTCTCATCCAGGCGGTGCTTCAGGTCGATCATGACGCCCAGCGTGGAGGAGGAAATCATCTCCACACGGGACAGGTCCAGAATGATCCGCCGGCAGCCTTTCGCTTCGACCAGTGCGGCCAGCTCGTTGCTGATCTGCTCGACCTGGAACATCTCCCAGACGAGCGTCTCGAGGAACTCCACGACAGTGACGTCGCCGGCCGTTTGAATGGTCAGCCGCACAGGATCGGACATGCTGTGACTCCGTGAGGGCGCGGGGCGCTTCAGACGCCGTCCACGGGCGGCATTGTATGGTCGATTCACTTGCTGGTACACCGGGTGAACCTCGACAGCCCGGGCGTCGCCTGGATCATTCAGCGCAGATTTGAGCTGCCCGCAGATCAAGCGGATTGACCCGGCTGATGCCGCGTGGTTGCGGAATCAGGGATTCATAATCAGATCGATGTACAGGGCGGCGGTCCAGCCGTAGTGGGGCGACCCCAGGCCGGAGCCGTCCGTGGGGTCGTAATACTCGTGCAGAATGGGCGTTCGCGCGACCAGGTTCAGCGTTTTTTCCCGCAGGGCGTCCGCCGCCTCGCGCCGGCCGTAGCGCTGCAGACCGCGCAGGGTCATCCAGTTCAGGTTGATCCACACGGGACCGCGCCAGTAGTCTCGCGCCCGAAAGGCCGGATGACTGGTGGCCACGCTGGGGATCGGCCATTTCGAGCCGAACACCTTGGGGTCCTTCAGGCTGGCAATGGCGGCTTCGATCTGGTTCTCCCGGGCCACGCCCGTCCACATCGGCCAGAAGATGACCGGTGTGAGGCACGTACTGAGGGACTGATTCTCCAGCACGTCATTGAACAGGCCCTGTTTGCTGGAGAAATGGACGTCATTAATCGCTTTCCGAAGCTCCTCGGCCTCGCGCCGCCACTCACTCGCCTCATCGGGCTTGCCGATCGACT
>BTUC01000327.1:0-8065 GCA_045863575.1 Phycisphaerae bacterium
AAACCAACCGCCGTTCTCCTGGCCCGGGCCGGTATGGAGAACCATCCGCCCGATCTTGACGGGTTGCTTCCACTGATAGCCGTAGTAGTCCCAGTCGAGTCGGTTCTGGCCGTCGAAACTGTCGTAGTGCGCGTCCGTCTTTCCATCGCGGAGCACCTGGAGTTCACGGCTGCCCTCGCCGGTGGGCCGTTCGATGGCGGCGATGATTTTGTCGGCGGCGGGAGCCAGGTTGGGGCCTTTGACAAAGATGGGAAGGGTCGTTGTGCGGCGCCTCGAGCCCTCGGAAACGGTCACAGTGATGTCGTGGCGCCCGGCTTTCTGGAGCTGACCGGTGAGCACAGGCTTGCCCTCGCGCCGCCGGAGCTCGAGGCCGGCGGGCAGATCCTCTTCGACACTCACCTGGGCCTTGGCCGCGTCGGCCCCGATCACTTCGATGGCGATGTTCGTTTCGCGGTCAGCGCTCACATGAATGGGAAACAGGCGGACTTCCAGGGGCGGGGTGAACACCGCGTCGGTGTTGATGATCAACGTATCGCCCTCGATCCGTCCGCCCTGCTTGACGACCAGGTCCTTGCCGATGCGGGCGGTGCGGGCCGCGATGCCGGTCAGAGGGGCGTCGGGCAGGTCATCACGGGTGAAGTTCTTGTAGAAGTCGTTGAGGGGCTTATCCCAGCCCTCGAGGATGTGGGTGTACTTGCGAGGCAGGTTCTTTGAGCCCTTGGTCATGGCGATGAGCCCGGCCAACGTGGCGCACTGGTTGTCGGCGTCGTAGCCCATCTGGCAGGAGAGGTTGAGCGTCTTCTCAAAATCACCCTGGCCGTAGAGCAGCGCGGCGACGCCCAGCGTGCCGTTCAGAGTGGCACTGACGCCGCCGGTCTTGAAATCGTCAGGCATGCCCTTCTTATCGTGGTACTTCTCCTTGATCTTCCTGCGGACGGCCACCCAGTCCTGGCCGTGTTCCTTCTTCCAGGTGCGGACGTCGTCTATAGCCGTGCGGAAGAGGCTGCCCGTGGGGAGGGCTTGGTAGCCAATTTCACAGAGTTTCTCGACGTCATGCTCGAAGAAGGCCGCGGCGTACATGACGTTGTACCAGATGGTCGGATGGGTGCCGTAGTCGTCGTTGGTGACCTTGGCGGCCCAGTCCGCCTTGGCGGCGGCATACTGGAGCATGCCGGGAGCGGTGATGGCCCAGATTTCGCACACGAGCTGGGGATCGATCTGGTACCAGTGCTCGTTGACTCCCTTGCGGCCGGTGAGCGGCGGGAGGTAGCCCCGCTCCATGAGATCGCGGGCGGCGCGGTTGGCGACCCAGATGTACTCGTTGATGTGGCGCTTCCAGAATTCGGCGATCTGTTCGTAGGTCGGCTCGGGGCCGTATTTTTCCATCAGGTGGAGGTCCACGTACTCGATGTCCGTGTCGTCGTCGCTGAATGCGCCGTTGGCTTTGCGGATGCGGTCGAGAGCAGGCTTGGCCCACCCTTCGATGGGCTCGGTGCGCGGCTCTTCGTTGTACTTGAACTCATGGGGAATACCGTACATGTTGCCGATGCACTGGCCCAGCCAGGAGGCGTAGACCTTATCGTCGTATTCGGTAACGCTGATGCGGCGATCGGCCATGGCCGGAGTGATGGCCAGCAGGATGAGGTACGAGGGGAAAATGGTTCGGCAAAGCATTGTCGTTCCTCTCATGTGAGCAGGATCGGGAGCTCAGGTGCGAAAGTGGGAATGTGAGAAAAGTGTGAAAGGGAGAAAGCAATCAATCGGTTCCGTGCCTACTGCGACCTCCAGGAGCTCATCTCTCTTCTCCTTGTCCCCTTGTCTCCTGGTCCTCTGGTCCCCCGCTCGCCTGGTCACCGGGTCGTCCCTGCTTCCATCTCTCCGTCTTCCCGTCTTCCCGTCTTCCGGTTTCGCACCTTAGCACATTCCGTGCCCGATTCAAGGCGGTTATAGTAAGCCCTTTCGGGAGGTCATGATGATGCTGTATCGAACACGGGTGATCTGCGCGGTGGTATGCAGCCTGACGGCGGGCGTAGCGGCATGGGGAGAAGTCGCAGCGAGCCGGCCGGCCAGCCAGAAGTCTGAGCCGATCCGGATGCTGGAGATCGGTGCAGCGGCGCCGGACTTTGACCTGCCGGGCGTGGACGGGAAGCGATACCGGCTGAACGACTTCGCGGAGGCGAAGGTACTGGTGATCGTGTTTACGTGCAATCACTGCCCCACCGCTCAGGCCTACGAGGAGCGGATCAAGAAGCTCACGGCTGACTACCAAGACAAGGGCGTCGCCCTGGTGGCCATTTCGCCGAACGACCCGCTGGCGGTGCGGCTGGACGAGCTGGGCTACACCGACCTGAACGACTCCTTTGAGGAAATGAAGATCCGGGCCGAGCACAAGGAGTTCAATTTCCCATATCTCTACGATGGCGAGACGCAGGAAGTCTCCCGCCGGTATGGGCCGCCGGCCACGCCGACCGTGTATATCTTCGATGCGAAGCGCCGGCTGCGATACGTCGGTCGGGTGGATGATTCGGAGCGGGAGGAGCGGATCAAGTCGAAGGACGCACGAAACGCGATCGACGCCCTGCTGGCCGGCCAACCGGTAGCGGTGGCCAAGACCCGGATGTTCGGCTGCTCGACGAAGTGGTCTGACAAGCGCGACACGGTTGTTCAGGCCATGAAGAAGCTGGCCGCCGAGCCGGTGAGCCTCGATGGTGTCGATCTGAAGGATTTGAAAGAGGTCATGGCCGGCAAGGCCGAGAAGCTGAGGCTGGTGAACTTCTGGGCGACCTGGTGCGGCACGTGCGTGGCCGAGTTCGAGGAGTTCGTGACCATGAGTCGGATGTATCGGCACCGGGGCTTCGAGTTTATCTCGGTCAGCCTGGATGATCCCGAGAAGAAGCCCGAGGCGCTGGCCTTTCTGAAGCGCCAGGAAGCATCGAATCGTAACCTGCTGGTGGAGGGCGCTGATCCCTACGAGGTGATCGAGGCAGTGGACGTCGAGTGGAACGGAGCCCTGCCCTACACAACGCTCGTCGACCGTGAGGGGAAGGTGATTTATCGGCGGATGGGGCCCATCGATCCGCTGAAGGTGCGGCGCGAGATCGTCAAGGCGCTGGGAGGGAGGTAGTGCTGAGTGCTGAGTGCTGAGTTGTGATGGCCATGACGAGTGGTACAGATTGAGTCCGTGACGCGGGTGGAGAGATGCCGTGCGCGTTCGAAGATTTCTCCAACCGTGCACATCGGGATCACGAGGGCGGGACGGTCGGCGCCCCGGCGTAACCGGGATCTGTTGATTCAAGCGATGGCGGGGTACGGGTCAGACCGGGTACAGCCCAAACGATCATTGCCGTTGCAGAGAGGCCCGGGCGGTTTCGCGATGGCGCACCGGTGCGACCGCAATCATGCTGTAGCAACAGCAAACGAGCCGGCAAGCGTGCTCGCCGGCTCGTGAATCAGCTCCTATGGATGTCCCGGTTAGCCGGTGGAACTCCATCAGGCAGGAAGGCGCTTGCGGATGGTCACAGCGGCGATTCCGAGCACGCCCAGCAAGACAGCGGATGGCGCCGGAATCGGCGAGGGCAGAACACCGGCGGCGCTGGTCCCGCCGTTGAGGACGCTGGCGGGTTGGAAACCCGGTCCGATGCCGCTGCTCATCAGCAAGACGACGCTGAAGCTGTCGGGGGCCAGTCGCGGAGTGAGGAATTTATAGAGAAAGGAGTCGCTGAGTATGGCCGCGAACGTGGCGCTTACGTCACTGCCAGACGCATCAAAGCCCGGGTCGTAGCCGAGCGAAGCCACCGAATTGTCCTGGAAGTCGATACCCAACTGGCTCAGCTCGGCGTTGCCGGAGTTGACCTGCGCGTTGAGCGGGCCATTGTTGTAGATCTGGTAGGCGTAGACGTAGTGGCTGGGATCCAGCGCGGGCATCGCCCCGAAGGGCGTGAATGAGCCACCCAGACCGCTGAAGACACCCGGCGCGAAAACAGCATAGTCGACGCGAATGTTGAGGGTGTGGGCGACACCGATGCCCAGGAAATCGGTATGGCCGGTAAAGCCAGAGATCGCGCTGGCGTGGCCGTCCAGAGGATGAGTGGAGAAATCAGCTTGCGCAGTAACCGTGCAGAACGCCAGGCACAGCACAAACGAAGCTGCCGGACGCATGAAAGAACGTCTGGCCATATAGAGCCCCTTTTCGTTGCTCACCCAACTGACAGTTCTGACCCTCTGACCCTAAGAAAGATGTCGTCTCCAGCCCCTTTGCTTGCGGCGTTCGCGAAGTTATCGCGGCCGCCAGCGCGGGCACATCGCCAGCCCCATGAGTCCCAGAAGCAGCAGACTGGTCGGCTCGGGAATCGGCGTGGGCGCCAGATTCTGGGCCTGCAATCCACCGCTCTGGACGGACGCGCTGGCGAACGTCGGACCGAGGGGACTGGTTAAAATCACAACCTGCGAGAAGCCGCCCGTCAGGATCTCCGGCGCGACAAAGTCAGCGGCCATGCTGGTGGCCCCGATGCTGACGAAGGTGGGAGCGACACCGCCGACCATCGGGTAACCCGCATCGGCACTCTCATTGTGCGCGCCACCCCCCGCGAGCAGGCCCACTGAAAAGCCATTGATGTTCCGGCTCGTCGAGGTGTTGAACACCTGATAGGCGTAGACGTACTCGCTGCCACCTGATGGGTCGGCGCCGGTGTAAGCACCCGGAGCAAACACCGAGTAATCCATGACGGCAGTCAGCGCTCCGCTGGCGAAGTTGGCGCTACCAGTAAAAGCGGGGAGGCCAGCAGCATCAGTCGCGAGCGGACCAGCAAAGGCAGAAGAAGCCAGTAAGACAACAACGATGGAAACCAGCGTGCGGATCGATGACATTGCTTCGATCTCCTCTCATCCCAGTGATCGCGTCCAAGAGCGTCCACTACTTTTCCCGTGGGACGGCCTTTCCAGCGGTTATTAGACCTTGCCGCCACACACTTGTCAACCGGTTGTGATGTTTTTTTTGCAGAAGGGATGAAAACCCCAGGCAGGGCTCGATTCGGTCATAAGCTCCGGTCGTAAGGCAGGATTGCTCCGAAATCCCCCTCAAGTCATTGTGTGTCCATGGCTTAAAACAAGAAACCATCCACATCCCGAAAAACGGGGTGCACCAACAAGTGGCCGAATCGGATTACCCGAGGTCCTCTCCGCAGCGTCGGACGCCTGCTGGAATTGCATGTCGATGCGCCGATCGGCAACTGAACGCCGGGGGTTTGCTCCACTTGCCTGAGCGCCAGCGGGGCGCCTGGAGCGATTTACCCGCTGAAGGTTCAAAGCGATCGCGTCGTGATCCGGAGATCACGGCCTGTTGGGATCGGCGATCGTGTCAAGGGGAGGCGATCTTATCTACCCCGCTAACGCGTTCGGATTGGAGGCAACATGCACGGCGTATGGAGAGGTCATGAGCAAAGCAAGGTGGAGGAATGCGACCAGGGAATCCTGGAAGAGCGTGTGGCAGCGCGTTCGTCAGCACTGCGAGATGGAACCCCGTCCCGGGTTCTGATCATGCCCTGGGGGCAGGTCGAGTCTTCCCATGGCAGGTTTGTGATGGATGAGGCGGCCGGGTGCGCAGTGATGGAGGCATTCGCGGTCCACGGAACAGATCTGCCTATCGACTACGAGCACCAGAGTCTCGGCGGGACGTATGCCTCGCCGACCGGTCAGGCACCGGCGGCCGGCTGGATTCGTGGGCTGCATCTCCAGCCTGAGAGACAGGAGGACCAGGAGCCCGGCCTGTACGCGGATGTGGAATGGACCGGCGCAGCCCGCGAGAGACTGTCCGCACGGGAGTACCGGTACATCTCTCCGGTGGTATTTGTGCGCAAAAGCGATCGCCGCGTGGTGGCGCTGCATTCGGCGGCGTTGACCAACAAGCCAGCCATCGTCGGCATGCGGCCTATCGTGAACCGGGCGGACGCCGGGGAGGGCGAGGGACAGGGGGCTACGTCCGGCGCAGCAGAGGGGGCCCGCCCGGGTGAACCCCAACCATCGGAACCGCCGGTCGATGGGGTCTCGGGTGTGGAGTTGCTGCGTCTGCGGCTGGGGCTGAGCACGGACGTGGAGATGGAAAGTGTGCTGGCAGCCGCCGAGCGGCGTATCGGCGAACTGACGGCAGAATCAAGGCGGCGCGACGCGGAGGAGAAGGTCCAGGAGGCGCTGTGCGCCGGCAAGTTGGCCTGTGGGCAGCGCGCGTGGGCACTGTCCCTGGCGATGAAGGACCCGGCCGGCTTCGAGAGCTGGGCGGCGTCGGCGCCGGTGGTGGTTGCCATCGGGCGCACTGAACCGCCGTTGTGCGGGCAGGATCGGGGTAGCGGCGCACGACGGACGGTCGTCGCCGCCGCGCGGGTTGCGTTCCAGGCCCAGCCGGCGCTGGCCTTGTTGACCAGCGAGCAGGCCTGGATCGCCCAGGCGCTGCGGGAAGCCGGCTTAGACGAGACCGCCGGCGCGTAGTGCTCGGGAATGAAAACTGGATAGCAGGTGATTCGGCCTGCTGAAGCGTGTCAGGGGAAAGGAGAAGGCTCATGGCTCTGACGGCGAATCGGGATGTGGATCGGTTCGTGGACCAGGAATTGCGGACGATGCCCGTTAAAGGAGGTGCCCATATCTTCCGGGGCGGATTTCTGGGCATGGTCGGCGGGTTCGTCCGGGGACTGGTCGGCGGTGACGCGTGCGTGGGGGTCGCCTACGAAGAGGCGGACAATACCGGTGGCGCGGACGGCGCCGTGCTGGTGCGGGTGTTCACCATGGGGGATTTCGAGCACGACGTGGCGGAGGCGAGCCGGGCGAATAACGGAGCCGTGGTATACGCGGTGGATGACGGCAGCGTCTCGCTGAACTCCAGCGGCAACAGCCCGATGGGCAACCAGATCGATGCCCCGTCGGCAGGACGGATCGTCTTTCGTCTGCGGCCGTGGATGAGATGAAAGCCGGAGTGCTACTGAGTGTTGAGTGCTGAGTGCTGAGGGCTGAGGGCTGAGGACGATTGTACTGAGGGGGATTGGCGTATGGCAGTCATCAATACGGGCTTGTTGACGAAGGGGCTGCGGAGCGAGTTTTTCAATCGGTTCAACGGCGTGTCGACGCATTACCAGGATCTGGCGACGAGGATTGCCTCGACCTCGGACGCGGAGACCTATCGGTGGTTGGGCACGGTGCCCCAGATGCGCGAATGGGGCAGCGGACGGCTCGCGCGCGGGTTGCGCAGCGAGCGGTATTCGGTGGAGAACCTCAAGTACGAGGCGACGCTGGAGGTGGACCGGGACGAGATTTCCGATGACCAGACGGGGCAGATCCGGATTCGGGTTGGCGAGCTGGCCCAGAGGGCGGCGACGCACAAGGACTATCTGATCGCGCAACTGTTGATCAACGGCGGATCGCCGGGATACCAGGGCTACGATGGAGTTCCCTTCTTCAGCGCGGTGCATGAATCGGGAGCATCGGGACCGCAGGTGAACGAAGTCTCAGTTTCGGCGCTGGCGGGCACCGGCATTCCGACGACGGAGGAGTTCAAGGAATCCTTTCGCGAATCGTCAGCGGCGCTGCTGTCCTTCAGAGACGACCAAGGCGAGCCGATGCCGGGGAGCACCTCGGGGCTGGTCTGCGTGGTGCCCCCCGCCATGCTGTATACCGCGCTGGAATCCCTGAACGCGACGCTGATTAACCAGACCTCCAACATCCTGCAAGGGGCAGCACGGGTGGTATCGCTGCCGTGGCTCACCGATGGGAGCGTCTGGTACCTCCTGAAAACGGACGGGGTTATCCGGCCGTTCATCTTCCAGGACCGCGAGCCGATCGAATTCGGGGCGCTGGCGGAGGACAGCGAGGAGGGTTTCAAGCGCGAGAAGCTGCTGTTCGGGGTGCGCGCCCGGTATCGGATCGCGTACGGTTACTGGCAGTCCGCGGTGCGCGTGCAGTTTGCGTAATGCTGATGCTTCGGCCGGCGGCATCGCCGCCGGCCGCCCCACCCAGGAGCCCGGGGAGGCGTACGCTTCTGAAGCCGATAACCCGGTGCACCAACCACCGGGCACCCCATCCC
>BTUC01000328.1:0-8029 GCA_045863575.1 Phycisphaerae bacterium
CTCCAAGGCCATGATATCGCCGATCGAAACCATGTCGGAGAGCTCCTTCCCATCGACCACCGGCAGATGGCGCAAACGCTTGGAAGTCATGACGCTGCGACATTCTTCGAGAGTCGTTCCCGGCTTGCAGCAGGTCACCGGGCGGCTCATCACCTCTCCGACCCGGGCACTTTCAGGGGATCGGCACTCGGCAACGACGCGACGCAGAATGTCACGCTCAGTGAAAATCCCGACGACGCCATCTGTCGGCTCGAAAACGACCACGGCGCCGATGCGCCGTTCATTCATGAGGCGTGCCGCCTCCAGCACGGTGTCATCAGTCGACACGGCCACTACATCATGCCCCTTGTGATCGAGAATGTCCTTCACCGTGTGCATGGTGCTCTCCTGCGCGGGCACGCCGATTTGAAGCCTGCCCTGGCCATAAAGAAATGAGCCCGAAACGGCTAAACCGATACCGTATCTTCCCCTCTCGCGGGCTTATTTGCAAGTCTTTATTTTGCAGAACTTTGTGAACGAATTCACGAGCGAACGAATCGCGGGTGATGGTCCCGGGGCATGCCGGCAAGCTCAGACAATTTGGAAGTGCAGCGGCTGTTCACCGAGCTCTGACAGCAGGTGGGTGCGAGCGGCAAGTGCTGGCGTCTGCGTCCTTAACAGACGGCGAATGTGTCGGATGGATTGTCGGACCCCTTCCATCCGCGGATGGATTTGCAGGGCTCTTTCATAGGCAACCCAGGCGCGATCCAGTTGTCCAAGAGCCACATAGCAGTGTCCCAAACCCGCCACCGCCGCAAAGTGCAACGGGTTGAGCCGAAGGGCGGCGATGCAGGCATCCCGCGATTCCTCGTGACGCCCCTGCATGAAGCGGACGATCGCCAGCTGGTTGTGTGCCTCCGCGTAGCCAGGACACTCACGCACTATCGATTCGATGACGCGGGACGCCGGGTCCAATTGTTCCGTACTGATCAGGCGAACCGCATCGGCGAGACGTTCATTGCAGCGGATAGTGCCGCCGCGAAACCAGATCGCCCACAACGCATGCTCCGCAAAGCCGGCCACCGAGCGGTTATCCTCGTGGAGCAAAACCGTAATCGGGAAGCACGTGCCCATCCCTCCCACCAGCGAAAGGGCAACCAGGGCAGTCATTACCGCGTCTTCGTGACCACAGGACAGCATCTGGACAAGTGCGGATTCGGGCCAGCGGGCGTCGAGACGGCGAAGCAAAGCGGCCACATCACAGCGCTCGAGCAACGGCCGGACCTGCTCAACAAACTCCCGGCCATGCGTATAGCCGTAGGTCATCATCCGCTCCCTGGTCTCCAACCAGATCGAATCACCCATCGGTTCACTGGCCGGACCTGGGCCGATCAGTGATAGTCCATGGGCAGATCCAACATGGGCAACCGTCAGTAGAAATGCGCGCTCAGCAGTTCGGGCCACAAAGAGGCGGCCGACATGCTTCTGCAAGAATCATAGATCCCGCGGCAACGAGGGTCAAAAGGGAGGTTAAAAAAAACATAGCCATACAGCACAACTGAAAATACAGGCGGGCTCAGATGAAAGAACGCGCACCGTCTGTCGGTTTGTCTGGAATGGCTAAGAGGCACCGGCTCCCGGCGGAAGCTGGGAGTCCGTGCGCGGAGGAGCGTTTGATATCTACTGCCCGCAGAGCCGTTCAGATGGCCAAACCGCCGAGCAGCGCATTCAATACGACGGAGCTGACCAGATTGGCTACGATGGGGGCCAGCACTTCTTCACAACCGCCCGTCGTCTGAAGGAGGGTCCCCGCGGTGGCAACAAACAAGATCACGCGCAAACGGTTCCGCATCATCAACTCCTTGGGTGGCCAGACCGCTTCCTTGCGGCTGGTCCTGTCTATCCATTATCGGCAACTAGAAGCCGCCGAAACCGCCAAAGCCGGTGTTATTGTTAAGCCCGGTGGTGTTACCTGTATTGGTACCGAAACCGGTGTTGTTGCCACCGAAGCCGGTGTTAGTGCCGGGGTCCACGACCGTCACCCCGCCACCACCGCCGCCGCTGTTCCAGGGGAACGGCCCGCCGCAGAAGCCCGGAATCGTGCAGGTCGGATCCAGATCCCAGTCGGGATACTCGGTGAACAGGAGGTCGTACTCGAGCGGATCACAGGCCAGAACAGTACCGCAGGGGTTCACGTTACGGGCGACCTTTCCCAAACACCCGGCCTGGAAGGTGGTCCCCATGAGGGCAGCCGCCATGGTCGCCTGCACACCCATTTTCCAATAACGCGCTTGTCGCATGATCGTCATTCCTCGTCTGTTCACCGGGTCATTCCCGCCAGACCCCAGTGCAGGCCGCAGTCCAAGCCGCCCACTGCCCCAGCTTAATGCTTCACATCGCTCGCTTGCGGGTCAGAACCCGCCAAAACCGCCGAAACCGTTTGTCCCGGTCCCATTCGTGGTACCGTTCGTGGTCTGACTTCCGGTGGTCGTTCCAGTACCCGTCCCATCCGTATCCGTACCGTTCGTGGTGGTGGTAATCGTGCCGCAGTCCAGGAGGATGCCGCCACCGGAGGAGACGTCATTGCAGGGGTCCACCACGCCACCGAAGAAGCCGTTCTGGCAGTCGAGCAGATAACAGAAATCGACGCTGTTGAGAATCCCATTGGTGGCGAAGCGGACGCAGCCGCCGCGACCCGTCCCCACCTGATTGGTGATCGGGTAGACCGGGGTAGTGGGTGTCGTCGGGGTGGTGGTGGTCGCAGCCTGAAAGACCGTGGCCCCCCCAAAGGTGAGGGCCAGCCACCTCCAGCCACGCCGAAGATGTCGTTTCATCGCAGTCAATCCTCCATCGAACTCGATCTTGAGAATCCGCCGGTAGGAGTGCGTCCTCGCCAGGGAATGCGTGTCGCCTGCGGGCTGCATAGCACCGCGGATGCAGTATAGAGTTCCCCAGGCGTCAATGCAATGGACCAGCTTGAGGAGGCGCGAGAATCCTGATTTTCCGCTCGCTCTTGGCAGGCAGGATGAGCAGCAGCTTGAGTAGCGCAATGAAAAAGGCAGCTTCCGTGAAATGGAAACTGCCTCACAGTCAATACCGTGAATCGTCGCCTCGCCTGATCGTGCGTCGGCGTACCGAACCCGCGCCTCACCCGTATCAGAAGATCAGGCGGCGCGGCGCTTCACGGTGCAGACCTGGCTGCGTTCTCTCAGAGGCCGACCAGGCGGCCGAGGCTGGCGAACGGATTCGGGATGATTCCATTCGGCACGATGCTGAAACCGTGGCCCCCGATCGAGCACGGGACCTGCATCAGATACACCGACGCCAAGCCGGTAACACTCAAGACCTTCAACAAACGTGTCATTTTCATGACCTCCATATGCGGATTGTAGAATGCGGCAGATGTCTGCCACCGAAGCGAGCCGATTGCGCCCCGCTCACATCCCGCTGTCGACAGGCCCGGAAGACCTGCTCAGCAGGGGGAGCGGCGGGCACAGTCCGGCAAGAACCTCGATCAACCGAAAATGTCCTCTTGGGCGATCGCCCAGATCCAGCGCCACTGGCCGCCCATGCAGCTACCGAACTGGTACATGGTACCGCCAAGCACGGCGGTGAGGACTGCCCATTTCTTCAACAGCTTCGACATTGCGAGTCTCCTTGAAATCTGGCAACCAGCTCTCGGCGAACCCTCGGGTGGTACCCAGGGTCACTTCGAAGGCCAGTTCCCCTTGGGCGGCCGACTCTCGCTTAGGGCGGCCGCCTCCGGTGTCCACTCTTTAGTTAACCGCCTGAAGGATGAACGTCTGCAACAGGAACTCAGCAATGCAGTTGCCGAGCTGCAAAGCTGCAACCGTCGAGCCCGCCAGCAGCAGGCTCCACTTGACCCAACTCTTCTTCGACATCATTTTTCTCCTCGTAGGATGTTGGCCTGTCGTTCAGGCCTACTCTTGCCGCTGCGCCGGACGCGCTCCGATCATCGGAGGTTGATCATCCGGCTAGGCTACCGTTGCACCACCCAGGATCAATCGAAGATGCTGCCGATCGCGACCAGCGGCAGGATCTTGTCCCAGCTCAGGTTCAGACAGCCGCCAAACTGCAGTGCCGACAGCGCCGCCGCGGCGGTCAACATTGCAACTTTGAGCCTGCTCCACTTCGACATCGTGAGCCTCCTTTAGAAGGAAACGAGTTGGCCTCTTGACCGGAGGCCACCAGAGCGCAAGGTCACCGGCTCCATAGCCGCGCCGAGCGCTCCACAAAACCAGAACACACGTGTAGGTCCTAACAGGCCGACCCGCGCCGGTCAGCCGGACATTTTTGGGCGCTCTTCCCTCGGACGGGTGCATCCCGCTCTTGCTTGCGACCGACCGCGCCGCCGGTCCATTTGGGCGGGAATCTTACCGTTTTTCCTGCGCTTTGCAACCATATTCCTTAAAAAAATCGCTGACCCGGCCCCGGGTCACCGGGGAAATCACCCCCTTCTCGGTCACAATCCCACGGATCAGCTCCGCAGGCGTCACGTCGAAAGCGGGGCAATAACAAGGCACGTCCTCCGGTGTGGTCAGCCGACCAAACCCACGCCGAATCTCGTCGGCAGAGCGCTCTTCGATCGGAATGCCCGAGCCGTCCTCAAGGGACAGGTCGAACGTCGATTTCGGAGCCGCCACATAGAACGGCACACCGTGTGCCTTTGCCAGGACCGCCAGCCCGTACGTTCCGATCTTGTTTGCCGTATCGCCGTTTCCGGCGATCCGATCCGCGCCAGTAATCACAAGATCGACGCGGCCAGCCTTCATCAGTTGTCCCACCATGTTATCGCAGAGCACGGTCACGTCAATACCCGCTTGAGATAATTCCCAAGCGGTGAGCCGCGCTCCCTGCAACAGCGGGCGGGTCTCGTCCGCAAATACTTTAAATTTTCTACCACGTTCATGCGCGGCGTACATGACCGCCAAGGCCGTGCCGTATTCCGCGGCAGCCAGAGCTCCCGCGTTGCAGTGGGTCAGCACTCCAGCCCCCTCACTGATCAGGTGCTGGCCGGCCGACCCGATGGCACGACAGGTGGTCGCGTCCTCATCGCGGATCGCCTGAGCCTCGGCCAGCATGGCCAGCTTGAGCTCAGCAAGCGGGAGCGCCCTCGCCCCTTCCGCTCGCCGTCGCATGCGATCGAGCGCCCAGAACAGGTTGACTGCCGTGGGCCGACTGCCCGCGAGGTAATCATAGACCCGGGCCAGGTTGTCAAAGAACGCCTCCGGCGTTGGAGCCTGCCGGACCCCCAGCACGACTCCCATCGCAGCGGCCACGCCAATCGCCGGCGCACCGCGGACCCGCAGGCTGCGAATTGCCTCCCACAGCGTCTCCACGTCGCGGCAGGCCAGCATGCGGAACTCGCCCGGAAGGAGCGTCTGATCGATCATTTCGATCCACCCGTCCAGGCCCCCGACCCAGTATATGGTCTTAAGAGACAGGGGCTTAGACACGCTTGCGGCACTCCCGCCGAACGTTGGCAGTACTTATCGACCGGTTCATTGGCTTTTCTTTCAGAATTCCTGACCGCCCCGCCGACCGCCCAAGTGGACGCGAGGCTGCCATCCCGCCATTCTAACAGATCTGCACCCCTGCCGGTTAGCCGACTCCGGCACCTCTCCGTGCAACCCGCTCACGCTGGCCACAATCCCGGGCACACAGTTACCTTGCGGGCGTCAGCAGCGAGGCCCGGTTTCCTGTCCAGGCATGATCATGGGCAGCCAGTTGCAACGATAAACCACTTAAATAAAACTACTTACAGAAATTGGCACATAAAGTATCCCGTCTCTGCCAATACGCCTGCCGCTCCGACCTGGTCGTTGAGTCGAACGCAGATCTGTGCGACGAACTCGCCGCCTGATGCCGAGGATCGGCCCGGGTCTGACCCCAGCGGGACTTCTTGCTCGCGGTGGGTTCGGCCGGGGATCCATGGAAGAATCGGTCTGCTCCAGGTTCATGCAATCTGCTCCTTGCTCCCGGCTTCGCCCGGATGACAGGTGGACGGTTCCTCCGGCCAACACAGCGGTTCCCCGAGCTGCGTTGCACGTCCTCTGTGCGTTCGATAGTATCCGCCGTACATCGGTTGACTGGGCTCGGTTCCCGGCAACTTCGAATCTTCAGCTCTGTGGGGAGTCCACGGCATGTACGAGACCCGCCGTCCGCTGGTTGTGAGCGCACTGGGCCTGTTGATGGGATACGCTGGTCCGGCCATAGCCGGGCAGGACGTGAAGGATCCCGCCGAGTGCGGCCTGCCCATGTCCGGGGGGAACACGCATTACCACGCCAACCGCGAGCCTCTCAAGCCCAGCCCGCTGATGAAGCTTCCGGTTGGGGCCATTCGCCCCGAGGGCTGGCTCCGGGGGCAGCTCGAGTTGATGGCCGAGGGCATGACCGGGCGGCTCACCGAGATCAGCCGCTGGTGCAATTTCGAGCAGAGCTCATGGGCACACCCCCAGGGGCACGGCGATTTCGGCTGGGAGGAGCTGCCCTACTGGCTCAAAGGCTATATCAATCTGGGTTACATCCTCAAAAATCAGCGGATCATGGACGAGTCGCGCCGCTGGGTGGAAGCCGTGTTGGCCAGCAGCCGGGACGACGGTTACTTCGGGCCCGAGGCCAACCGACAGGCCCACGACATCTGGCCCAACATGTGCATGCTGTATGTGTTGCGTACTTTTCACGAAGCCACCGGCGATCCTCGCGTCATCCGGCTGATGACCAACTACTGCAAGTGGCTCAATACACAACCATTTGAGCACCTGCTGCTGGAAAGCTGGCAGAAGATCCGCGCGGGCGACAACCTGGACAGCATTTACTGGCTGTACAACCGGACGGGCGAGCCCTGGTTGCTGGACGTGGCCCGGGTGAATCATGAGCGTACGGCCGACTGGACGGGCCTGATCGCGTCATGGCACGGCGTGAATATCTGTGAGGCATTCCGCGAGCCGGCACAGTATTACCAGCAGTACCAGGACATCCGGCACCTGAAGGCCGCATACCGCAATTACGACACGGTCTGGGGGCTCTACGGCCAGGTGCCGGGGGGCCTGTTCGGGGCCGACGAAAACTGCCGGCCGGGCTATGTCGGACCACGCCAGGGCGCGGAGAGCTGCTCCATTGTGGAGTTCATGCACAGCGCCCAGATGCTGCTGCGAATCGGTGGTGACATTATCTGGGCGGACCGTTGCGAGGACGCGGCTTTCAACTCGCTGCCCTGTGCGCAAACTCCGGACTACAAGGGGCTGCACTACCTGACGGCGCCCAACCAGATCCAACTCGACCGCCAAAGCAAGTCGCCGATGATCCAGAATGGCGGGGACATGTTCTCCTACAGCCCCTTCGAGCAGTACCGCTGCTGCCAGCACAACATCGCCTTCGGATGGCCGTATTTCGCCGAGAACCTCTGGATGGCGACGCAGGCCAACGGTCTGGCCGCGGCTTTCTACGCCGCGTGCTCAGTGACGGCCAAGGTGGGTGACGGGACCGAAGTGACCATCAGCGAGAAGACGGACTACCCCTTCGGCGAGACGGTGGAATTCAAGCTGACGACCGCAAAGGCCGTCAAGTTCCCGCTGGCCCTGCGGATCCCGCAGTGGTGCGAGGTGGCGACGATTCACATCAATGACCAGGAAGCAGAAGCGCCACAGCAGGCCGGCACCTGGGCTGTGCTCGAACGGACCTGGAAGGACGGTGACCGCGTGCGGCTGGCATTGCCCATGAAGATCCGGGCCCGCGTCTGGGAGCGCAACCATTACTGCGTCTCAGTGGACCGCGGCCCGCTCACCTACTCACTGAAACTCGGCGAGAAGTGGGTGCCTTACGGCAACGAGAAGTGGCCTGGACACGAGGTTTTCCCCACGACGCCCTGGAACTACGGCCTGATCGTGGATGTGAAGAGACCGGAAGACGCGTTCGAGGTCGTCAAATCGGACCAAGGTGTGGCCGCCCAGCCATTCACTCCGGACGCGGCCCCGTTGGCGCTGAAGGCGAAGGGCCGGCGGATCCCGGCGTGGCAACAGGAGAAAAA
>BTUC01000329.1:0-8026 GCA_045863575.1 Phycisphaerae bacterium
GCCGCGGCGGCGGGGCTCGAGTTCGTCGATGATCTCCATGGCCCGCACCTTCGGTGCGCCGGTGATCGATCCGCCCGGAAAGCACGCCCGCACCAGGTCGATGGCATCGTGCCCCTCCGCCAGCCGCCCGACGACGGCCGCAACGAGGTGGTGCACGGTCGGATGCGCCTCCAGCTCGTACGGATATGCGACGGAGGAGTCCGGCGAGGATACGCGCACCGAGCCATACTCGCACACCCGCCCCAGGTCGTTGCGTACCAGGTCCACGATCATGGCCAACTCGGCCCGGTCCTTGGGGCTGCCGGCCAGCTCCGCCTGCTCGCGCGCGTCGGCTGCCGGATCCAGCCGCCGTGGCCGTGTCCCCTTGATCGGTCGGCTGATTACCTCACCATCGCGCAGCCGCAGAAACAGCTCCGGCGAAGCAGACATGATCGCCGCCGCATCGGCCCGCGCATCGGCCTGCGTATCCGCCCGCGCGTCGGCCTGGGTATCCGCCCGCGCGTCGGCCTGGGTATCCGCCCGCGCGTCGGCCTGCGTATCTGCCCGCGCGTCGGCCTGGGTATCCGCCCGCGCAAGCCTCCGTCCCTCAGAAGGGCCGCGGTCCGCTCTCCCCCCCTTTAAAAGGGGGGGCTGGGGGGGGTATTGGTCCGCCGCCGTATCCCCCCACGCCAGAAACGCCGCGTATTCCGCCGGGTTACACTTCCGCAGCCGCAGATACGTCACCCACGCAGGCTCGCACTGCCGAAAGGTCTCTCGCCGGGCCAGATTCACCTGAAAGATATCCCCCGCGGCGATGTACGCCCTTGCCCGCTCCACCTTATGGAGGTACTGCCCCAGGCTCATGTTCGCAACCGGCTCACCGGCGGGAGATGTAGGGGGCACCTCCGGCATCCGGGCTTCAGCCAGCAGCTTCTGCCAGGTCTCCACCCGCCGCTGCACGTTGCCCCCTGGGCTGTTCGCATCCTCGACGGCCACGATGGTCCACCGACCGCTGATCGCGTCGTGCACCGCGGCCGTGTCATAGAACCCGAATCGAGCCAGCGGCAGTCCAGCGTCGCTGGCCGTGGTGGCCGGCAATCGTTCGATCGACCGCCCAGCTTCGTAGGCGAAATACCCGATCCACCCTCCGGCAAATCCAACCTCGGCAGTAACCGCGGCCGCATTCGCAGGGACCGGCCGGACGGCTATTCTCCGTCGCAACAACTCGAACGGATCATCCCCGGCCGCACAGGAGAGCACCTCGGCCGGCTCGCAGGCGACGATTGTGTAGCGCCCGCGCCCGGGCGCGGTATCGGCGCTGTCCAGAATGGCCGGTTCGCGCCGGCGAGCTGCCGCCGCGATGACCGCCTCCGCAGACGGGTGAATCCGGGCCTGGATTGCGTGGACTACCATCCGGTGAGTGCCTCGTTTGGTCGGCCGTGTCAATGCCGATATAATAGGCCACGGACGAGGTTTCATCACTGGGAGTGGCCGGTATGTCCCCCGAGCAGAAGTTGGAAGAGATGCAGGAGATCCTCCGCTCGCTGCGCCGCGTAGCGGTGGCGTTCTCTGCGGGGGTCGATTCGACCTTCGTGCTGAAAGTGGCGATTGACACCCTGGGGCCGGAGAACGTCGTGGCGGTGACCGGCCGGAGCGACAGCCTGGCCGAGGCCGAGTTTGACGAGGCCCGCAAGCTGGCCGAGCAGTTCGGGGCGCGGCACGTCATCATCGACACGGAGGAGTTCAAGGACCCCAACTACCTGGCCAACCCGACCAACCGCTGTTACTACTGCAAATCGGAGCTCTACAGCAAGCTGGACCGCTTCATCGCCGAGCATGGCCTCAACGCGGCCGTCTGCGGCATCAACAAGGACGACTATGCCGATTGGCGTCCGGGCATCCAGGCGGCCGGCGAGCACGTCGTGCGGGCCCCTTGTGCCGAGGCCGGCATGAGCAAGGAGGACATCCGCTACCTCAGCGGTCTGCTGGGCATCCCCACGTTTGACAAGCCGGCCAGCCCGTGCCTGTCGAGCCGCATCCAGTACGGCGAGACCATCACGCCTGAGAAGCTCAAGATGGTTGAACGCTCCGAGGCGTTCCTCCATTCCCTGGGCTTCCGCGAATGCCGCGTCCGGCACCACAACAACCTGGCCCGCATCGAGCTGCCGTTCGAGCAGATGGCCGCGGCCCTCCGGCCGGACATGCTGCGGCAGATCGACGCGACGCTGCGTGAATTCGGATACTCCTACGTGACCATCGACCTGCGCGGCTTCCGCAGCGGCAGCATGAACGAGGTGATTTCGCTCAACCTGCCCCGCCGCGAGCCCCAACCGACAGAAAGCGCCTGATGGCCCTACTCGACCGGCTCGAACGCAAGCTGGGCCGCTATGCCATACCGAACGTGACCCTCTTCCTGGTCTTCGGCCAGAGCCTGTTCTTTGCGCTGAGCATGGCCAGCCCGGAGATTGTCAATCGGATGACACTGGTGCCGGTCGACATTCAGAAGGGGGAGTGGTGGCGCCTGTTCTCCTGGGTGCTGACGCCGCCGCTTATGAATCCCATCTTTGCCTTTTTCGCTTTGTATCTCTTTTACCTGTTCGGCAGCGCGTTGGAGGGCCACTGGGGGACATTCCGCTACAATGTGTACCTGCTGATCGCCATCCTGGCGACGCTGGGCGCCGCGTGGCTGGTGCCGGAAGGGGAGGCCACCAACGCCTTCATCGGTGGGTCGGTTTTTCTCGCGTTCGCGTTTCTTTACCCGAATTTCGAGCTGCTGCTGTTCTTCATCCTGCCGGTGAAGGTCAAGTACCTGGCGCTGGCTACCTGGCTGATCTATGGGTACATCTTCATGGTCGGCGGCTGGCAGGACCGCGCCCTGATTGTCGCTTCGGTGGCCAACTTCCTGCTGTTCTTCAACAGGGACCTGCTGCGCATGGCCCGCTCGGGCAAACGCCGGATGGAAGCCCGCAGCGCCCGCTTCGCCGACAGCGACAAGCCTTTCCACAAGTGTGCCGTCTGCGGCATCACCGACAAGACGCATCCGCAGATGGATTTCCGCTACTGCCCGGTCTGCGGCGGCGATTACGCCTACTGCACCGAGCATCTCTACAACCACGACCACCAGGTCAAGCACCCGGCCGGCAGCGGCACGAGCAGGTGAGCCCAGACTGTATCCGCGGCCACCCGGTCCGGGTATAAAACCGGGCAAGCAGTTGGCGTGGAAGGCGAGCATGTCGGACGACCTCGATCTACTCTTCTGCCCCGAGTGCGGTTACGACCTGCGCGGTCAGACGGTGGAGCGCTGCCCGGAGTGCGGTTTGCACTATGACCGGCCGGCGTTGCTGACCTTGACTCGGCGGGCCTTCAACGACGGAATCGCTCCTTTCGTTGATGCTGTGCCCTTCCTGGTCACCAGCGCAACCGTATCCACGCTCTCACACACTGGTTCCGTGCAGCGTTTGCTGTTCATCCCGGCCGCCATCGCCGCCCTGGTGGCTTTCTCCTGGCTCCAGGAGTGGTTCTTGTGGGGAACCGGCAGGCGAGGCCGGGCTGGGCTCGCCAGTCCCTGGCGGGCGGCGATCACGGGTTTGCTGCCCGGTGACAGCGGTGACCTGCTGCGGCCGTTTCTGTACTTCCTGCTGATGTACTTCCTGGCTCTGGTCGGCTCGATCTCTCCCGGTGTGGCCGCCGCTTTGTCCGGCGTTCCTCTGCTGATCGGCGGGTACTGGACGCTGATCGGTTTCCTGCGCTATCAGGACCTGGCGCGGCGCAACCTGCTTCGCGGCCTGGGCAGTGCGCGGGCGGCGGCCCTGAAGCGGGCGGGCACCACCTGCATCGTGCTGGTCGGCGTTGACGTCCTGCTCTTGATGACCATCGGCCTGGCCGTATAAACACCCCCCGGTTTTATCATGGTCCGCGTCGCAGACCCCGGCGATGATGGGGCGTGGATTTGAGCCCGAGGCAGGAGGTGCACGATGGGTCTTTTCTGGGATTTATTGCAGCAGAGCCAGATCAGCGACGCCAGGGACAAGACGGCCGGCCTCGAGTCGCGGGTGACCGAGCTGGAGATCGAGCTTCGCCGGACGCAGCGCACGCTGCACGAGTTGGTCGGGGTCCTCGAGACGCACTTCGGCCAGGATTTCAATCGCGACGGGCGCGTTGGCCAGTAGCGGCGACGGGTGCAATCTACGATGGCTCTTCCGTGGCTCGCCGAATGCCTTGCATTTGGGTCGCCGCGACGCGCAGGTCTTGTTTGAGCTGAGGCAGGTCCACCGAAGCAACGAGCCGCGGGCTTCAGCCCGCGCGGCCTCTCGAAGGCTGAGAACGAAGCTTTACCAGACGCGTCGACCAGTTCCGCCCCGATGGGGTGGCCGCCTCATCAGAGGCGGTGGGCGCGGAGACTCTTCGTGCCGCCGCTATGACGCGGGCCCGAGCCAACGAGCGCTTTCCCCTCACTTGCGCTCAGGGGCTCCGGCGGGCTCGACGTTCCAGTCCGGGCGCCGGCCTGATGACGCACCACATTCTGGGCAACGGTCTGAAGATATTCCATGCAGGTTGTACCCGCACCGCCCGCAGTACGTTCTTGGATACGGCGATCCATCGTCCCCAAGCTTGTTCATCTCCACGCGCCAGACGTAAAACGCGAGGAGCAGCCAGGGACCGGCGTTAGCAGGCAACTCGACGAAAACCCAGCGGAACGTATCCCGATTCCAGAAGAAGATGGGCGACCAGTACGATACCGTGACCCCAACCTTGAGCAGCTCCATTTGAATCGAAGACCAAAGCATCATGCGCCATCGGTCGGCGAACAGCATGGTCAGGGATATCTCCGTCGCCGCGAGAAGAAGTGGTCCCGTGCGAGCTGATTTCCACCGCCACAGCAGCGAGGCGGCGACCATGATGTGTAGACAGGCATAGGAGAGTGCGAGGTGATTGGCGAGGGCAGACTCATGGATCCAGTAGCCCCGGCATGTGCTATTGGCTGCCAGCGGCAGGAGCATCACTCCCATGCACCAAGCGGCGGCGATAACGAGCCAAGGCGCTAAGCGCCGACTGGCACAGGCGCGATACCGGAGAACCGCGAGTCCTGCAATCAGCATGAGAAGCCAGGGGAGGTGGTCGACATTGCGCAGGACGCCGATGAACGGCCTCGAGTTGGTCTCTGAACTGTCAAACTGGCTGTTCCAGTGCCAGTAGTATTCCCTGGGCGTGGACTCCGTAAACGCGTTGACCAGGCCGATGGCGATCATGCCCAGCGAGACCGCGACCGCGCGGAGGAGCCAGCGCCTCGCCGAGCGGCTGTTGAACCAGAGCGCGCGGCCATAACCGTACAGCATTACCGACCGCAAGATGTTCGCCGCACCATGAAGCAGGAAGTAGAATGACGCATCATCCAGTGGTTTCCTGGAGCCGTGTTCGCGCAGAAAAAGTCCCACTCGCTGCCCGTGCAGCACGAACTGGCTGTAGAATTCGATGAAGCAAAGGATGGCTACGAACCGGCGCCAGTCGGTTGGCTGGTCGGCCTGCTCGCGGACGACAACGGTTGCCGGTCTCAACGGCATCAGAATCTTCCCGCCAGATGCTCCGTGGGCATTCTACTCCGGCGCAAAGTGTCCATGCGCTGCGGGAAGTGCCGGGCGCGCCCTCCCCCCACGCTTGCGCTCGGGGCTCTGACGGTAGCCCGCCTCCACCACGTTTGCGCTCAGGGCTCTGATGGACCGTGCTGGGTCTACACAGGCACGCCATGCCCGCGGGCGAACGAAATCGCAGGCATGGCGGCCGACACGCAGTCAGCGTACGAGAGCGGTTACTTCGGCGGCGTTATCTCGATGGCAGCGTCGGTCGGCTCCTCGGCTTCGGCTCTGACCGCCTTGAGCCGAATGAGGTTGACGGTGAACGTGATGGTTTCATCACCGGCCTCGGGCGGGTAACTGGCGAGAAGGTACACCGGCCGGCCATGGTGCAGCGTGATGGTCTTCCGACTGCTGAATTTGTTAAAAATCGGTATCTGCACGTCGGACGACACTTTGACGCTCGATTTGCTGATCGTGGACAGCTCGATGTTCGTGTTCAGGTCGGCCCATAACGAACGCCCCTCGTTCCGCCAGTTGCCGGAGATGGTCACGGTGGTGCCCACACTCTGGTAGCTGACACTGGGAGTGACGTGTCCTTGCGAGCTGACGCTGACGCTCTGCACCGTCGGCATGTTGGCGCCCATCGTCAGCTTGGATTCGCCCGGCAGACTGACCATCTCGTCGAACCGGCCCAGCAGCCGTGGGGTGCCATATGCTTTCAGGCGCGCGAGCAACTCCTCCGCGCCCGGCGTGCCGGAGGTCACAGTGTCCAGATCGAACTGGACAAAGTGCTCCGGGCTGGCCGCGACTTCGAAAACCTCGAGCTGAATTCGCGTGGGTTGCAGGCGCGATGGCTGTGGCGGGTGGGGTTGGGGCGCCGCCGGCCCGCGAACCGCCGGAACCGGCCGAGCCGCGGCAGGCGGCAGCGTCGCCGGCGGGGCCGCGAGCGGCGGAGATACAGGACTTGGTTGTGCAGTGGTCGGCGCCGGGGATTCTACGTTTCGCTCGCCGCGCCCAGGTCGGCCACGGCGCAGCTCCTCATTAGTCTCACGATCACGCGTCCTGCGGTCACGCATCCCACGTGCGTCCCGACCGGAGGAGCGATCAGTGTCGGCGTCGGGAGAGCGGGCGCTGTCCCGGTCGCCGTCCCGCGCGGAAGAACGGGCGCTTTCCCTGCCGGAGGATCGGCCACTGTCCCGCTCTGACTGGCCATCAACAGATAGCGTCGGTGCGGCCAACGCCACGACTGCGATCATGAGGAAACGAATCGGTGTGCGCATGGAAGAACTCCTCTTCACCCGTCAGCGGTGGAATCAAAGGCGGAGGCGATTTCGTCAGCTTATACCTTCAGTGGCGTGGCGCGGTTGCGGCCTGACTGCTGTTGTTTTCCGGGTGGCGCGATTTAATTCCGCGTCTGCGGATGTGTCTCCAGAGCTCTGCAGAGTTGCTGGTTTCCAACGTGGCCAAGCGCCCTGGGATGGGCTACGCTACGCTTGTCGCGAAGTTGAACCGATCGTCAAGAGGAGGCGACCGTGAATCGATCGATAGCATTACCCTCGGCATGCATGGCATTGGCGCACGTCTGGATCACACCGTTGAGCGCGGAAACAATCCACTTTCGCGAAGGTCCGGCCCGCTGCTCAGTCACCATGGTCGCCGATCCCCCCGTCGGCGAGTGGAAGCAGGATCAGATCGGCACCGGCGGAGTGGCCATATCAAGCGGCGGCTACCGCCTGGCGCTGCACCGCGCCGATCGCGCCGGCAGCGCGCAATGGACCGTGAAGCTGACCCGCGAAGATCAAAAGCGATTCCAGGTCACGCAATACAGCTATGAGTGCCGCGTTCCCCTGGGCCGTGTCGCCGCGGTGTTTGATACGCAGGTGCCGGAAGGTCCCTCCCTTTTCCGCCAGCCGCCGCAGATCGACGTCGTGCTCGAGGTCCGACCGAACCGCGGCCTGCCCTTCCTGATGTCCTGCGATCACTACGGCCACAACAGCCTGGCCACCGGCCCCATCGATCAGGCCGGCACATATCGCATCACCGGCCGTCGGGACGGTGACGACTACGCCGTGACCATTGCCCGCGACGAGTACGGCCCGGAGTGGTTCACGGGCACCGAACTCAACGATGCGATGTACGTCTCGACAAAATCAGACTTCTGGTTCGATGCCGCCCGAGGTTATGCCGACGCCGTGGATGCGGCCGCCGGATACGAGCCGCGGCCGATCCCTGACTCTGCGTGGCGGCCGTACTACAGCACCTGGTACGCGTTCTCCGAGGACATTGACGAGAAGACGGTCTGGGAGAACGCCCGCATCGCGGCCGACCTGGGCATCGGCAACTTCCTGATCTTTATTGGCTGGTCCACCTGCGAGAACTGGTTCAGCGACCAGAATGCCTGGGGAGATTACACGGCCTGCGAGCGGCGGTTTCCCGATTTCGCCCGGCTCGTCGATCGCATTCAGAAGGATCTG
>BTUC01000330.1:0-8025 GCA_045863575.1 Phycisphaerae bacterium
CTGGGCATGGGGGCGGGTTTTCCTTCGTATGAGCGCCGGCTGCTGGAAGTGGCCTGGCTCAACGGTATCCGCTATTTCGACAACGCGTACGGCTATGGCAATGGCATCCAGGAGAACCGCCTGGGTGACTGGGTTCAGCGCACGGGGCGCCGCAAGGACGTGTTCCTGGTCACCAAGGACGGCATCTGCCCGCCGGATCAGTTTTATCAGAAGGTGCTGCGGCGGCTGGAGGCGCTGCGCGTGGACACCATCGACCTGATGATGATCCACAATCTCGAGGATCCGGGCGTGGCTCTCGACGACTCGGGCGAGTGGCGGCGGCTCAAGGAGCGGCTGGTCCGTGAGGGCAGAATCCGGTTCATGGGCTTCAGTACGCACGCGGAAATGACCGCCCGGATCCGCTGCGTGACCAATGCCGGCAGAGGCGGCTGGACGGACGTGGTTATGGTGGCGTGTGACCCGCTCATGCTCCGGACGAATGACGGGTTGAACCGGGCCCTGGACACCTGCGTGAAGGCCGGCGTGGGCCTGGTGGCCATGAAGACCACGCGTGGGCTGGGGCTCAAGGCCGCGCAGCGTCGCGGGCTTCAGGAAGGAGAGGCCCGGACCGAGGTCATGCCCGGCTTCGACCAGTTGGGCCTCAGCGCGTTCGGTGCGGTGCACCATGGCATGTACAGCGATGGGCGGTTCGCCGTGGTCTGTTCGGCCATGCTCAACATCGGGGCCATCGAGGAGAATGCGCGCAATGCCCGCAATATTCGCAAGCCTCTCGACGCGGAAGGCTGGGATCGGCTTGAAGCGGGCATGCGCAGACTGACCCGGTCGACCTGTCCCGACTGCGACGGCGCCTGCCGACGGGCGGCCGGCGCCCGAACAGACTTCTGCTCCATCGCCCGTTACCTGGCCTACTACGAGGAAGGGGCTGGAAACCAGGCGCGGGAGCTGTTCGCCGCCCTTCCTCCCGACCAGCGGGATTGGGCCGGCGCGGATCTTCAAGCGGCCTCGCAGGCCTGTTCGGCCAAACTTGATTTCGTGTCAATCCTCGAGCGTGCCCGGCGGTTGCTGGCGTAGGAGCGCGTGCTGATAATACACCGGTTGGCAGAGCCTATCGGGCGGCAGTCCCGCCCCAATCCGCTGGTCAAGCCTGTAAAAGCCGGGGGCTTCTCCCCGAAAAGTCTGCCGGTTTTTCGCTTGGGCATCCGACAATCTTATGATTAGCATGGCTTGGCAGCGCCGTAATGGAGAGGTAGTTGAATGCGCACGATCGCTCACGTCACACACGAGGCCGTCCGCAAGGTAGGGGGGATCGGAGCGGTACTCCAAGGGCTGCTGACCAGCAAGGCTTACCAGGCATCCGAGCAAAGGACCATTCTCATCGGGCCGCTATTTCCCGGTGACGGACGGCTGGGTTCCACGGGCGAGGTCCTGTACAGCAGCCTGGATGGCATTACCCGTCACCCGGTGAGCGATGCGCTGGAGCGCGTGCGCCGCGAGTTTCACGTCGGCATCGTCTACGGCCACCGCACCTATGTGGACCCTCACAGCGGCGCCAAGGTGTCCCCGGAAATCGTGCTCATCGACGTGTCGCGCATGGATCTGGCCCGGGTCAACATCTTCAAGGGCAAACTGTTTCAGGCTTTCGGCATCGAGTCCCGTCGTTATGAGGACTCCTGGGAGTACGATCTCTATGTGAAACTCGCCCAGCCGGCCATCGCGGTGCTTGGCGCGCTGGGGGCGGCCGACGCTGGCGACGAATGCGTTATCCTGGCTCATGAGTTCATGGGTGTGCCCACGGCACTGGCCGGCCAGCTCGATCCCGGCGGCGCCTTCCGCTCGATCTTCTACGCCCACGAAGTCTCCTCCATGCGGCGCATCGTGGAATCCCACCCCGGGCACGACGTCACCTTCTATAACGTGCTCTCCAAGGCCATCGAGCAGGGCCGCTACGTGGAGGACGTTTTCGGGGATCAGCACGGTTACTACCGGCACGCACTGGTGGATGCCACGCGGCACTTCGACCGGCTCTTCGCGGTGGGCGATTACGTGGTCAAGGAGCTGCGGTTCATGGGCTCGGGATTTACCGACGTGCCCATCGACACGGTGTACAACGGCATCCCGGCCGAGCGGATCACGCTGGCCGACAGGCGGGCCAGCCAGGAGCGGCTCAAGGACTATGCCGAGGCGCTGCTGGGCGACCGGCCCGACTACGTGTTCACGCACGTCACCCGCATGGTGGTCAGCAAGGCCCTCTGGCGCGACCTGCGCGTCCTCGAGCAGATGGAACGTGAGTTCCGCCGGATGGGCAAAACGGCGGTCATGTTCGTGCTCTCGACGGAGATTCCCAGCCGCCAGCCGGAAGACATCCGCAACATGGAGAAGTGGTGGAGGTGGCCGGTGGCCCACCGCGAGGTCGATCCGGACCTCTCCGGAGGCGAAGCCCTCTTCTACGAGGGGGTGCAGGAGTTCAATGCCCGGGCGCGAAACATCAAGATCGTGTACGTGAACCAGTTCGGCTGGGAACGCGCCGTGTGCGGCGAGCGGATGCCGGAAGACATGGAGTTCATGGACATTCGCCGCGGCAGTGACGTGGAATTCGGCCAGAGCATTTACGAACCGTTCGGCATCGCTCAGCTCGAGCCGTTGACCTTCGGGGGTATCTGCGTGGTCACGCCGGTGTGCGGATGCGCGAGCTTTGCCGAGAAGGTCATCGGCGGCGAGGAGATGCCTAACGTAGTCATCGCCGACTACTGTGATCTGGACGGCGTGCCCCAGGAGATGGAGCAGCTTCTGAACATGTCGCGCGAGCAGCGCGATCAGCAGGAGATCCGCGTGGCCGGGAAGCTGGCCCGGCAGATCATCTCGCTGCTGCCGGTGGACGACGCGTCCACGGAGGCGCTGATGGCCAGCGGCTACCGCCTGGCGAAGGAGATGAGTTGGGAAGTGGTCGCTGGCGAGTACGTCCTGCCCGGTATCGAGTCCGTCTGCCGGCGGACGGCCGTCATTCGCGTGGCGTGATCCGAACTCATGGTTCCTGTGAAGCGCCTGGGCAGCTCACCCGTTCGGTTTCCACGAACAGGTCACAAACCGTGTGGCCAAAGATGAAGTTGGACTCGCCCGTGTCGGTAAACTGCTCCACCGCGATGAGCTGCCCGTCATCGGGCGCATAGTACGCGGTGCAACCCTCAAACCCGTTGGTCTGCGTGAGGTAGCGATAGGCCCCGCAGGTCCCGATGCTGATCCAGGTCCCGTGGCACTCCCCTGAGCGGGCTTGTGCCAGTGCGGTTTCGTAGGCCTCGGTAACCGGCGTCTTGCAGAGCCCGGTCACGGGCGGTGGACCAACGGGGTCCAGGCTGACGGGCGGTCGGAGCACATCGCAGGAAATGGCCAGAAGGGCCACCGGCAGCATTCTGAAGCCTTTCGGGGCCATGCGCGTTTTCGCGGCTGAGCGGTTCATGCCTATGATCATATTCCCCTGTCACGTCCCGGGTCGGGTCAAAAGCATACGGGGTGGGGAAGCCCGATGGATATAATAGTTATGGGCCGTGGGGGCAGTGTCGGCTGCGGCCGCTGCTTTTGCCGATGATTGTGCCTGAGGGAGGCTTGTGCCATGACCGTCAAAGTTCCACGGCCATTCGCGGCCGCGATCGCGCTCGCGGTTGGGGCGACGTGCGTTTCGGCTCAGACATTGATTCAGCAGGGCCATGCGCTCGACGCCAATCCGCAGGTCGGATCTGCCGGCCTGAATTACGCCCGGCCGGGGCATGCGTCCGGTCTCGCGAATCGAATTGTGACCGGCAACGTCGGCGGCGGGCTGGGCTTTCGGGGCTACTCGCCGATTCGCGATCCCAGTTCACTGTTTATCCGTCAATACGGGTCGGTTGACTCAGGCGGTACCCTGCCGGGTCTGGGGCTCTTCACCAGTTCGAACGGCTTGCCTTCCGATGCCTTGACGCCGTTCAATCGCGAATCCGTGAGCGTGGCGCTTGCCCGGCAGAATCCTCTCGTCATGGGAAGACCCCGGACGTATTACTCACCCAGCAGCACGGTTGCGAACACCGGTGCGATCATCGCGGGCCTGAATCAGCCGGGTAGCTCACAGTTGATTTCGCCGTACTCGCCCGCGCGTCCTGACCAGCGGCAGAACCTGACCAACCCATTGACGGGTGCGGACGCCGCCGGTGGTTCGCTGCTGGCCAATCCATCGCGCCTCATTCGAATTGACAACGGGCGGCCAATCACCGGCCAGGTCAACGAGCGCCTTTTGGGCAGCTCTCTGTTCGGTGCCGTACGGGAGGTCTCGGTTGCAGATCTGGCGGCTGAGGCCCGGCAGGGTACGGGCGGTGGTCCTGTGGATCTGCGCGTTCGAACCGCGCTGCCCGGCGGCCGTTCAGAGGCGGGCGTGTTACGCCGGCAGGTGCCAGCGCAGCAGGACGACGGGGTGCTGGCGGAGCCCGGGCGGGCGCCGGGGTTAGAAGGCAGACCGCCGGGCTTGCGATCGGACTCGGGGGAAGAGAGTGCTGATGTCTGGGCTCCCGGAACCGGATCATTGCTGGGATCGCCGGATGTGTATGCAGGAATGCGTCGCGCGACTGGTTCGTTGGCTCGGCCGTTGCCTGCACGCCCGCAACCCGGCATGCCCGATGCGGCCGTCGCCGGGACCCCATCGCCCGGAGGGGGCCGACCGGGCGAGGCGGCTACTGGCCTACCCGGGCAAGCCGGACAGTCTCTACCGACCCCCAGCGGGGAGATCCCGATCGGGCCAGTCAGGACGTTTGTCGGCACGGAGGCGTCGGCGCTTAATCGCTACCTGGCCGAGGCGGAGCGGTTGCTCAACGAGGGCCAGTACTACCGGGCGGCCGATATGTACGAGATCGCCCGGTCCATCGATCCACGCAACCCGCTGCCGATGTTGGGGCGTTCGATGGCCCTGCTGGCCGCTGGGGATTACCTTACCAGTGCAAACAATCTATTCCAGGCCATGCGTCTGTTCGACCGCCTGGCGCTCTTCCATATTGACTTGAAGGCCTTTGTGGCGGACGTGCGGGTACTGGACCGCCGCCGGGCGGACCTGGAAAACCGGCTCGGGCGTTTCGATGACTTCCGGCTCCGATTCCTGCTGGGTTTTGCAGCCTACTCCAGCGGCCTGGAAGAAGTGGGGTTGGCGGACCTGGAACGGGCGGCGGCGGCCGCACCGCCGGAGATGGAAGCCGCCCGCCGATTCGTGGAACTGCTGAAACGTCAGCAGTATCCAGCCAGCCTGCCGGCAACGGAACGGCCTTAGGTCGGCTGCTTGCCCTTGGTCCGGCATCATTTCCCAAACGCGCTGGCGCTGCCAACATGGCCGTCGCCCTCGAGGCGCCCTTGGCCCTGGTGTCGCATTACCTTATAATCATCTCGGGCCCGAGGTCTCCCACTTTCGAGAAGGCAGTAGTCACGATGGCCAGTAAGGCTGAGAAGGTTGAAGCTATCAAGCGAGCCAAGGACGGCTTGGACGTCTGGGACGACATCCACCGCTATGCCGCTATTGGCGAGTACAGTGCGATTGAGCCCGACGATTTTGAGCGGCTCAAGTGGTACGGCGTGTACCGTCAGAAGCCCAACGACGGCCACTTCATGCTCCGCGTGAAGATTCCTGGGGGGGCACTGACGGCGTTCAAACTTCGCGAGATCGCCGAGATCGGACGGCTGTATGGCCGGGGCTTTGGTGACATCACCACGCGCCAGGACATCCAGTTCCACTGGCTGACCATCCGGGACGTCCCCGACGTTTTCGACCGGATCTACAACAAGCTGGGCATGTACCAGAGTTTCTCCTGCGGGGATGCTCCGCGAAACGTCACCGCCTGCCCGCTGGCCGGGCTGCTCGCCGACGAGATTGTGGACATCTCCGGGATGGCCCAGGCCCTGTCAGACATGTACAAAGATGGCGGCAAGGAGTTCAGCAACCTGCCGCGCAAGCATAAAACGGGGATCTGCGCCTGCCGGATTCACTGTGCCGCACCGCAGATCAACGAGATTGGCCTCTTTGGCGTGGAGCGGGTGCGTAACCGGCAGGTGGAACGCGGGCTGGGCGTGTCTGTTGGCGGCGGGCTGCGGGATACCCCCTACTACGGGCCGTCCCTGCGCGTGTTTCTCAAGCCCGATATCGAGCTGGTTAAAGACGTCGTTCGCAAGATCACCCATGTCTACCGCGATCAGGACTCGCTGCGCCAGGGCCGGCTGCGGGCCCGCTTGAAATTCTACCTGCAAGACATCGGCTGGGAGGGATTCCGGGAGAAGCTGGAGAGCTACCTGGGCTACCGGCTTGATCATGACGACAGCATCGTTGGTCCGGTCGGGGCCGGTAATGATGACCACGTTGGCGTCGGAGCGCTGAAGAATGGGCTCATGTACGTTGGCGTTCCCGTACCCCGTGGACGCGTCAGCACCGAGCAGATGACCCGGATCGCGGACTTGGCTGACAAGTATTGTCAGGACCCCGAGCGGCAGCTCAATACGACCATCAAGCAGAACCTCCTGTTTCTGCACATCCGGCCGGGTCAGGTTGACGACCTGAAGAAGGAACTCGCTGATCTGGAGTTGCCGGTGGACGCTCACGTGCTGAGGCGCAATCTGCTCAGTTGCACCGGCACGCAATTCTGCAACCTCGCGGTGGTGGAGACGAAGGACCGCGCCAAGCGCATTCTCGATTACCTCGAGGCGCAGGTGCCCACCGAGGAGCCGATTTTTGTTTCCGTCACCGGCTGCCCGAACAGTTGTGCCCAATACCAGATCGCTGATATTGGCCTTCAGGGCACGCTGTATACCTACAAGGGCCAGAAGGGCGTGGAGCACTACCACCTCCTGGTGGGCGGGCGCATGGGCGTGGACCCCGAATTCGGGCGCTTCGTCTGCCGCGACGGCGACAAGAAGATCAAGATTCCGGCCGAGCAGGTGCACCTGGCGATCGAGCGGCTGATCCGCGCGTACCAGGCCGAGAAGGCCGGCGGCGAGCGATTCGCCGACTGGGCCCAACGCCAGGAGATGAACCGCCTGGCCGAGCTGGTCACGCTGCCGGAGTGAGGCGCGTCAGCCGGCGGCTGCTTCTGATCATCGGCGAGTTCGATGGGGTAGAGGCCGGGGCAGGCGATGAGGTGATTCTGGCGGTGCCTTAGTTCCTTGTCTCCATTGGCTTTAGGTTCTCGCACGCGGCTCGGGTTCTGGACACCGGAATGCCGATGAGTAGAATGGTCATCCGGTGGAAGAATGGCGCGGAAACGTGATTACCCGATCATCCGCTTTCTGATCTCGTCTTTCTACGCGCTGGCGGTGGGGCTCCTGGTGGGAGGGCTGACCTCGGCCGGGTACCTCTGGGTTCGCGCCGAGGCTCTGCGGGACAACATCATCCTGGGCGGGCCGTTTTATAACGCCTTGAGCCAATACGATTACGCCGAACTCTACCTGGGCGCGGCCGTGGCAGCCGGCGGGGGGCTGCTGAGCTTCCTGCTACTCGGTTCGTTCGGGCAGATCCTGGCCATGCAACGCGACCGTTCGATTAATGCCTGGTTGCAGGTCCAGCTCCTGGAAGACATCCTCGAGTTGAATGAAGAGGCGACCCGCGCGTCCCAGAGTTCGCGCGTGGAATTGTGCGAGGGCTGCGGACGCTTAGGGTCGCTGCACCGCATCGAATCCGGCCAGTGGGTCTGCCGGGATTGCCGGCGGCAGCTCCGATCCGCTTGAATCACCACAGAGACACAGAGGCACAAAGAGGATCTTGTAGCGGTCGGCGTCACTGCCGGCCGTTTGCGTTGGCGGGTCAGCAGTGTTGGAGCCACGGACGGTTCTTTCGCTCCAACACTGCTCACAGAGACTCACAGAGCAGTGGCAGACGCGAACGGGAGAAGTTTCCCGGTCCTCGAAGTCTCACTCAGATTCCTGGCAGCACCCAGGGTTTCCGGTAACGGGCGGTGATCATTTCGTCGGCCGCGTCGTTGCCGATGACCTTCATGTTGGCGGCATCGTATTCGATGGATCGACCGGTGCGCA
>BTUC01000331.1:0-8003 GCA_045863575.1 Phycisphaerae bacterium
CTGAGCAGCTCGTGAAGCGACTTTCCCTCTGGGGCTACACGAACCGCATCAAGCCCGAAGGGCAAGAGCTTGTCGGCTTCCGTTTCGCCGATTCCGACCTCAACGAGCGCTTCGGCTTGCGATCAATTCCACCGACAGATGTGCTCATTCTTCACGACGTTATGGTGTTCGGACGGCTCTGGCAGATCCTGGACCAGCGCGCCCCGCGCGAAGTGGCCGGCAAATACGGCTTTCCGCTGGGCGAGTTCTTCACCCGGCGCTTTCGAGAACAGACTTTCACATTCCCTGAACTCCCAGCCATCCTAGACGCACCTGAAGAGGCTCTCCGCTCCGCGCTGAATCCCGAACCGGACAAGTCGCCTGACCGCCGCGAGGTCATAGAGTGGCAGAGACGGCTCTGCCAAGCCCGCTTTTGGCTTCGCACATTCGAAGAGCCCTACGCCGCATCCTGCGCGTTCGACCAAGGCTGGGAATCGACTCGTGACCAGCTCTCCGCCCGCTGTGCGATGCTGGAAGGGCTTCTCATTCAGGCTCGCCCCCGCCAGTGAGTCTCTTACGGTTAGGATTTTGTTCACGTAGACAGCGGCCGAGCCATCCGCCATACTGTTGGGGTTTCTAGGACTGCAGAGTCCTTTACTCGTGGTGAAGAGCATGGCTCACTGGAATGGGGATATCTTGCCGTCCGATGACCTCCGTCCTGAACAGGCGGAGGGGATCGCCAACAGCCGGCCTGCAACTGCTGCATTTGCCACCATTTATCCGCCCGATCGGCCTGTACCTGATTTGATTGCCAACACGGTACTTGATTTGGAACGCGAATTGCAGATGCCCGTCCTTTGCTTACTTCAAGGAAGCAAGGGGCAGGAGCATGAGATGGTGAGCAACTGGGTCTACAGACGTCTGATGAAGAGCTTGGCGACTGTAGAAGAGGGGAAAGCGGTTGCACTCCTGATCGATTCGAGCGGCGGCTACGCTGATGAGGCCTATAAGATCGCTCGCCTTTTGCAGAAACACTGCGGCGGGTTCACGGCAGTCGTCCCGCGGTACGCGAAGAGCGCCGCTACGCTCCTGACATTGGGAGCCGACAGGATCTTGATGGGGCGATTTGCCGAACTAGGGCCGATTGACGCGCAGCTTGTGGATTACGAGAGGGAAGAGACCTTGTCGGCTTTGGACGAAGTACAGACCTTGGAGAGACTGAACACGTTCGCAATGACTGCGATCGATGAGCACGTCACGCTGTTCATTGGGCGAAGCGGCATGAAGGTCAAGACACTTCTGCCGATCGCAACCCAGTTCGTCACTGACATGATCCGCCCGTTGTTCGAGAAGATCAACACGGTGCACTACACGAAGATGGGGCGGATCTTAAAGGTTGCTCAGGAGTACGCCCAGAGACTGTTGGAGCGCCGTTACGGAGAAGCCACGGCCGAGCAGTTCGCCCGAACGCTCACGGAGAACTATCCTGCTCATGGATTCGTCGTGGACAGTGACGAATTGCGGAGAATCGGTCTGGAGATTGAAGACGTCAGCCCTCCGGTCCGAACTATAATAGAAAGGCTGGCTCCGTCGCTGGGCAAGATAACGGTCTTGGGCCGAATCTTATCACGGGAAGAGGAAGTGGACCATGACCTTGAAGAATCAGAAGAGAAGAGCGCAGCGGAAAGTGAAGTCCGTTCGACGAGTACGGGGCGGGGCAGAAACGGCCATAGATCTGGCAAAGTGGAATCCCCAGAGCCGCTGGGATGAATTGATTGAGCAGCACCCGGGCCGGATAAGTCCTTGGTGCCTTCAGGTCCGTCCAAGCAAGTAACTCAACTGTTGGTCCAGAGCGGCCTCCTCTGACCTAATTCACCCTAGACGGATAGGCGTCACCGCTTGGCGCGCACAACCGTGTGCGCGTGTGCGCGCTCGATTCAGGCCCGATCCAGGGGGTGGAACGGATTCCTTGAACACGTAAACCCTTTATCGAACGCACCTTGAACGCCGCACGCCAAAAACGCCAGCGCAATTAAAAGACTGCCGCCAACCCGCCGAAACCCCCGTTTTCGGCCTGTTCCAGCGCATTTCGACTTCTACAACCCTCCGGCCCTAGACCGCTCGTAAACTTGCCTTTTTCCGAGAGTTATGCGATTCTCGGGCTTCCAGACTTTTCGCCGCTTTTCCTTAGTCTTTTGCTTGCGCTGTCCAGAGGATGCCGACCGAGGTGGTAACCACCCCATCGCGGCTCATCGATGGCCCGTTATAATGCGGGTCCGGGCCGGGCCGAAGCTCCGGCGCAACTCTGAGGAGACAAACCGCATGAAGCCCCCGCAGGATCTGGCCAAGTGGATCTGTGAAGAGCACGCCCGAGTGGCAGAGCTTGCCGACAACCTCCGCCGGCAGGTGGCCATTTTCCCCGAGGACCGGGTCGCGGAGTGGATCTCCGGCACTCGCGAACACGTGGCCGCCTTCCGCAGCCACTTGGCGAACCACTTTGCGCTGGAAAAGGACACTGGCTACATGGATGCCGTGCTGAAGCACTGCCCGGCGCTGGCCAGTGAGATCGACCGGCTGAGCCTCGAGCACGAGCATCTCGACCAGATACTGGCGTCGGTGCACGATGACCTCTCCAGAGCCACGCCCAGCGACCGGCTGATCGTGGGCGATTGCCGCTCGCGGTTGCAGAATCTGCTCGATTTCATGGAGAGCCATGAGCATCGCGAGGACGTCATGGGCGTTGGTGCGCTGAGCGGACCCAACGGGACCTGAACGGGAACCGTGTCGGACCGTCCAGCGAAGAACCTGTGCCAGCAGCCCGCGGACCAGCGGCGCGAGTGTGCCACTGCTGTGCCTGCCACGCCGATGCGGTTGGCGCAGGCGGGTCAGCAGTGGTTGGGGACCACGGACAGTTGCTCCTGCTCCCAGCACTGCTCACAGAGCAGCGGCACACGCGCTGCCGGGATAGGCAGTATAAGCCGCCTTACTTACGTTTCTTCCTCTTTCCAGTTCGCCCGCCTTTAAGGTGCGGCCGAGGCCCGGCGTCGATCTGGGCGCGGAACAGCTCGTAGTGGCGTTTGACCCGCTCGACGTAGGCGCTATCGCGGAGCAGGACGTGTTCGGCGTAGTGCAGCAGGACAGGCGCGAGTACGGTCTCGGGGCTGCCTGGATTGAGAATGGGGCCTTTGAGGCGCGCCGCCATCTCCGGGTTAGCCTTGTGCATCCATTTCATGTAGAACTCGGGCGATTCCCAGCCATACGCGATCACCGCGTGACATTGCGGATCATTCCTGCCCACCACCATCAGGAAAACACGGCGGCAGTCGCAGCCGGGCTCGTCGCAAAACATTTCCAGAAAGCCATACTCGTCCGGCGGGAGCGGCCCTTCCGTGTCCGGCGGGACGATGACGCTGCGCGTCTCGCGCTTGGCCAGCTCGGGGAAGCGGCCGTAAAGGAGGACGAATGACAAGTTGTCGGCTCCGAGTTCACTGCTTGAGAGCGGCGTCGATGTCGGCGATCAGCTTCGGGTCATGCGGGGCAACCTTTGATTCATAGTGCCGGATCACCCGGCCGTCCTTGCCAACCAGGAACTTGTTGAAGTTCCAGGCCACCTTGGCATCCAGGACGCCGTTGCGGCTCTTGTCCGACAGATACTGGTACAGCTCGCACTGCTGTGGCCCGTTCTTGACCGGCACCTTGGCGAGCATCGGGAAGGTGACGTCATATTTGGAGCTGCAAAACTCCTTGATTTCGGCTTCGGTTCCCGGCTCCTGAGCGCCAAAGTCGTTAGAGGGCACTCCCAGTACGACCAGTCCCTTGTCTTTGTAATCCCTGTACAGCTTCTCCATCCCGTCATATTGCGGCGTGAAGCCGCATTTGGAGGCCACGTTGACCATCAGCACGACCTTCCCGCGGAATTCTGAAAGCGACAGGTCGCGCCCCTCGATATCCTTCATCACGAAAGCGTGGATGCCGGCCGGTTGACTGGCTGGAGGGGCAACCGCCCGCTGCGACGCCCCGGCCGCCTCGGCTTCCTGGATCTTCTCGGCCATGGCCGTTCCTCCTGCTTCAGGGCTCCTGTCACCGGAATCCGGACATCCGGCACAGATGATCAACGCCAGTCCGCTCACTACCCGGACGATCTGCAAAGATCGCATGCCCAGTCTCCTTGCCCACGAGGGGGATATTCCCGAGCGAAACCCAGAAAACATGGCTCCCGGCCCGCAAGTGCCTACATTATGGGGCTCCCAGGGCTTCACGACAATGACAACCGCCCGGATGAAGTCCCTGCCGCCGGCCCAAGGCATAAGAATAACTTCTTCAAAAGGCCTCTTGATATCAGAGCTACTGCTGTTAAGATAGTTCCTGTCCATCGCTTGGCAGGGCCGGCGGAGCTCCCAAGGAGTAGGGAGCGCGTCCGGCCCTGAAACCAGGACGCCCTGTCCATAGCGCTGGGGAGAATGCGCCTGTAGTGCCTCTGCACAGGAGTGCCCAGTTGTGACCAATGCACGTCGGGAAGCCATCGCCGCGGTAACCAACTACCGTCCTATCGAACCGCCTTGGAACTTCCGGGATACGCCCTCGAGTCAGTTGTTCGGCTCCAACGTCTTCTGCGACGCTGTGATGCGCGAGCGGCTGTCGAAGGACGTCTACAAGGCCCTCCAGAACACCATCAAACGCGGGGAGAAGCTCGACTCGTCGGTCGCAGATGCGGTGGCCGCCGCGATGAAGCAGTGGGCCATTGAAAAGGGCGCAACGCACTACGCACACGTGTTCTATCCTCTGACCGGCCTGACCGCCGAAAAGCATGACAGCTTCCTCCAGCCCACCGGCGACGGCAGTGCCATCGCCGAGTTCAGCGGCAAGCAGTTGATCCAGGGCGAGCCCGATGCATCCAGTTTCCCCTCGGGCGGCATCCGGGCCACGTTCGAGGCCCGCGGCTACACGGCCTGGGACGTCACCAGCCCGGCCTACATCCTTGAAAACCCCAACGGCACCGTGCTGGTCATCCCGACGGCCTTCTGCTCCTGGACCGGCGAGGCCCTGGACAAGAAGACGCCGCTGCTTCGATCCATGCAGGCGCTCAACAAGCAGGCTCAGCGGGTGCTGAAGCTGTTCGGGCACAACGACCCCGGTCTGGTCAGCGCCACGGCCGGTCCCGAGCAGGAGTACTTCCTGATCGATCGGCACTTCCATTTCAACCGGGCCGATCTGGCCATCTGCGGCCGGACGCTGTTCGGTGCCCGCCCGCCCAAAGGCCAGGAATTTGAGGACCAGTATTTCGGAGCCATTCCGGAGCGCGTGCTGGCCTGCATGCTCGAGGCCGAGCGTGAGTTGTACAAGCTGGGCGTGCCGGTCAAGACGCGGCACAACGAAGTCGCACCGGCGCAGTACGAGATTGCTCCGGTCTATGAGAACGCCAACGTGGCCGCCGATCACCAGCAATTGATCATGGCCACGCTGCAGCGGGTGGCCCAGAAGTACGGCATGGCCTGCCTGCTGCACGAAAAGCCCTTCGCCGGGATCAATGGCTCGGGCAAGCATCTGAACTGGTCGCTGGGCACCGAGAAGATGAACCTGCTTGAACCAGGCAAGAACCCCCACGAGAACATGCAATTCCTGGTGTTCTGTGCGGCCGTGCTGAGGGCCGTGCACAAGTGGGCAAAGGTGCTGCGAATCACGGTGGCGTCCAGCAACAACGATCACCGGCTGGGGGCCAACGAGGCTCCGCCGGCCATCATCTCGGTCTTCCTCGGCGATCAGCTCACGGAGATCTTCGAACAGATCGAGCAGGGCGCCGTCAAGGGCGGCCGGGAGCCCGGCACGCTGACGGTGGGCGCGGACATCCTCCCGCCGCTGCCCAAGGACGCGGGCGACCGCAACCGGACCAGCCCGTTCGCCTTCACCGGCAACAAGTTCGAGTTCCGCGCGGTGGGCAGCAGCCAGTCGATCAACGGTCCGCTGGTGGCCCTGAACACCATCATGGCCGAGAGCCTCGACTACGTGGCCACGGAACTGGAGAAGGCGACCGGCGGCAAGACCGATGCACCGACCTTGAACGCGAGCGTGCAGAAGCTTTTGCAGAAGATACTGAAAGAGCACAAGGCGATTATCTTCAACGGCGACAACTATTCTCAGGAGTGGCATGCGGAGGCCGAAAAACGCGGGTTGCCCAACTACCGCAACACCGTCGATGCCCTGCCCCATCTGCTGGACAAGGATGTCGCCGAGCTGTTCGCCAAGTACGGCGTGCTCACGGAGCGCGAGCTGCACAGCCGCTACGAGATCTACACCGAGCGTTACTGCAAGGACATCAACACGGAAAGCCTGCTGACGATGAACATCGCCCGGCAGATGATCCTGCCGGCAGCCTACCGGTACCAGGGCGAGCTGGCCTCGGTGGCTGCCTCCATGAAGAATGCCGGCAAATCGCCGGACACCACTTCCCTGGACCGGATCACCTCCCTGGTGGGCAGCCTCGAGCGGCGCGTGGGCGAACTGGAGACAGCCATCAACCGCCATCCGGAAGGCGACGTGCTGGCCCACGCCAAACACTACCGCGACGAGGTGATTCCGTCGATGAACGAGGTCCGCAAGATCGCGGACGAGCTGGAGCTGGTCATCGCCGACGACCTCTGGCCGCTGCCGACGTACCGCGAGATCCTGTTCATCAAATAGGACCGGTCGCCGGGGCTGTACGGCCAGCGGCCGCCTGGGGATGAGGCCAACAACCACACATTGGAGTGCAGACGACAAGACTCCACGGGAGCGAACCTCCCGTGGAGTCTTTTTGCTACAGCGATTCAGGGTGGTTCCGCTGCAACCAGTCGACAACATTTTGCCGGAGCATCTCTGCCAGGTTGATCATTTCCTCGGCTTCTTGATCAGATCGCGTTCGATCACGGTGAGAAGATCGGTGATCTCGTTCTTGGAAGTCACGTGGCTGGCCAGCCATCCGTTCTTCAACCAGTCCTGCAAGCTCATCGTCAGTGCCCAGAATCATCAGTCTCGGTGCGTTCATGACCGCCGCCAGGAAGGGATGCCGCCCAGACAGCCTATCACGGAATTCCCTGGGAGAATAGACCGTGGGGTTGACCTCGCGGGCAAGCTGCTGCTGGGCGCGCTGCAGGGCACCGATGACCTCTCGGAAACTGACCTGACCCACAATCATCAGGTCAACATCACTGGCGGGGCCCTCTTCGCCCCGTGCCACCGAGCCGTAGACGAATCCGAATTCGATCCTGTCCGACGGACGCATTGTGCTGTCGATCATGCATCCGGCCATGATGCTGCGTGGCATCCAGGCCAGGTTTACCGATCCGGCCACCGGACGTGAGACCCGCCCCGCGAGTTGGCCGCACCAGGTGAGCGACTACATCATGGCCGCCGTGCGGGCCGGCCTGAGCATCGACGAAATCAGTGAACACGCGGTAGACGAGGAACTCGCCCGGCGCTCTCCGCGGGCGATCAAGTATCTGCACTGGCCCATCCTGCTCATGATGCGGCTGAAGCCCGGGCACACCCGATAACTCCCCGCACCGGTCCTTCATACTTTAGGCTGCGGCTCGTCAGAGCCCTGAGCGCGAGCGAGGAGCCGAATGGCCAGCGGCCCCCGCAGCACCCGATCCCTCGCAGGGGGTCAAGGCTCGTCCTCGTCGGCGCTCGGGGCGCGATCCTCACTCGCGGGCGTTCGGGGCGCTTTCCCTACTCACAGGCGTTCGCGGTCCATTCCCCACTCGCTTGCGCTCAGGGCTCTGAGGGGCCGGTGAGTCGACGGGCTCGGTTGACCCATGTGCGGATGCTGCGTATCTTCCGTGGAATGCGAATTTTAGATGAGTGTGCGCGAGCCTGCAGCGGAGTGACGGCCGGACGGCCGCGCGGGCGGGATCCCCCCGCGCGTTTCCACTGGGGAAGAAGGGGGGACCCCGCGGCGGGGGGGGGTGGGGTTTTTTTTTCTCCCTTTTCTTTGGTGCGGCCGCAGGGTCGGCGCCCGCCGCTGCTTCGGCGATGTCGTTGACCGGCGC
>BTUC01000332.1:0-7999 GCA_045863575.1 Phycisphaerae bacterium
ATGCGGTCATGCGCGGGGGCACCCGGCCGTTCGGCGCGGATTGGGGCACGGCCATCTACGGCCAGGCCGATCCGAAGCTCAACCCGCTGGCCGTCAAGCTCGCGTACGACATGGGGGCGCGGTACGTCTGGTACTGGACCTCCGATCATGGGCATCATCTGCCATGGCCCGAGCAGCTTGCGCTCTCGCGCATCGTCCGCGACCATGCCGTCGCCCATCCGCGGCCGAGCATCCGCGGCCCCCAGCCGATGCGTGACAAGCTGATCACCATCCCCTACGGTTACCTGGCCGTCCTGGAGTCACCCACCACCCGAAAGCACTGCTGGGACCTCTGGTGGGTGCGCGAGATGGACGACGAGAAGCAGAACGAGGCCTCGTTGCGGTACCGCCGTCTCATGCGCCGGCTGTTCGAGGAAGTGCACAAGTGCTTCGACGCCGGCGAGGATTTTGACATCAGCATCGATGGCGGCGGCGAGTTCAGCGGCTATAAGAATGTAATCCGTCTGACGGACCAGTAGTTGGCAAACCTGGGCCACATGGGTCACAATACGCCGATGGCCGAAACCCCTGATCCTGCCGCGGCTCGCGCGGATGCCCGTTCGAGCAGTTCTTCGCTGGCCAAGTATGCCGAGCACTGGCTACTGCCGGAAGCGGAAATCCGCTACGCCGACAGCCGGCAGCGCCACCTGTACCGCCACTACGATACCGAGCAGACCCTCGTTGGCCGTTGGCTGCGGCTGTGTGCGCCGGGGGCCACGGTGCTGGATCTGCCTTGCGGTACGGGCCGCTTCAGCGAGCTCACCGCCCAGTGCGGCCATCGCCTGCTGCGCGGGGATCTGTCCTATGCAATGGTTGGCCACGCCCGACAATTGGGCCCCAACGGCCACGTGCTGGGTGACGTATGCTGCGACCTGGCCGTCCCGCCACTGGCCGACGGTAGTGTGGACGTCGTGCTGGTCTGGCGCTTGTTCCATCACTGCCGTACGCGTGACGATCGCGAAATCGTCCTGCGCCAGGCCTGCCGCTTGGCCCGCCGATACGTGATCCTGTCGTTTTACAATCGGGCCAGCATCACTTACTGGAGCCGCCGCTTAGTTCGTAAGGTCCTGTTCAAAGAACCCAAGTGCCGCGGAGCGATCTGGACGCGCGAGCTGCTGTCGGCAGCTCGGCGGGCCGGGTTAGAGCCGGTCGAGGTGTTCCACTACCGGCCGGGTATATCCATCAACAGTGCCGCCTGCTTTCAGGTCGCGCCGGCGGGTTCCAGGCGGGGGGACAGATGATCGCCAGGCTGACCCGTGTTTTGGCGCTGCTGGGGGGGCTTGTGCTGGCGTCCGGTTGCCAAACGCCGCGGCGGCTGGAGACCTATCCGCCGGGTGCTCTGCCCGTGCCTTACGAAGCGGCCACGACTTACTCCAGTTGCCTGCTGGCCAGTACGGCCATGGCCGCCAATTACACGGTGGATGCACTCCGGTTCAGCGAGAAGCAGATGCTCGCGGACTTTCAGCACCAGAGGGCGGACGTCAGTCGGGTGGGCGAGGTGAAGCGCTACCTCAAGGAGCGCGGCCTGCATTTGATGACCGTGGAAGGCGGGCTGGACGGGCCGCCCCCGCGGGGGCTGCGCGACTGGCTGACCGTCCGCCGGTATCCCGTGATTTGCGTGATCAACCGCGAGGGCGCTGATCCGGCCTTCAACCACGCGGTGGTCGTGATCGGCGTTTCGTCGAAGGCGGACGCGGAATCGTCCGATACGATATACTATCTGGATCCATCGACCCAGCATCCGCTGCACGCCTGCACGCCCGGCGAGTTCGAGGAGCTGTGGTCGCGTGGCGGCCATGCTATGATGGTCGTGCTCGTGCCGCCGCGGGAGGAGCCAGGCGTGGGGGCTGAGCAGGTCCGGAAAAAAGGAGAGGTGACGCGATGAAACGCGTTAGAGCATATGCCGCGGCAGGTCTGATCCTCGGGTTTGTGGCCACGTCGACACCGGCCGCTCCGCCGGCCCGGCCGGCACCCATCAATGCGGCCCAATTCGAGCATGTACTCCGGCTCGAAGCCCAGCCCCAGCATGTGGCCATCCTCGATGTGCGGGCGAGCTACGAGTCAGAGCGCGAACGTAATCTCGAGTTCACCCGCGCTTCGGATGATTTCTGGACGCTCGCCTGGAACGGGGGCTTTCCTGGCACCATCTTGGCCCTGCTGATCTGCGCCGCACCGCTGTAGGCATTCGCGGACACGTAGCGTAGTCCCACGCCGGGTCGAACCTCGTAAGACTCTACCCCATGCGTGTGCCACTGCTCTGTGACTGTGAGCAGTGCGGGAGCAAGAAGAGCGCCTGTGGCGTCCAAGCACTGCTGACCTGCCTCCGCGAACAAGCTTCGGCGAGGCGAGCACAGCAGTGGCACACTCAGGGGACGCGGCTCTGCCTCCACAAGACGTGTATTTCTCGCTTCACTTCGCTTTCTGATGCCGCGTATGACGCCAGGGTCTGCTCTAATCCGGTGTAGAGGCGCTCGGCCGTCCGGGCGTACATCTGTTCGGCCGCTGCATGCCTGGCGTCTTCCAGCGGCTTGAGCTCCCCGGAGGCCAACAGAGCCTTTCGTTCACGCCTGGCGCCGTCGAATTCGACGCACAGCCGGCCGTGAGCCGCTTCGTAGGTATCGCCGAGACCCGCGTCTTCCATCGCTTGCAGCCATCGATTCAAGCGAGCCAGCCGAGGATCTCCCATCGCGGAGGCCGAGGCTGCGGCCGCTCGCGAGGGCTTTGGCGGTGGCAACGGCTCTGCGGATCTCGATCCACCCAGCAGGATTTCGATCGTGGCCGGTGCGGGTGTGTCCGCGTAGGGCAGTGTGACGGTGTGTTCATCATAGTGCAGCCAGCGTCGGCCGTTGACCAGTACCCGCGTGATCGGGCCCGCGCCGGCGGTGGAGAGGAGCAGGCGCTTGTTCCCAAACCGGACGGGGAAGCGCTGTTCCAGACGCGTGATCCCTGGCGGGATATGCGGCACGATCACCAACTTGTCCGCCTGGTAGCGGTATTCGAAGAGGCCACGGATCATGGCTGCCGCAGGGGCGAAAGTGTCGTAACAGAGGTTCACGGGCTCCTTGGGCTGGTAGACGTCGCTGCCGAATTTCGTCAGCGGGTTATCCATGCGCCAGCGGCGCACGAACGTCATGAGCTGCCGGATGGACGCGCGGATGTCCTCGTATTCGCCCAGCCGGTAGTAAGCCATGATCATCCGACCCTCGCAGGTGGACCAGTGGCCGCCGTTCACCCACGTGCCGAAGCCCCACAGGCCGGCCGGCTGCTCGTACATGTCGTCGTAGGAGGGATAATTGGGAATCACGAACGCGTGCGGCCGCAGACCGGGAATGGAAGCCAGCTTCGCGTAGATGCGCTTCGCCTGCGTATCGCCCACGACCCGAAGCGCAATGGCGTCGTGATTCGGCGACGCCTCGAAATAGCCGTGCTTCTCCGCGCCGAACACGCCATGACGTGTGCCGTCCGGGTCGAGTGAGCGAATGAAGTAGCCTTCGTCGGTCGCCAGAGCGGCCAGTCCCTTACGGGCGGTTTCGCGGCGTTGGGCGTATGCGGCCGCCTTCTCACTGGCCCCGGCGAGCTTCTCCAGTTCGATCAGCCGATCCAGGGCCGCGATGTAAGTGACCGACAAGCCGGTGAGATAAGCCTTGTCGTAGGTCCCGTCCGGCCGTTTGTATCCGGCGTAGCTGGGGGCCAGCAGGTTGCCGGCCGGGCCGGCCAGGAACAGGTCGTTCTTCGGGTCGCGGCGCGTCTCAATAAAGCCGGCGCAGCGCTCCAGCCTGGGCAGGTACCTGCCGATGGCCGCTTCATCCCGCGAAATGAGCAGCAGCTCCGCCTGCATGAGTAGCCCGGCGGCTGTGAACTCCATGCCCCAATCGTGAATGTCCACCCGCCCGTCGCCTTGCTTGGCGACGAACCACCCCGGGCTGGCCGCATCGCAGAGGCATCCGTCGGGTGGCACCCAATCGAAGTGCTTGCCGGTGTGCTGCGTGAACGGGCGCGGCGTTTTCCCATCGCCCATCTGGTCGAACCACAGATCCTGCGAGTTCTGAAGCCAGGTGCAGAAAGGCTCCCGCAGGAACGGCAGGGCGCACCAGGTCGTCCCGTAGCTGTTCTGGATCCACCACGCGCTCCACGTGGGTCCCTCGACGAGGCCATTCCACGCCGGCATGTACAGCATGGGCAGGCTCTGGAACTCAGGATCGGGATTGAACAGTCGTGCGGAAGCCTCCAGGAGCTCGAGGTATTCGGTGTCTCCATGGCCGGCGAAGTACCGCCCGGCGAAGTGATCGGCCGCCATGGTGGGCATGAGGAGCAGGCCGAGAATGAGTGCGGAATTCAGCCGAGATCGAGGCGGCATGCGTGTGGTCCTCCATGGCAGCGGCGTTGAATCGAGTCAGGACGCTCTCACCATGGTGACCGGTGGCGCGGGATTTTCAAGATGGGGCTGCATGTGGCGCCGGTTTCCAATCGGTGTACATTCCGCAGGTTGTAGAACGGCATACGCTGGTTGGAAACCGGTGCCACGGGCATACACCGGCTGCAAGCCGGCGCCGCATGCGGGTGCCATATCCTGAACCGGTTCCGTGGCCTGATGGAGTGGGATCTAAGTCAGAGGCCCATGCCCTCTTTGGTGAAGGTGGCGTCCGGCAGATTGGAGTTCAGCTCGATGTCCGAGGACTGATAGCGGCCCAGGAGCCTGGTCTTCTGATCGTCCGCGAATGCCTCGCACAGGACCGGAAGGAGGAGCTCGCGGTCGAGATGGACAACGAGAACGCGATCGGGCCAGAAGCCGTCATCGCCGGTGTAGGGCAGACGTCGTTCAAAGACCAGCGTCGGCCGCTCGCCGATCTTGCTGGTGCCTTTGAATGCGAGGTCGAGGATCTTCTTCTCCGCGGCGAGCTGGCAGTACTTAAGCGTCAGCAGCAGCGAGTTGCGAAGGCCGAACTGGTCGATGGTGCGGCGGGAGCTCTTTCTGGCATCCTCCCCATCAATGGGCCGCATGACGTAGGAGACGAAGAGCTGGGCGATGGCGCCGGCCGGCTCGACGACGGCCATCTGCCGGCCCTTCTCGAGCCACTTGTCGGCCACGTAGAGCACGCGGGAACACTTGTCCGCATTCTGCGTCCACTCCAGGCGGACGCTGAAGGGCTTCTCGCGGAACATGGCCCGCATCACCTGCTCCTGGGTCAACTTGCCGTTGACCAGCTCCTGCTTGGTGAAGGTGCAGGTATAGTCGCGAACGCTGCGGTCGTATCGATCCAGGGCCATCTGGAGAACGCCCAGGGGGTCCTTTGCTGCCCGCGCCTCCAGGGTAAGCGCCGGGTTGGCCGTTTCACGGGCGGGGGCCGCAAAGGCTACGTTGCCTGCGTGTTTGACCGGGGCGGCGACCGAACTTCGGGGAGATGTTTCCTCGGCCCGGTTGCTCCAAGCCCGCTGGGCCTGCAAGCCCAGGCCCGACGCCAGAATAAGTCCAACAAAAACCCGCACCCGTGCGCTGCTGAACCGTTGTTGGATCATGGGGAAGGACTATCTCCTCTTACTCGCGGAATGCAGGCGTGTTCAGGCGTTCGCTCTTATTGGACACACAGCATCACTGTGCGATTATGTTATCGACCTTCCACAAACACGTTCTTTATACAATACATTGGGGCATTCGGTGGCTGGGAAGTCGTATCTGAGCCTAAGAACAGACGCAGGCATTTGCAATCCCACTTGGTAGCGCCGTCGGGGGTTCATCATACGGATGAGGTTCACGGGTTGCAACCCTTTGCACGTCCGGTAATCCCCCATTTTTTGGGAGGCGCCCGGCCGGGCAGGTGGGGGAAACGGCCTCACAGGCGAGCCCGGGTCACGTCCTCTGGAGCGGCAGAACTACGGTACACACCGCCCCCTCGCCGGGTATGGAACGCATCACCACGGTACCGCCCAGCTCGCGGACGATGCCGTGAACGACCGCCAACCCGAGACCGGGGTGACTGGATTCGCCGCCGGTGCTGCACTTGGTGGTGAAGAAGGGCTCAAACACGTGGGGCAGGTTTTCGGCCGTGATGCCTGGCCCGGTATCGCTGACTGAGAGCTCCACGTGCCCGGGGTCTGGGCCGGAGCGCAGCTCGATACCCAGCGTACCTCCCGAGGACATGGCCTCCAGCGCATTGGCGGCCAGGTTCTCCAGGACGGTTAAAATCCGTTTACCTGGGAGACGCAATTCTGTCGGTTGAATACTGTGTTCGAGCCGGACGCCTCGGCCGGCGAGTTTCGGCTCGAGACCCGCGACAAACCGCCCGACGGTATCCGACAGCCTTTCGATGGGGCACTGGCTGCGGTCGCCCTCGGCAAACGCCGACAGCGCCTGCGTCATCGAGTTGATGCGGGTGAGCGCGGTCAGCGTGTTGCGCACGGCCCTGCGGAGTACCACCGGGTCGTCGCTGTTCTGCACGAAGTCCAGCGACATCAGGATGCCGCCCAGCAGGCTGTTGAAATGATGGGCCACCTGCCCGGCCATGGAGCCAAGGGCAGACATCTTCTGGGCGTCGGCCATCTCGCGTTCGAGTTCCATCCGCCGGGTCACGTCACGTATGTAGACGGAGATTCCCACAGTGCGGCCCTGAGGCTCGACGATGGGGGAGATGGTGACCGCCAGGTAGGTACTCTGCCCCGTGGGGCTTCGGTAGGGGAACTCGAATTGGCTGATATCGCCTCGGCTGAGCGTCCGCTCGAATAGCCGGTTGGCCAGTTCACGGCGCTCCGCGGGGACGATGGAACTGACCCGCTGGCCCACCATCGCCTCCGCCGAGCCGCCGAGCATGCGGCTGGCCGCCGGGTTCCAGAAGCGGATGTGCAGCTCTTCATCCGTGGCGATCAGGGCCAGCCCCGCATACTGGCAAAGATCCTGAAAGAATTGCTCGTGCATACCCTGGAACATGATCTATTCTATGGTCTACGCGCAGGCACGGCAGGTCCGGCCGTACCCATCGGCTCTGGAGCGACCGTCTCGCGGCGGCTCACTTTCGGCGTGATGAAGTACATCGATTCGTATTCCCGCCCTTCCTCCTGCTCGCGCAAGAGCAGCGAGCCCATGGTGTGGGCCCGCTCGGCGGCCGGGCTGGGGCCCAGGGCAACGAACTCACCCGGGGCGACGATAATCCGCGCCGACAGCTCGCGCAGAATTCGCGAGGGCGGCGCCAGCGGCCGGTTCCAACTGGCCGGGTCCAGGCTGAGTTCAGGCTCGGCCGCGTGGAGCCGGATCTCCGGCATGATGGCCAGTTCAACCGACTCCGGCTGGGTGGGCGGAACCGCGTACTCGACGCGGATCACGTTGGTGCTGGCCGGAAGCGGCGCTCCGACCAGACTGCCGTTGGGGCGGAAAAGAAAGAGCGTCTGGTCCTGGGGCCGACGGTTGATTTCGATGGTCAGGGGCAAGCCGTTGGTGAGCAGGGCCGCGTCCTGCGTCGAGGTGACGTCGCGCTCGGCCTCCAGCAGGGCCTTGATCGGCCGCCACGCGTCCAGCTTGCCTTTGCCGATGCGCAGGCCGTTGCGCTGGAGCAGGGCGGCGACCTCCACCGGCAGGACCTGCTCGTCCAGGTGATTCCAGATTTTGCCCGAGCGGCTGAATGTCCCCGCCGGGACCCGCGTTCGCAGCAGGTCAAAGCTGACCTGCAACATCAGCATCCTGGGCGGCTCGATGCCCTGTGCGGTGGTCACGGTCTCGGAGTTTTCGGATGAGGGAGCGGTGGTCGTACCTGGCCTCTGGAACAGGCCGGCGAGTCCTCCGCCATCATTCGTGCCCGTGCATCCGCAGGGCAGGATGGCCAGGCCGGTCATGACCGTGGCCGCCGTCCACGCGCAGACAGGTCCCCGGCGGACCGCTTGAGTCCACCGCAGGGCCGACATACTTCGAATCACAGGCGAAACGGCCAGCAAGGCGGCACCGGGCGAGTGCCTCTTCCAGTTCTGTAGCGGC
>BTUC01000333.1:0-7980 GCA_045863575.1 Phycisphaerae bacterium
GAGCCTTTTCACGGCGTCGCCCACCACCCCCGCATAGGGGCCGGCGCGGGCCATGCCATCGAGCGGCCAGGGTTGTCCGCGGCACTCGGGGCATCCCTCGACCGAAGCCAGGTAAGGGCCGGCGTCTTTTCCGCAACGCGGGCAGGCGGCCACGCTCTGTGAGCGCAGGATGAGGGCCGCACACGCCGCGCACCAGGCGCCGTCTGCCGGGCCCAAGGTCGCGTCACAACCGGCGCAACCGCGCGGCATGAGCACGTCCACGAGCAGCTTGAACGGCGCGGCGATACGCAGCATGAGTGCTCAGCTCTCGGTCAGGGTTGTATACTGGTTCCAAGCACCTTCAGGAATTTCGCCAGCCAGTCGGGATGGGCCGGCCAGGCCGGGGCGGTGACCAGGTTTCCGTCGACGTGGGCTTTGTCCAGGGGCACCTCGACGTATTGGCCGCCGCAACCGCTGATTTCCGGCCCGACCGCCGGATAAGCCGAGCAGCTTCGGCCCTTCAGTACGCCGGCCGCCGTCAGGATCTGCAACCCGTGGCAGACGGCCGCGATCGGCTTGTCGGCGTTGACGAATTGGCGCACCACCTTGAGAACGCTCTCGTTGAGCCGCAGGTACTCCGGCGCCCTGCCGCCGGGAATCACCAGCGCGTCGTAGTCTTCCACATTGATGGAGGCCCAGGTGGCATTGAGCGTAAAGTTGTGGCCGGGCTTCTCGCTGTAAGTCTGGGCTCCATCGAAATCGTGGACGGCCGTGCGGATCTGCTCGCCGTTCTTCCTGCCGGGGCAGACCGCGTGCACCGAGTGGCCGACCATCAGCAGGGCCTGGAAAGGCACCATCACCTCGTAGTCTTCCACGTAGTCACCCACGATCATGAGGATCTTTTTCGCACTCATGGTTTCTCCTTGTTGAGCAGGGTTCAAGTGTCGGTGCGCATTATAAGGGCGAGTGCCCGCCCCGAGTACAGCCGGCTCGTGTCGGCTTTGGCTTCCCTCGTCAGGGGACTGGCTGGACGGTCAGGGGCGTACCTAATATCTCTGTCATGGTGAGTTTTTGACGGAGTTGAAAGGGTGGGGCAAGTACCTGATATGTCGACATTCAACAACCACGAGCCAGAGGCTACCGTGCTGCGCGAGCAGATTCGGGCATTGCGCCGGCAGCTCGAGGCTGCCGAACGACGGCTGCGGGAACAGGGCTCGACGGACGGTGATGGTGATGCACTGAGAGCGGCACCACCGTCCGCGGATACGCAAGCGAATCATACCGAGGCACGTTCCGCCGGCCAGTACCTGCGGGTGCTGTCTGAGGTGGCCAGTGGGCTGCTCATGACCGAGGAACCCGTCGAGGTCCTGGACAGCATCCTGGAACGGCTCGCAGCAGAAACGGGCCTGGAGCTCTACTTCCACTTCACCGTCAAGCCGGATGAGAGCGGCCTGCGTCTCGCGGCCTTCGGCGGGATCGACCCCGAGACGATCGGCCCGATTGAGCACCTGTCGTTTGGTGAGGCCATCTGTGGCACGGTCGCCCAGCAGCGTTGCCGGATCGTCGTCGAGGACGTTCAGCGAAACCGGGACCCGAAGACCCGTCTGATCCGCAGTCTCGGGGTGACGGCGTACGCGTGCCACCCACTGATCGCCCATGGTCGGTTGATTGGAACGCTGTCGTTCGGGACGCGGCGCCAGACTTGTTTCTCGACGGACACGATCGAGCTCTTACGGGTGGTCTGCGACCAGGTGGCGGTGGCTATCGAGCGGAAGTGGGCCGATCAGGCTCGCGCGGAGGCGATGGCCGGAGCCGATGCCGAGCATCGACAGCTCCAGGCGGTGCTCGATGCGCTGCCGGTGGCGGTGTTCATCGCAGATGCCGGGGGTCGAGTGGTGGCCACCAACGAGGCCGCCGACGCCATCTGGGGACACGCTCCGCTATCGGAAGGGCCGAACCACTACGCGACGGACTATGCGGCCTGGTGGCCGGATGGCCGGCGCGTGCAGGCCCATGAGTGGGGGATGGCCCGCGCGATTGGACGGGGCGAGGTGTGCTTGGCTGAAGAGATGCAGATCCCAGGGGCCGAGGGCGGCCGGCGCACCATCCTGAACTATGCCTTGCCGGTCCGCGATTCCGAGGGCCGCATCCTGGGGGGCGTGGCGGTGAATGTGGACATTACGGAGCGCAAGGAGGTGGAGGCTCGCCTCGCCGAACAGGCCAGGGCCATGGAAGAGTATGCGCGCGAACTGGCGCGTTCCAACGCCGAGCTCGAGCAGTTCGCCTCGGTGCTTTCTCATGATCTACGCTCGCCGATGACCGCGATCTCCGGCTTCGCTTACCTGTTGAGCGCGGAGGCCGGCGACTCGCTCAATCCCGAAATGCGCGACGCGCTGGAGGGGATTCGGGGCGGCATCGACCAGATGAGCCGCCTGATCAAGAGCCTGTTGAGCTACTCCCGCGTCGGTCAGGGCGGGCTTCACATCGGGCCGGTGAATGTGCAAGAGGTGCTGGAGAAGCTTCGCCAGACGCTGCAACCCAAGCTCGAAGAGGCCGGGGTTGCCCTCACGTCCGCCGGATTGCCGACCGTCCGGGCGGACGTGGGCCTGCTCAGCCAGCTCCTTCAGAATCTGATCGAAAACGCCATCAAGTACCGTGGAGACGCCCCGCCCGAGGTGCACATCAGCGCCCGGCCGGATGGCGATGAGTGGGTCTTCGTCGTGTCCGACAACGGGATCGGCATCGCGCCGGAGCATCATGAGCGCGTGTTCGCCATGTTTCAGCGGCTCCACCCTGATGAGAGCCGCTTTCCCGGCACCGGCATCGGGCTGGCCACCTGCCGCAAGATCGTGCAGCAACACGGCGGACGCATCTGGGTTGAGTCCCAGGCCGGAGAGGGGTCAACCTTCTACTTTACTCTGCCCCGGTAGCATGATCATCGGGCTGCCGGCACGCGCGCCTGGTGCGCTTTGACCTGGGCCATCGCCGTAGCGTGCTGTTCGGCGGTGAGCCACTTCACTGTGCCGTTCAGCAGGAGCACGTGGCCGCCGGGCTTCCTCTTGTGATTGCCCAGCGGTTCGTAAACCAGGATGCTGTCGGGGCTGTCCGTGCTTCGATAGCCCGGCACGTAAACAAAATCGCCGCCGCGGCCTTTCTTGCCGGCGTTGGGGCAGGTAAGCTGCTCCGCGGTTAAGGTGTTGCCGCTGGTGCCGGCGAGCTCGCTCAACGAGGGCGGAAAATTGCCCTGATGCGTGTTGGCATAACTGGCGCAGGCCCGGCCGATCGCTTCCAGGTTTTCGCCGCACAGCGTACGATCGCCCGGCGTATTGGAAGAGCCGCGGGCCAGGAAGCCCACGACGCCTATGCACACCAGAGCCAGCGCCGCTCCGCCGATGAGCAGCACACGCCGACGCTTCTCGTTCGCAGTAGCCATACGAAGCCTCCCCCGACTGGTGACTCAAGAGGTATCGATCAACGCAACCGGATTCTAAGCGCTTCGGATGATTTCCGCCATGGGCCACGGCAGGGGATCCGGTCTGCTGAGGCCCAGGGGACAAAGCGGGGCATCGTTTGCGGGGGCCGCTTCCACCGGCCAGAATGGCACTCAAGGAGATTTAGGGAGCCCGCTGATGCATACCCGTGGCTTTGCTGTCGGCTTGAGTTGTCTGGTTAGTCTGGTGCATGTCATTCCTGCCGGGTGCCACGCGCCGGGCGAACGGCCGCAGCGCGTGATGCAGGCGCCGCCGGCTCCAACCAGCCAGGCCACGCGGAACGGCCAGGACCGCGTGGGTCTCATCGTGGATATCGATGAAACCATTTCCATCACCGATTACCCCAGTCTGATCCTTGGCATCGGGACCGACGAATCGCGTCCTCATCGGAATGCCCGGGACGTGCTCCTCGGCCTCAGTGAGCACTTTGATATCACCTATCTGACCGCGCGGCCCCAATGGCTGACCGTCCAGACTCGCAGGTGGCTGACTGACAGAGGCTTTCCCTCGGGCACGGTGCTGACCACCGCCCGCATGCTGGATGTGTACTGGCCCGGATCGTTCAAGAAGCGGGCGATCGCCGCCCTCCGGCGGAGTTCGCCCAACCTCCTGATCGGAATTGGAGATCGGCGCACGGACGCGCAGGCGTACCTGGCCAATGACATGGTCGCCCTGGTCGTGAACCCCCGGCGCGGCGCCGTGTATGACGAACACGCGGAGGTGATGAAGGATTGGGAGGCGATTGGAGCATTTTTCGATGAGCACCTGGTTGTCCTCCGCGATCCGGCCTCCCTGCGCGCAGCCTACGATATCGGGGGCCCGCCGCTCGATCCTTCCACGGTCCGCACGCGGCCTGAAATCGACCTGTCACTGCTCATTGAACTCCCTCTGCTGGTGCCCACGCTGCTTGTCGAGGGCATAGCCAAGGCCGGGCTGGCCCACGAACAGGCCGAGGCTCGATCGGCGCTGGAGCAGGTGAACAGACCCTTTGCCGAGGTGCTCCAGGAGGTGGTGGAACAATTCGGCCAGAACAATCTGCTCAAGCTGCATCTGGCCACCGAGGACGGCCTGGCCGTCTATGTCGTGACTTTCCTGCAAGGCCAACGCGTCATGGAGATCGAGCTTGATGAGTCGCTCGAGGTCGTCGAGGAACCGGAGGAGGTCCCCCTCTTCGGGGATGATCCAACCGCCCTCCATGCCCAGGCTCGTCTCGGTTTCACCGAAGCCCTCGCCCGCTCAATGAAAGAAGTGGAAGGTGACGTCTATGAAATCGAACTGGAAATGGACGACGACCGCCCGACGTACGAGACCGCTCTGAGAGCCCTGGGCCGGTTTATGGAAATCGAGATCGATGCGCAGACCGGCGAAGTCATTGAAATCGAGGACGAGACGGCCATACGCTGAGCACGCAGACCTTCACGAAGTCGGAGGCGACTGCCCCTGCACGTCGATCCACAAGGTCCTGAACCGCCTGAAGGCGGGATCCGAGATCTCCTTGTTCCTCATGTGCTCTCCGCTTCCGGAATCGCCTTGGCCGGTTCGCTCCATGGGGACGATCAGATCGCCATCGTCGCTGATGATCAGCACGCGGTCCTGCCCCGGAAACGTCACCAGGCTTTCGGGCGTCAACTGATCCGGTCCGGTGGTGATGGTGTGGATCCAAGTGGGTTGACCGGCGGGATCTCCATCCCAGCGGTAGAGGGAGAAGTGCGGCCCATCTTTTTCTGGCCCGGCGACCACCAGCACGGTCTGGTGTGCCGGGGAATACTCCATCCCGCGGATGGCCAGGTTGTCCAAATCCCAGAGCAACAGTGGGCCGAATCGCGGCTCGGCCCCCTCGTTCACCACCTCCTCCGGATTTTCCAGGAAGATGACCATCGCGTGGGCCGCGTCCTCTGGTGACCTCTTGAGGCGCGGTTGTCGGAAGCCGATGAGCAGGCGTTTGCCGTCTGGTGCGGCGCACATGCCCTCGATCTTGAGCCCGAGGCCGGTGGCCTGGTCCTTCCTCTGCGGGCTGCTTTTTCCGGAGGAGGCCGTGCGCAGCGACTCCTGAAAAACAGGAGTGTCCATGAGCGCCTGCACAATGCTTCGGCTGGCGGTGCCCGCCGGCTCGAGGGTCCAGCAGCCGTCGACCTGTCGAGCCTCGGTGGCGAAAAAGTAGTCGCGATTCGCCTTGGTCACGCCGCGCTTGTTCGTATCGTGCGACGTGATCCAATAGATCCGGCTGCCCAGCCTGGCGGCCGCCTCGATGTCCGCTTCGGAATCCTCGGGGTCGGGCTTGAGGAAGGCGACCAGGTTAACCGAAGCCATCGGGTCGGACGCCTGATCGAGGCGGTAAAGTCTCAGGCTGTTGTGCTCGTCGTCGGCAACCACGAACGTGGTGGAATCCAGCCCGGCAGCAGCAGAAGCGTCCCCCACCCCCCTATAGGTGGGCAGTGCTGAAGCCGCCGGTGGTCGCCTGGTATCGGATTCACAACCCGTGCCGAACGCCAGCACAAGCAGTGCAAGGCTCAACACACTCGATGCGTGCGCGACTCTGCGGTCTTTATGGCCGTTCATGGCGGACTACCTCCCGAAGTCTGTGGCTCTGGCTGGGCGTGCGACTGATTGTACGCGGTCGGAGCCGTCGGTCCAGTGCGGTCCGCATCGTCTCACCACCCGATCAGGTGCACAGCCTGAGCATCGAGTTGCTGACGTCTCGCACGCTGCAACCTGGGTTTGGGCCCCTCGACAGCGCAGGTTTTGCGCGTGGAGGCTGTTGGAGGTGCCTCTGGAGGGTTCGCCGCCGCTTGAGCACTCATCCGACCTGGCGGCGCCGGCCGATATCCAGCGGGGCGGTTGAACCGCTCCTGTGGGTGCCGGGCCGGAGGCTCGGCGGTTGGGCTGGATGCCTGCGGAGGCGGGTGGGTGACTCGGAGGATTCACATGCGGAAGTCTTCGGCGGAGTCGAGGCGAGGGGCCGTGGTGCGGAGCGCCGCGGTCGGACTGGTTCTGACGACCGTTCTACTTGGCTGCATGGGGCCGGGCTGCGATCACGATGCGGCCCAGACGTTCCGGCAGGAAGCCACTGGAGCGATCGGGGACGGCGTAAAGACCATCATGAATGGAGTGCTGGACGGGCTGATCGCGGCCGTCGAGGAGGCCGGCGACGGACCCTCTGAGGAGAGCGGTTCGTAGCCACGTACACCTTTCGGCCCGTGGGGATCACGCCACCGGGCCGGCGACAGAAATGGTCGGAATGGATGCCGGCCGTTGCGATGACCAGAATAGCGCAGGTTACGCACGCCGGGGCGCATCATTTGCACCGGGATCCGGCCAAGGCGGGCCATTGCGCCTTCGTCGCACGGCGTAACCGTCCAGATGGATGGTCATCTGAAGCATCCGATAACGACGCGCCGTAGTCGCGAAGAACTTGAACTGTTCGGTGACCTCAACGAAACCGGCTGACCGGTAGCATTGCACCGCGCCGGCGTTATCCGGGAAGACCATCAGGCTGACCTGCCGTGCTTTTCGGTTCAGGAAGGCCTCGTCCAGGACTAACTCGATCATGATCCGTCCGAGTCCCATTCCCCGATGCTCCGGACGAATGACGCAGTGCCCCAGCCACAGGTGCCGGCCCTGGCCGGGCATGGGATTCAGCTCCAGGTAGCCCAGTGGTTCCGTGACTCGCTCCCGGTGAAACAGACGCGGTCCGCCGTCCGGTCCGGGCCAGGCCTCGACCTTGGCGGCCGTTAGCGGGGCGGGCGTGCTGGGCGCCAGCCAGAACAGCTCCTGCGGGGTTCGCGCCCAGGTCGCAACCTTGCCCGCCCATGCGCGGTCGAAGGCGGCCAGGTAGTAGGGCCCGCCGCGTACCACGATGCCTGTACTCTGGAATGGCACGACGCTCATGGATTCACTACCTGTATAATACCCCCGAGCAGGGAGGTTCCCAATCGTGAATTCGGGCGAGGCGATTTTGTCGGACTCTTCTTCATCGGCATCTGATCCTTCAAACCGCCCGTCGGTGACGTTCCGCGGCTATGCCCTCAGCCGAAGAACCTGGAATCTGGTCGGCCGATCGTTCGACCTGGTGTGGCCGACCGACATGGACGCGCTGCTCGACAGCACGTCCACTCAGGAGCGTTTCCAACGTGACGAGTACATGCCCTACTGGGCGCAGCCGTGGCCGGCCTCGGCCCTGTTGGCCGAGGCGGTTCTACGCGGCCCGGAGGGTTCTGGACGGCCGGCGGTGGAAGTCGGGTGCGGCGTTGGGCTGGTGAGTCTGGCGGCCGCGGCGCGCGGCTGGTCCGTGGTGGCCAGCGACTATGACCAGGATGCCGTTGCCTTCGCAGAGTTGAACGCTCGCCTGAACGCGTTGGCCCTGGCCGGCACCGCCTTGGTGGACTACCGGGTGCCGCTCGGCGCGCCTGTTTACGATTTGGTTTTGGGCTCCGACCTGCTGTATGAGCGGATGAAGTGTGCACCGGTGGCACGGTGGGTCGCATCGGCCTTGCGGCCGGACGGGCTTGCC
>BTUC01000334.1:0-854 GCA_045863575.1 Phycisphaerae bacterium
CGCTCGGCCGCCAATCCCGCCACCGGCGAGCTCATGGCCCTGCGTGCCGCGGATGGTGAGATCATCTGGCGCCGGCGTCTGGCCAGCGTGCCCGTCACCTCGCCGGCCGTCGCGCGCATGGGCACTATGCCGACAGTCTTCGTGGCCGCCCATCACGGTACCGTCTATGCCGTCGGAATGGCCGACGGCGTCGTGCTCTGGGAGTCCACGCTGAACGAGGTGACGCGATCCTCGCCGACCCTCGCGCCGGCAGGGGGGGCCGCCCACCTGCTGATCGGGACGCGCCAGCAGAGCCTTTTTGCTCTGGATCCCACCTCCGGTGCCAGGCAATGGTACCGCCAGACCGGCTATTGGATCGACTCCACCCCGGCATGGATGCCCGCAGGTGACACGACTATCACCGTGGCCGGCTCGTACGATCGCGGCATCTATGGCTGGCGGATCAGCGACGGCCAGCAGTTGTGGCAGACCATGACCGGCAATTACGCCTACTCTTCCCCCGCCCTGGCGACGGTGCAAGGACGGCCGGTGGCATTTCATATGTCCTGGGACCAGAAGCTCTATCTGCTCGATGCGGCCAACGGCCAGACCCTCTGGACCACCGCCAGCGGTCCGCTGGTCTGGTCACACGCCTACCAGGGGGACAGCCTGTGGGCCTCACCCGCGGCGATCCGCCTCGACGGCCGAGCCATGGTCTTGTTTCCAGCCCAGGACGGTGTCCTCTACGCATACGTTTCTGTCGGCGCTAAGAGCGCCTCCCCCAGCACCGTCCCCGCCCCGTGAGGCGACACGCGTTTCCCCTTCCTCCGGTGAGGATTCCGTCTGTTCTCCCTCCCCCGGTACTCCGGGGGAGG
>BTUC01000334.1:864-7950 GCA_045863575.1 Phycisphaerae bacterium
CCGGGTGCGCCCCTCCGCGGGGTGGGGGGTGTGCCTGTCCCCCCCCCCCCGTCCCGGGGGGGGGGGGGGGGGGGGGGGGGCCTGGCCGGCAACGGACTGTACAGCAGTCGTCAGTCGTCAGTCGTCAGTGGTCAGTTGTTGGGTCAGTCGTCCTTTGGTCAGTCGCAAGAATGTGGGTTGTGGGCTGTTGGTGGCAGGTTGACGTTCTCTCCATCTCTCCGTCGCTCCGTCTCCCTTTCCCGCGTTCCCTGGTTTCCTTGTCATGCCCGACGAATCGTCCATCGCCCGGCTTTCCCACCGGCCTTGTGGCGGTACAATGTCACGGGTGACATGAACGCAGTCTGGTGCCTCAAGAGGGAGTATTCTCTGATGAAGTCTGCACGCACGCTGGCCTGGGTATTGACGGCCGTTGTTGCCGGGATGTCTGCCGGGGCCATGGGTCAGGAGCCGCTTCGGCTGGTTTTCGATGCCACGCACGCGACCGTCATTTCCGGCGGCAAACCGGTCGCGGCCTATCGTTATGCGGAGGTTCCCTTCAAGCCGTATCTGGACAAGCTCTTCACGCCCGGCGGCGTCAACGTCCTGCGCGACTCGCCCGCCGACCACAAGCACCATCACGGCCTGATGTTCGCAGCCAAGGTGGATGGCGTGAACTTCTGGGAGGAGAACAATGAGCCTGGCCGCCAGCTCCACGAGGCGCTTAATGATGTCCTGGTCATGAAGGAGCCGGACATTCAGTCCGGGTCGTTTGTTGAGCTTCTGCCTTGGCTCAACCCCAAAGGGGATGCCGCACTCATGCTGGAAGCACGCCATATCCAGGTCTTACAGGGCAAGGACCTGGATGCCACGCTGCTGATCTGGGACTCCGGTCTGAGCCTGCCACAGGAGAAAAAGACTGCCAGTCTCTCGGGCACCGCCTACCACGGACTGGGCGTGCGCTTCGTGGAATCCATGGACAAAGGTGGAACCTTCTTCAACGCTGATGGCAAGACCGGCGTGAAAGCCACCCACGCAGCCCGCGCCCGCTGGACCGCCTACACGGCCGCGGCCAACGGCAAGCCGGTGACCGTGGCGATGTTCGATCATCCCGGCAATCCGCGCCACCCGGCCGTCTGGTTCACCATGGATGATCCCTTCGCTTATCTGTCCGCGACCCTGGGGCTGGATAAGCAGCCGCTCGCCCTGAGTGCCGACCGACCTGTCCTCCTGCGCTATGCGATGGGCGTCTGGGACGGCAAGGCGGACACCGCGAAGGTGGATGCCCTCTACCGTCGCTGGGTTGAGCTCACCCAGCCGCCGCAGGCTCCCGAGGGCGCGCCCCGGCCGGCGCAGCCCCCGGCACAACGATGAAACCACCAAGCTGGCCCTGCACGGTTCTGGCACTGTGCCACTCCTGTAGCGCCCGGCACGGAGGCCGGCCGCTACGGCATGGGGAACTGGCAGGGGCACTGGCAAGACGGTGCGGCCGTTCGCCTTCGCCGTGGGCCGGCCGTTCGGTCAGCCACCTGCTCAGATGAAGCGGCACTCCCCCTGACGTCGCTGCCCGGATAATATGGCGACCCGGTCAGGCAGCCCATTTCCTTGAGGAGGCAAACATGACCCTGCGCAGAAACGCTCTCGTTGGATGGACGAACACGACTCGCCGTGATTTTGTCAAAGGCGCTGCGACCGCGGCAGCCGTCGCTGTCGCCGCCCGCCCCAGAGTCGCACACGCGTCTGCCCGCAGCCTTGGGGCCAATGATCGCATCGGCGTGGGGGTGATCGGCTGTGGCGGGCGCGGCCGTGATCACCTGGGGATGCTCGCCAGCCTCAGGGATGCCGGCGCGCTGCTCGATATCGTGGCCGTCTGTGACGTTTACCGTCCGCGCCTAAAAAACGCCGCCGAAAAGCACAAGGCCAAACCCTATGCCGATCATCGCGAGCTACTCGCCGATCCGCGCGTGGACGTGGTCTGCATCGCCACGCCGGACCACATTCACGGCCAGCAGGTGATCGACGCCGTCCGCGCGGGCAAGGACGTCTACTGCGAGAAGCCGGTGACGCACTGGCGACAGTTCGAGCTTACGCGGCGGATGGCCGACGAAGTGGCCAAATCCGGCCGGATGTTCCAGCTCGGAGCTCAAGGCATGTCCGACTCCGCCTGGCACCAGGCCCGGCAACTCATCGCCGACGGCCTCATCGGCCAGCCGATCCACGCCGAGTGCGGATACTTCCGCGTGGGCGACTGGGGCGAGCGGGGTATGCCCGTCGACGATCCCAACGCCAGACCCGGCTCGGACCTGAACTGGGAGGCCTTCCTGGGAGACGCCCCCACGCGCCCCTTCGATGTGAGCCGTTTCTTCCGCTGGCGGATGTACGAAGATTACTCCGGTGGCCCTGCCACCGATCTTTATCCCCACTCGCTGACGCCCGTGCTCTACATGCTGGGTCTCAAGTTCCCGAGCACAGTCGCGGCGACCGGAGGCAAATTCCGGTATTCAGATCGAGAGGTGCCCGACACGTTCAACCTGCTGATCGACTACCCCGAGAAGATCACCGTCGCGGTACTGGGCACGCAGGGCAATGATCATTTCGGAACCGGCGAGCGCGGCTCGCCGGGGCGCTGCCCGGTCATTCGCGGCTGGGACGGCACGCTGACATTCGTCGGTGCGGAGATCGTCTTCACGCCCACACACGGCTCCAAGAACGCGGCCCGGCGCTTTCCGATCGAACATGGCCAGGACCAGCTCGCTTACTGGCGGACGCTGTTGGAGGCCTGCCGGACACGCCGCCAGCCGGCCAGCTCCGCGGAACTTGCGCTCTACGTGCAGACGCCGCTGCAGATGGGCGTCCTCGGATGGCGCGAGGGGAAGGTTGCTCGCTTCGACGCGGGCAAGAAGGGCATCGTTCTGTAGGCGCGCCCGGGACAGGCGGTCGCACATAGGGTGGCGAGCCCGGGGATGTCTAATCAGGCTTCCCCGGTGCGGGCTCCGCGGTACGCAGCCGCTGGAGCAGCTCTCGAAGCATGCGCTTCTCGGCCTTCAAGTCCTGGCGGTAATCGGTCGTACGGGTGTGATGGATCTCGGGCCCGAGGTCCGACACTTCACGCTCGACCATCCGTTCCAGGGCGAACCGCTCCTGCTCGGTCAGTTCGAGGATCATCGGACACCTCCTGATTCATTATATCAGGACCGGTGCGGTTTCCAGTGGCACAGTTCCACGACGAAGGCCGCGCTTTCGTGCCGCCGGCGCCCTTGCCGGCGGAACGGCTGAAGCCAATCGCTGAGAGCACCGACGGCGCTCAAAGACCTTGACGGTCGTTGCATGAACGGCGAAACTGCACGACCCAGGGGGTATGAATCGAGTATGCCCGCATTCCATGACCTGAGCCGCCACACAATCGGCGCACACATTTCCAGGCCGAGGGATGGGCTCATGCGGCTTGTGCTGGTGCTCGCCGCCTTCGCCTGGATCAGGTTGGCCGCAGCCCAGCCCATCCCGTCGCCGGCGATGCCAGCGCGCATTGGGCCGACGCCGATCCGCTTCTACAGCGGGAATCTGAGCGTGGGCTTCTTCCGGAACTACTGGGGAACCGGGAAAGCCGGTCATGACGACGCCGTCTCGCCCCAGATGATCGAGTTGCTGAAACGCTGCTCGTGCCAGGCGATGTGTGACTACATCGGCTGGTGCACGACCGAGAGGGAGCCGGGCCGGTGGGACTTCTCGTTCCACCGCAGGAATGCGGACCTGCTGAACGCGGCCGGCCTCCAGTACAACGTCTTCTGCTGGCTCCACTTTCCGCCCAGGTGGTATTTCGAGTCGGATCGCTTCGTCGGGTACCGCGACCTGGCCACGGGCGAGACCATTCCCCAGCTTTCTCTGTGGTCTCCGGAGACTCTGGAGATCTTCGACGAGTTCTACGCCCGGCTGGCCGCCGAGCTCGGTCCGCAGATCGCGTTCCTTCGGCTGGCCATGCCATCCGAGTATGGCGAGATCGGCTACTGTACCGGCATGACCCGGTGGCTGGTCCCGCAGGCGAATGCCCGCCCGGCTTTCTGGTGTGGCGATCGCCACGCCCGTCAGGAATTTGCCGCCTCCAAGCTGCGGCAGTATGGCAGCGTCGCGGCTATCAATGCCGCCTGGGGTACGGCTTTCCAGAGCCCGGCTGACATCGCCATGCCCGACGTGACCAGGGCCGCCGACGAGGCCCGCAGCTCGGTGCAGGCCCGCAACCGGTGGCTGGATTTCATGGACTGGTACAATCAGGCCTGGACGGACTTCATGACCCGCGCGGTGGAAGTCGTCCGCAGGCACTTCCCGGAACAGGAGCTCATCGTCAGCCTGGGCTACGGCGCCGAACGAGCCTGCTACGGTAACGATCAGGGCCGCCACATCCGCCGTATGGCCGATCTGAAGGTGGCGGCTCAGGCGCCCGGGGCCATCGGGTACTTCGCCACGCGCCGCGTGAGCAGCGCCTGCCGTGTCTATGGGGTGCCCTACTACACTGAACCACCCGGCAACGTGCCGCGCGACCAGCAGGTGCTGCGCATCTGGATGGACGCCAGCAACGCGACGCAGACCTGGTTCGATTATCCGCAGAATCTGGACGCCAGTCGCGATCATTTCCTGCGCTACAAGCGGTTCCTGACCGGCGCTTCGCCTGAGTGTCGGTTGGCGTTGTGGCTGCCGACGTATCACCAGTACCTGAATCCCAATGAGCCGTGGCCGGCGGCGCTGCTGGAAACCGCTGATGCGCTGCGCGATCTGTGCGACTATGAGGTCGTCGATGATCACCTGCTCGCCGATGACGCGCTCGGGAAACTCGACGTCCGTGTGCTGGCGTTGACCCAGGCGGACTGCGTGAGTCATGCCGCCGTCAAGTCGATTCAGGGCTGGGTGGAGTCGGGCGGTGTCCTGGTGAGCCTGGCGGATTCAGCGGGCGCCGTTCGTGGCGGAGCGGACGGGGAATGGCGTTCGCTGCTGGGTGAGCCGCGCTCACCGAAGGACTTCATGCGAATCCGGCTGCACGGTCCTGTACCCCCGGCCTACCGCTTCTCAGTAACCGGGTCGACCTCGCGACCTTATCTGATCGGTCAGTGGTTCGATCCGGAGGGCAGCGGCACGAGCGCTTTTCGCTGGTGCGGGAAGGACGCGGGGCTTCGGTTGCCGGTCGAAGCGGGGCAGGCTTACCGGGTACAGCTCGCGGTGGGCGTGCCCGGCGCCGCCGGTAATGCGCAGCTTCGAATCGGCGATCAGGTTCTGCACGAACTACGACCGGGTGATACCTCGGTGAGTTTTGAGGTCCCGGCGCTGTGCACGGTGGGACGAAACCACATCGACCTGATGATCCGCGGGAACACGTGGCGACCGCGGGAAGTTGAGGGCAGCGACGACATCCGTGAGCTGCTGATTCATTTGGGCGACGTCCAGGTCGTGCAGGCGGCGGGTCGGCCCGCTGAGATCCATGCACCGCCCGGCCTGGGCGGAGCGTGGGATTACGGCCGGATCTGGCGGGAATGCGGCCGATCCAGGGGCCATGGCCGGGTGCTCGCGCTGGCCGGCCGCGGTATAACCCCCGCTGAACGGGCGGATTTGATCGCCCACTTTCATCACCACCTCGACGATTACGGCGACTACTCGGCCGTCACTCAGGTGGACGGCCAGCCGGACGGCGTGTGGGCCACCGCCTTTGCTGGGTACGTGCTGTTCTATAACTCAACCAACCAGATCGTGCAGGTCCGCCCTCCAGCCCACGCGGCCTCCCGTGAGGTCCAACCTGCGCGGCAGACCGCGTTCCCAATCAAGCCCGGTGAGATCCGTTCAGCCCCCATCTCCTGGAGCGGCGGCGAGCGAAGAGGAGGTTAGCGACAGAACTCCGCCGGTGTGCAGACCGACGGCGAGCACGATGGTCAGTAAACGCCAAACTCGTGGGCCGCCTGGTACATGGCTTTGGCGTTGGCCAGGCATCTGGGCTCGAGGGGAACCATGAAGGGTGCGGCCGTCGGTAGCAGCACGAATCCGCCGCCTTCACTGGCCGCCGCGATCGACTCGCGCACCTGCGTTCGAACGTCCTGCGGCGTGCCTGTTTCCAGCGTCAGTGCCTGAATGGAGCCCATGAGGCACATCTTCGCCCCGATCCGCGCCTTCACCTCGGTCAAGGTGACGTCGGCCGTCACCAGCGGCAGCGTCTCGATCGGTTCGAGCGCGTCGGCGCCGATATCCACGATCATGTCCAGGATATCCTTCAGCTTGCCGTGGCAATGAATGATGCTGAAGTTACCGGTCTGGTGAATGAGCTGCGTCGCTTCGGCGTCGTTGCCCACGACGTACTTGGGGAAGTACTCGTAGGGATTCATCAACGGCGCGCCGCAGTATTCCGGCCCCCACAGCCGGAAGGCCGCATTCTTGACCACGCTGCCCAGCGCGCGGATAGCAGCGAGCACCTGCCGCTGGGCTTTCTGCAGCAGAGCGCGGATAGGCCCGTCGTCGTCGACGCAGCGCAGCACGAAATCCTCGAAATCGAACAGGCCGACGACGTGCCCGATAGCGTCGCCGACGCTGAATACGAGCAGGCCGTGTTCGCCCACGCGCGCTTCCAGGGAGCGGATCCTGGCGACGTCCAGCTCGACGGGGGGATCCGGCATGGAGAGTACGCGCTCGATGTCCTCGTCTGTTTTGATCAGCGGCTCGATCTGCCAGTAGGTCATCATCTCCGGATCGCGCCGGGTAACCGCTCGCAACGGGCCCCTGGGCGTCTGGATTTCAACCTTGCGTACGAGGCTGCCGTCGCGGGCCTGCTCCTCCTGCCCGTGGGCGGCGTTGGGATCGCCGATGAGCACCGGCACTTCCATGGGCGCAAAGACGAAGCTGTCGCCCTGGCGACGCTCGAGTTCCAGCAAAGGCGCGTACGACGGCTCCTGGTTGGCCCAGCTCTCGTTGTAAGGCGAATACTCGTACAATGTCACCGGCACACGGTCGGGCACTTCCCGCCGCAGCGCGGCCAACAATCTCTGTCGCGATGTCAAAGCTGAACTCCTCGTATCGGCGGCCATTATAAGAGCAGCCGGATAGCTCAACAATTGATTTACAGATCCACCGATCCACAGG
>BTUC01000335.1:0-7947 GCA_045863575.1 Phycisphaerae bacterium
AGTTAGCGCGGCCGCGCGGGCTGAAGCCCGCGGCTCGTGACCTTCGGTTTTCGTCGACCTATTTAAAAAGCCCCGTCGGCCTTCTTGGGCAACTCGGGAGCTTCGACGATGACGTCGTCACCGCTGAGGCTCTCCAGGAAGGCGATCAGGGCCTGTTTCTCCTCGTCGGTGAGATTGAGCGGCCGAAGGCGCGAGTCCTTGTTGGGGTGCTTCCCGCCGCCCTGGTTGTAGAACTCGACAACCTCCTCGAGCGTCACGAACGCGCCGTTGTGCATGTACGGCGGGGTCACTGCGACCTCCCGGAGGGTCGGCGTCTTGAACTTGCCGCGATCCTCCGGCTTCTTGGTGATGAGCTCCCGGCCGTAGTCGGTGTCGATGCGGTGGCCCAGCTCGGGATGCTTGTAGCCCTGACCCTTGGCAAAGAAGTGCCGGGTGGCGATCCGGTCGGATTCCTTCTGCAGCGGCTCGATCTCCGGAACGCCGGTCACGTGGAAGCCGTCGTCGGTCAGCAGCGGGCCGTGATGGCACTGGACGCAGCCGGCCTTGCCCGCGAACAGCTTCAGGCCGGCCACCTGCTCGGCGTCCAGGGCCGACTTGTCGCCCCTGAGGTACTCATCGAACGGCACATTGCGGGAAACGACCGTCCGCTCGAAGGCGGCAATGGCCTTGGCGACGTTTTCGAACGTGACCTCGCTGTCGAAGATCTCCTTGAACTTCTTCTGATACACGGGGATCTGGGCCAGTTTCTCGACGAGATGATCGGGGCTCTGGTTCATCTCGATGGGGGCCTGGATAGGTCCGGGGGCCTGCTCCTCGAGCGTGCCGGCCCGGCCGTCCCAGAAGTGGTTCCTGGTAAAGGCGGAGTTGAGCACGGAGGGCACCGAACGCCAGTGCTTGGTTCCCGGATAGCCATCAGAGAGCTGGTTGCGGTTCGTCCAGCCGGTCTTCGGGTCATGGCAGGACGCGCAGGACTTGCTGGAGTCCCCGGCCAGGCGCGTGTCGAAGTAGAGCAGTTTGCCCAACTCGATCTTGGCCTTGGTCATGGGGTTATCCTTGGGGACCACCGAGTCCACCGGCGGCAGCGGCCCGAACCTGGAGAGATCGACATCCTCCGCCAGAGCGCTTGTCGCGCTTAATACCGCCGCAAACAGCCCGATACCCGCCCCAAACTTGTTCCCGCTGCGCATCGCCATCGTCTCCCGTGATTACGTGTTTGCTGTCCCGAGTGTGCCACTGCTGTGCCAGCAGTGCACGGAGGTCGCCGACCTTTAATTCCCTCCAGCACTGCTCACAGAGCAGTGGCACACGGTCGGAACTGCGCGATCCGACATCACAACTCGTCCGTCGCCGCCGGCGCTCAGGTGGCCGTTCGGCCCGCCGGCTGGGGTGCCTTGAGCTCGAATTCGATCTTGGACGTCTTACCCGGTTCCACCTTCACCTTCACCACCTGCTCGCCCAGGTGCTCCTGCCAGACGTGCAGTTCATGTTCGCCGGGCGGAACATCCGTGATCTTGAACTCGCCTTTCTCCCCGGTCACCGCGTGATAAGCATGCGGCAGCACGTATACCCAGGCCTTCATCCAGGCATGGGCCTGGCATTGGAGCGAAACCGGACCGGGATCCTTAAACTTCTCCTCCTGCACCAGGCCTTTGCGTGCCTGGACATGGTTGAAGACGGTGCGCAGGCTCTGGCTGGCCTGGATGTTGTGCAGGACCGGGTCGGAGTTGACGATTTCGAACGGCTCGCCGGTCTGAATGACCTGCACGTGAGGCTCGAACGCGCAGCCCTTCTGATCGATGGTGGGCTTCTTCTCACGCTTGGGCACGGCCTTGCCCTCGCGGATGTTGAGGAAGACCACAGCCTGATGGACCTGGCCCTTGTCATTGATCACCACGCGCTCGCGCTGGGCGGGGTGCACGTGGCAGGTTTCCTGGTCCTTGACGATGGCGATTTTCTCGGCCGGGGGCGCCTGGCCCTTGTACAAGATCAGGCCCTCGATCGTTCCGCCGTCCTTGACCTCGATGGCCTTGTAGTCCCTGTAAACCGCGGGGACGCGGGAACGGCGGCTTCGGCTGGAAGACCGGCTTGAATCCTGGGCGGCACCCCATTCCGGCAGGAAAGTTGCGGCGGCTATGGCTCCGACCCACAGTACGCGTCGTCTCATGGCAGTATCCTCCTGATTGGAGCGCCCAGATTCGCAGTTCTCCCGAAAATGTCAACGCATGCAGTCGTCGGGGCGAAACTCTTGCAGTCCCGCGGGATTCCACTCGTGAGGCAGTTGACGCCTCTGGCCCGTAGCCGCATGCTTTCGGCCCGGTAAGGAATGGAATAGACAGGCACCGGGGAGGATCTCCCTCATGATGCGCTACATGGGTCCGGCGACATGGATACTGCTGCTGTCGGCAATGGCGGCGATGGCGGAAGTCACCCCACACACCCATCCGACCGGCCCGCCGGAGGACGTGTATCGCGGCGAACTGGTGGCCTATCCGGGGCCGTGGGCGTTTGAGATCGGGAGACCCAGCCTGATCCTCACCAGCGACGAACAGCTCGAGGCCTTGGCTGATCCCGACCGGGCGATCAACACCAGCCTCGGGCACGCCCCACGCGAACAGAGCCTGCGGCAGATCTGCACGGCAGCCCAGACGGCCGGCCAGCGGACGCTGATCCTGGCGTTCGATCACTTCTTTGCCCAGTATCGGCCGGGCCAGGAGGGCAAGCCTCGCCGTTTGACCCCTGACGTGGACGAATACGTGTCGCGAGTGGCGGCGATCAGCCGGTTCGCGGCCGAGCACGGGCTGGGATTGGAGCTGAGCCTGCTGTCGCCGCTGGAGATCGGCCCGGCATACGTGCGGCAGACGGGCGAGTCCGGCGTGTGGATGCACTATCGCGAGGGCGTCCGGGATCCGAAGAGCGGGTCCTACAGCGTCCAGCTCTGGCGACAGCGACGCTGGGCCAACAACAAGGGTCCTCTGGAAGTAAAGGACGCCGGGGTGCGCGTCTTCGCGTTTTCAGAGGCGCGGATTCACGGCACACCGTACAGTGTCGTGGACCCGAAGAAGATCGTGGAGATTACACCGACGGCCGAGGTGGAGGTCTGGCCGGATGCGCTGCGGCGCACGGGCGACTATGAGGCGGTCCGCGTGCGGGTGCACGGCACTGGTGGTGGTGCGGAAGGGCTGGATCGCGTCCTCGTCGTGCAGATGTACGCCACGCCGGAGATGGACTACTTCAGCGAGAAGGCCTTACCTTACCTCAAGTCGCTGCTGGATAAGTACGTGGACGCCGGCGTGGCGCTGAACGGATTGTACGCCGACGAGATGCACATCCAGCAGGACTGGCATTACCATTCGCATCACGACCACGGCGAGTTCGCCCTGCGGTACGTGAGCCCGGGGTTCACCCGGCGCTATGCGGCCTTGTACGGCGCGGAGTATGGCGATTTCGCGAAGTATCTCGTTTATTTCGTCCGCGGCCAGCACGATGCTGAGAACGATCTCAGCGCGAAGTCCGGCGCCATGCACGTGCTGGGGCCTTCGCCCGAGGCCATCCGAACGACGGCCCTGTTGCGTTCGCGCTATTACCGCCTGCTGCAAGACGGCGTGGTCGATCTGTTCACGACCGCCAAGCGTCACGCCGAGTCGCGCCTGGGCCATCGGCTGGAATCGCGGGCGCACGCCACCTGGGCGGAGAGCCCCACCTGCGACCGATGGGATACCGGCCAGGAAAGCTCTCTCCGGCATCAGTACGAGTACACGCCGAGTTTCGTCTGGTCCAACACCGTGCAGCAGGCGGCGTCGGCGTGCCACGATTACTTCAAGTGGGGCGACTTCCTGACCGGGAACGGCAACGACCACACGGAAGGCGGGTGGCTGGATCGGGATTATTTCGGGCTGGCTCTGGCCTGCTCGACGGGGATCATCAACGAGGTGCCATACTCGTACGCCGCCCACTGGGGCATGCCCCAGGCGGTGAGTCGGCGGCGCTTCGCCCTGGTCAATGCGTATGGCGCAGGCGCGCAGCCGTTCTACACGGTCGTTCAGGACAAGCAGCACCGCGACGTGGACGTGCTCATGCTCTACCCGCTGGATCTGGTGGCCGTCGACGAGCGCTTCGGAAGCTGGATGACGCAATATGGCTACGCGAACTACATCACGGCAGCCAAGCTGCTCGAAATGGGCGAGGTGAAGGGCGGCGCGGTTGAACTGACCGGCCGGAGGTTCACCACCGTGGTGGTCCTGTTCGAGCCTTTCCCGGCGCGCGAGCTGCTGGAGATGATGCGGGCGCTGGCCGAACACGGCGGGAAGGTCATCTGGTCGGGGCCGCCGCCGGTGCTGCTGGCGGATGGATCGTCCGCACTGCCGGCCTGGCAGGAGTTGACCGGTGTGGATTACCGGCCCGGCCAGAACGAAGGGGTGGCTGTCCCTGGGCAGCAGATCTCCTTCGCCGGATCCTTCCAGGAGCTGCCGCCCATGAATGTGCTGACGGACTTTCTGGTGGACCATATCTATCCAGTGACGCCGCGCGAGGGTTCGACAGCCATCGCTCAGTGCGGTGGGCGGGTGGTCGGCGCGACGCGTTCGCTCGGATCGGCCGGCTCGGTCACCTTCCTGGGCTTTCGCCCGCGGGACGATCAAAGCGGCAGCCTGGGCTACGAAACACGCTACTGGTTCGAGATCCTCACCCGACTGGGTGCTTATCCGCCGAGTGGGCGGTTCCCCGGTTTCAACGACCATACGGAGTATCTCTCGCGTACGACCCCTTATCTGACCTGCCGCTTCCCGAACGGAACCGTCGCGATTGCCCCGCACCTGCGGGATCTTCAGGAAAGCTGGCCGGGCGGCTTCGCTCGGGACGCCGAGAAGGATCGGGCTATCGAGAAGGAGCTGGATCTGCCTTCGGAGCGGCTGTCGCTCGAGGAATTCCGCGTCAACGGCCACACCGTGAGCTACGAGGGCGACGGCGCGGTAGCGTTCCGGGTCGATGACCAGGGGCGGCTGGTCGCCTTCTCCGGCGCCAACTGCGACCGGATGACGGTAAATGGTCGGACGACTGTCTTCGCTGACCGGCCGATGCCACTGGTCTGCTGGGGGCCGGTGGAAGCGTCGCGCCGCGTCGAGGGCGGGGCGCTGCTGCAGCTTCGCGCCCACGGTCCGGGGGAGCTGCGCATCCCCGTCGTCGAGTTGCCCCACGAGGTCCAGGTCGTTGCGGAAGGCGGACGGCCAGGTAGCCGCGGCGGTCCGATTTCCAGCCGGCGCGAGGGGCATATGCTGATCGTCACGGTTGATGCCGCCGGCGTGCACAGATGGCTGTACGCCATCCCCGGGCTTGCGAAGTAATCCCATCCAATTGCAGCCGCGCCGTCAGGGGGGTAAACTGGATTCGTGCCCTCCCGCGGATTACCCAACTCAGGCGAGTTTTCGACCTGCCGGAGACACCAGGAGACGCAAGAATGAAGGCGTTGACCCGATGGCGCCGCGTGCTGATTGGTTTCTGGATCATGGCCGGCTCGATCGGCTGTGCTCCCCGGGCACAACCTCCGTCGCCTGCACCCGCGAATGTGCCCGCCACGCAGGAGACCCGCTCGCCGGCCTGCGTGCCCTCCGACCCGTACTACCCCACGCGGCTGGACTGGCTGGTGCTGCGGTTGCAGGCGGGCTACCGCAAGGAATCCACGCAAGGCAGCTATTTCACCATCGGTTTCGCGGCCACGGACGAGCAGACGGTGAGCATCTACATCTACTACCTGCCGCTGCCCCACAAGCCGGACATGGCCGTCATGAAGCGGGCGGTCGCTGACGCCTGGGACGCGATCCGCCGTGAGGCCAGGGCGCTGGGAATCGAAGTCGATATCCGCGAACACTGGGAGGAGTGGCGCCTGGCCGATGAAGGCAGCCCGACGCCGGCGGAAGCCCCGGAGCCGGAGCCGGAGGTACGGTGAAGGGGCGCAACGGCAGGGAGAGGGAACAAACCCGCAACGGGAAGGCACCCCGCAATGTCGGTGGTAACGACTCCCTAGTGGAATACCCCAAACTCAGAGAATGCTGATCTCAGAGGGCTGATCAGTGCCCCCAAGCGCAAAGAACTGAATGGCCCCGCGTCATTATCGCGGACGTGGAGTTTCCTTCTTTAGCGGCACTGGAGCAACCTATGAGATTCTTGATGGGCACCGGCCTTCTGGCCATTCTTATCCTGTCGAGCGGCGTGCATGGCGCAGTGGTCAGGATCGAGGTTTCAGGGACCATCACGTCAGTAGACGACCGCGATCGCGTCCTGACAGGCATCGTCGACGTCGGTCAGCCCTACGCAGCGAGCTATGTGTTCGATAGCCTCGCGCCGGATGCCCTCCCGGCGCACCCGACGAGTGCTTCGTATCCGGTAATCAGCGGTGAATTTCATCTCCCGAACGTCAGCGACGCCGGGGCCAATCATCATTTGCACATTTCGGTTAACTCGAACACCCTGTACTTTTCAGGTTTTGGGCAATCCTGGTGGTCTTCCTTGAAACTTCATCCGATTTCACCCCTGAGCGACGATCGGACTCCTTGGCCTTTCCCGGCTGTGGCGAATAGCACCTTCTTCGCATCGTTGGGCAAGAGCATTGTCGAGGGGCCAGTCAGTTCGGTGGTTGTGGCGGAAGTACCTGAACCGTGCTCTATCGTCGGGCTGTGCTTCGCCGGAATCTATCATTTCCGACGCAGACAAGAACGGGCTTCCTGCGCAACAGCCTGTTGAAAACGGGATCGCGCGCCAAACAATCTGCGAAAGGAGGATGTAAATGAGCTAGTCGCCAAGCTCCAATTGCCGTTCCCCATCCGTGCCCATCCGCGTGATCCGTGGTTCAGAACATCTGAATTCGAGAACCATGGATGGCACAGATAGCACGGAGATGGGTTCAGCCTCCTACAGATCCCCGTATCGGTCGTTACCTGGCCCGCTTCTTCGCACTCTTGCGCTTCGGCTTCTCCTGCGCGGCTTTCTTTCGTGCCGCCTGCTCGATGATTTTTTTGAGCATGGCTCCGGTGGCGCCGCCGCGGGCGGGACGGTCGGATTCCCAGATGGTGGGGTCTTCGGCCGCGAGGATGTCATCGAAGTCTCCGAAGCTCTTGATGCTCAGCGGAGCCTCCTTGATTACGTCGATCGGGCCGGCCCAGTCGTCGCGGTGTTTGATCAGCAGCCAGCTCCGGCCGCGGTTGTCGTAGCGCCCGCGCGTGCGAATCAGCGCCCAGGAGCCTTTGAGCTTGACGCCGTCCAATGTGAACTTGAGATCGCCCTTCTCCAACGCGGTATCCACGTCGTCTACCTCGGGGGTCCAGTTGCCCTGATCCCAGAGCATGACGATGCCCGCGCCGTAGCCTTCCGGAATGACGCCCTCGAATTCGCCGTAGTCCAGCGGGTGATCTTCCACGTGCATGGCCAGCCGCTTGTCGGCCGGATTGAGAGAGGGGCCCTTGGGTACGGCCCACGACAGCAGCACGCCGTTGTGCTCCAGTCGGAAATCGTAATGCAGGTGGCTGGCCAGATGCTTCTGCACGCAGAAGAACAACCCTTTCGATTTCGCGCGGGTGGTCTTGGCGGTCGTCGCGCCGCTGGGCTCAGGCGAGACGGTGAAATCACGCTTGGCCTGGTATTCCTTGAGTCGCACGGATCCGGTGGTTTTCTTGGCCATGGATCGGAGCCTCCCTTCGTCAGTCTATTCTAGTGACGTCTCCAGTCCAAGAGTTTCACGCTTCCAATCGTCGGGCGGGCCGCCTTGGGTGCCGCCGGTGCCCTCACCGGCGGTTTGCATCAGCCATTCCGCCGGTGAGGGCACCGGTGACACGAGAAGCCGCGGTCTGCGGCGCGAAACTGTGCCACAGGACACGGCAATTCCGGCTCTGTAGCGGCCGGCCGCCGTGTCGGCCAGTAGTCAAGCAGAACGGCTGGCATCCCCCCCCACTGTTTCAA
>BTUC01000336.1:0-7941 GCA_045863575.1 Phycisphaerae bacterium
GCGGCCCTTTACTTTCTCGATCCAGGCGTTCCCGTTCAGCGTGCCCCCCCAGGCCGGTGCGAGCAGGCCCCAGCCGATCACTCCCATCAGTACGCAGCGCAATGACCGCTGACCCAGGACGATGCCATGCCGCATCTTCCACCTCGTGAATGGAAACCAAAAAAAACTCGCGACTCAGCAGACATTCTAGTTGAAAACAGGCCTCGACTCAACCGCCGGCCAGGCAGCCAGCAGCCACGGAATTGCACCAGACGCGTCCCGCAGGCCGGACTTTCACATGCTCAATCGCCGCAGCCGCCCAACAGTGCGTGCAGATGGGGTCGCCTGAGAACCCTCGCCGCCGATAACCGCAGGTGTCTACGCCGGTGGTCAATCCGCGCAGTTGGACTGCACCTGGACGTTTGCTCCCGCCAAGCAGTTGCGGAACTTCGTCAGGTCATCCCCGTCGACGTCCTCGTCCGCGTCGTCCAGGCGAGCCCAGAAGCAACCTGGATCCAACTGAGCGTGGCCCGATCCCGACAGGCACGCCTGGAACTTGCCGAAGTCCTCCAGGTCCACGTCGCCATCTTCGTCGCGGTCTACGACCGGTGCGTGCTGCACGGTCAGGTGGACAGTCACCGTCTGTGGCGTGTTCCCCGCGCCTGGAGCGTTGATCGTGATCGTGCCGGTGTAATTGCCCTTGGCCAGCGAGGCCGTCGTGTAGTTGATGTTGATGGAATCGGTTTCTCCGGTGGCTGATCCGCTGGTGGGACTGACCGAGAGCCAGGAGGCGTTATCGCTGATCGCGTACTCCAGGGTGCCCACGCCGGCGTTCCGGATGGTGAATGTGTCCGCCGAGGCATGCTGGCCTCTGGGGATGCTGCGATTGATCGCCGTTGGCGAAGGCTCGATCATCGGCACGCTGGGGAAGTCGTAGCCGATACCGACGACAACGGCCAGCAGTTCGCGCCCCGTGACTGCTGTGCTGCCATTCCAGAGGTGGCCGTCGGCATAATTATTCGCACTGGTCGCGAATGCATTGAAGCCGCCGCCGTCCACGGCTTCCAGGTGCAGGGAGCAGGTCATGCCGGGCGTGACCGGCACCGCGTTGATGCCCCAGTTGACCGCGATGGGCAGGAAGTCCGGCGAGGCGATGTCTCTGGAGATCGCCGCGGGGCCGATCTGTGGGCCGGTGGGCAGGCCCTGGCGGATGGTCGCGCGGTAGGAGAAATGCTGGCCCACCGAACGCGTCACGAACGCCTGGGCGCTGATAATGCGGTTGATCCCCTGGGGCACCTTGAACGTCTGGGCCTGGTAGGCCGCCGACGCGCTGAGGCTGAAGGCATCGGAGCCGTCGTAGCCGGGAGGCTCGTTAATCGTCTGGCCCGAGGGGTTGGTGTTGATGCCGTTCACCAGATCGTACTTGAACGCCGGCAGCGTCGGATAAGTCGTCACTTTGGAATCGTCCGAGACGTACAACCATTGAGTTACGAATGTGTAATACCGGTTCTGGGACGGGTTCTGCCAGTAGAAGAGTTCGCTGATCTGCGTGGGGATGCCCGGCTGAAAGACCATGAAATTGTACGCCCAGTTGTTCGGATCGGTGTTCACGCGGACGTAGCCGTGCGCGTCGGCGTTGCCGAAGATGGCGAAGGTAGAGTTGGCCGGATTGGTGAGGCCCACACCCGACCCCTTGCTGCCGTCCTCCTTGAACAGGAAGTTCTCAAAGGTGTGGTTGTTGGCGTTAACCTCTTTGCCGATCTGGCGGTAGTGGATCAGCATCCACCGGGGCCCGGCCAGGGCGGAGGACGCCGGCCAACACGCTGCGGCCGCGAATACCCAAGCCGCCACAACTCTCCCACCGGACCGGCCACGCCATCCGCCTTGCACGTCCATCACGGCACTGCTCCTGGTTCCCGCCCGACAGGCGCGAGGCACGCCCGCCTGCTGCACCGCTTCGGGGCTTTCAGAGTTTGAATCCGTCGGGGCTCCGCGACGAAACCCGGCCATACGACGGTCGCCTGCAAAAGTGCCGGTACCGCGGCGGCGGAACACCCCTCCGGGTTCCGACCCGCGCTCCGGGACAGGTGCCTCTTCAGGAGCACTATACCAAATCGCGTATGGCCGTGCCAGTCCGTATCAGAAGAAATCACGGAATGCGGTTTCGGGGGATAAAGCCCAGCTTGGAGCGCGGCCGGGTTCTGGGACGTCTCCTGGCCCCTATGGACCCAAGTCTACGGTCTTCCCGCCAGAAGCTTCACCCGCGTGGCGTCGAGGCCATCCGCGAGATCTACCGGCCCGGGTCGCTGAGCTATCGGATTCGTCGCCGGCGGGCAAGGCATCCCAGTGCCAGCATGACAGCAGTCCAGCCGGCCGGCTCGGGGACGAACTCAAAACCGTAAAACACCTCTTCCATCGGTATCCTCCAGAGCAACGTCGTCGCGCCGGTCGCAGTATCGATGGAATACAGAGCCGTGGTCTCCGGGTAAGAGTTCGGTGCGCATTCGAGAGCATAAAGCTCCCCACCAGGTGAGAATGCCATGGCCGTGATAGACTCCGTTGCCCCTGCTGAGCCGTTAACGTCTGTTGCTACACCGGTGAGAGGATTGATTTCGACAAGTCCTCGACCGCTTGTATCCCACCACAGCCCCTCATACGAGTAAAGCCTGCCCTCGGATGAAGCCGCCAATGACCAGAGCTGTGCTCCCGTGCTTCCGATAAGGGTGTGTGTCCCTGCGGCGGGATCAACCCGGTACAGATCACGTGGGGAATCACCCGCGACGGATTGCCGCACGGCCATCAGGACGCCATCGGGCATGAAGGCCATGCCGCTGTAGTTGGAGATAGGAGCGAGAGCCGCTTCGAGCGTACCGGCCCCTGTCGCGGGATCGATGGAAAACAAGGAGTACGAATAGGTTGGTTCACCAAACTTGTGGCCCATGGAGTAGATCCTTCCACTGGCATCCTTGCCCATGCAGGTAGTTGGGAGAAACCCAGAGTCGCCGATCAGCGTACTCGCGCCCGAAGCAAGGTCGATCCGATGCACTTCCCCGTAGTAGGTGATCCCGACCAGCGACAGCTCTGCTGCCATCGTGCTTGCACAAAAAGCCAGCCCGATCAATCCCGCCGTCCCAATTCCCATGGTGTTCCCTTTCCCTTTGTATCGGCGAATGGTGTGTCGCCGATGCGCCAAGGCGATCCGTATACGAGCCGGTCCCCCGGCACATGGCGGTGCCTGAACTGAAGCCGCAGACCGGTTACTTCCACACCCCGAGGCGTCAATCTCCACAACTCCAGTTATAAGTGTACTGTTTTCAATCGGACTGTCAATCCCCCCTCGTAGGAGATGCATGGGTGGCGATGGGATTGCTCCAGAGGCTAAAAGCCGCAAACTGCTGCCGTGGATGATTGCCCACCAACGTCAGGCCCCTTCAAGTGAGCAGTCTCGGACGGGACTTGCTCGTGGGCGGGATCTATACTCAGCACCATTTCTGGCGGGAACTCTGGTCATGCGCAGCCCACGAATTGTTGTTGGCTTGATGTCCGGCACCAGTGCCGACGGCGTTGATGCCATCGCGGCCGAAATCAGTGGCCGGGGACCGCGGATGCGGGCTCGATTCCTTTTACATCATCGCATGGTTTTTCGGCCGTCGCTGCGACGCCGGCTCATGGCGGTTATGGCTCCGGCGAATACCTCGACGGAAGAACTGGCCCGACTCCACGCCGAGCTGGGAGATGTCTTCGCCGATGCCGCCATCGGCGCTTGTCACGCCCGGGGGCCAGGGCGTAGGCCGGTGCTCATCGGGCTGGCCGGCCAGACAGTGTGCCATTTGCCTTGGCTGGCCGATCAAGCTTCGCCGGGGCGAAGCAGCCACGCCGGTCGATACGGTGGCGGTTCAACGGCCGGGAGGGACGCCGGCCGCTGCCGAGGTACAGTGACGTTTCAGCTTGGGGAGGCCACCCGCGTTGCTCACCGCACCGGCATCCCGGTGGTCGCCGAGTTTCGCCAGTCCGACGTGGCCGCTGGTGGACAGGGCGCGCCGCTCGTGCCCTGGACCGACTGGGTCCTCTTCCGCCACCCTGCGATGGCGCGGGCGGTTCAGAATATTGGCGGGGTTGCCAATATCACCTGGATTCCGGCCGGCGCCGCGGCGGACGAGGTGCGGGGCTTCGATACCGGGCCTGGCAACATGGTCATCGATACGCTCGTCACCCGAATCTCCAATGGCAGGCAAATGTACGATCGGGACGGGCGCCGCGCTGCTCGAGGACGCGTCCTGAATGAAATCCTGACCGAGTGGCTGCGCCATCCGTTCCTGCGGCGGCGTCCACCCAAGACCACAGGCCGGGAGGAGTTCGGCCGGCCGTTCGTGGACGCCTGGCTCCCTCGGCTCCGGGCGGCGAGCTCCCGACCGGAGGACTGGATTGCAACGGCCACCGCCTTCACCGCGCGTTCCATCGCCTACTCCGTGCGGGGATTAATGACCACATCTGGCCATGCGGAATTAGGGAGGCAGGGAAGGAGTGGTAAAGTTTCCGAAGCCGCGATCCTTTCACGGAGGAGTCGTGCACAGCGAGCGGGCGAGGGTGCGCGGGGTTCATGGCGCGGGGGCAAGCAGGGCGGGTCGTCCAAGGGCCGGCTTGCGCCCGTAGAGCTCATCTTGTGCGGCGGAGGAGCCCATAATCCAGTTCTGGTCAGGATGATTGCTGCTGAGCTGCGCGACTTGGCCGTCGCCCGGATCGATGATTACAACATTCCCGCCCAAGCCAAGGAGGGGCTCAGCTTCGCCATGCTGGCGGCGGCCTACGTGGACAGGACGCCCGCCAATCTTCCCCAGATTACCGGCGCGTCACAGTCTGTCCTGCTGGGTAGAGTGATCCTTCCCGCGTGAGCTGTTGCCATCAGGCAACCGAACGGCGGGATTTGGTTACCACAGAGACGCAGAGGCACAGAGGTGGTCGCGTCAAAGGCGCGCCTTGGGGGGAGGCGACGACCAGCCGACCACCCTGCGGATGCGATCTTTCGGCTTCTTTTTTTGGCATAAGCTTTGAGATTCTCTGTGTCTCTGTGCCTCTGTGGCGAATCTTCCCGACAGATCGCCAGCGGGCGGAGAATCTGGGCAGCCGGTAGCCCTGAGCCAGACTGCCCCGTGGTAAGTGGTTTGGGGTGCTCGCCCCGTGTTGAGGGATGAAATCCGCGCTGGACCGCTCCCCTGGCTGAGGCATATTATTTCCTGAAGAGTCGCGAGTGCCGTCCGTTTCGGCGGGCGGCGAGAGATTAAGATGACATTTTGCAGAAAAAAGTCTTGCAGCCAGACGCCGGTCCGGTAGAATGGCTGCTGGGTCGCATGGCTGGATCGTCGGATTTGTGCAGTGACCGCTCATATCCGCATCGACGGACAGCCTCCGGGAAAGAACGACCCCGGCATGTGAGCAGGAGGGCAGAATCAGAGGTGGCGTTTCTCCACCGGTCGCAATCCAGGTTTTGGAAGGAAGCGCATTCCCTTTGATTTTGCCGGTGCTTTCAGGTATCGTGTTCTTGTCTGGTCTTCTGAGGTAATCGGCACCGTGCGCCATTGCCTGGCGACTTCTACGCAGATCACCGAAGCGGCTTCGGGAGCGATGGAAGCGTTAGCGAAGACCTGAGTCACATTTCAAGAGGAGGTCGGGATGACTAAGGTTCTATCGGTTGCAACGATGGCCCTGATTCTGTCAGGGTCAGCATTTGCCGCCAGCACGATCACCTACACGGTGGAGCTGGGCGGCGATCCCCACGAGGCGGATTGGGAGAACTTCCTCAATACGCCGTACACCGCCGGTACCACCGATCCGGGGTACACGGTCAGCCCAGGCGCCAATGGCTGCATCCTGAACTGGGCCGTTCGCGTCGATGCGTCCGGTACCGTGCTGGACGCCGGCCAGGCGGAGATCCCCGTTTTTGGCGCCGCTAACGTGGTCTTCTCCATCGAGGTCCGGGACAGCAACGGTGACCTGGTGGCCGCGCTGGATCAGGGCGGTCCCGGTGCAGACGAAACCGGCTTCTTCAGTGTGATCAACGATGGTGATGGCGATGGCATCCGCGGCAGCCTGTTCCCTGACGAGCTGCATCTCGCAGCGTTCGCGATCGCCTTTGACGCGGATCTGGATACCAACAAGACGGGTCGGCTGATTGACCCGCCCGCGGCTGACGGTCCGAACATGGAGCGTTACCAGTACCCGAGCACGGCCGGCTTCCCCTGCGTGGGCAATCCGCCGGTGTGCGCCACGGCCGATGGCGGCACGTTGGTCGGCATGGGTGCCGGTTATGCTCAGTTCCAGAACCTGTTCCTCGGCGGCCAGCAGCGCGCCGGCGTGGGCGTCTCCTCGTCGGGTGATTGCGATGCGCTGGGCAACGGTCCGATCGCCGAAGGCCAGATCAACCTCGCCAACATTCCGAACGGCACCTACACCATCCACGTCGTGCCGGGTAACGGCAACAACGTGCTCCGCGGCGATTTCCTCTGTGCCTTCGGCACCGAGGGCGCTTTCGCCCAGGCCGCTGACAACGTCGACGGCGACTCGCTCGATTTCGTGGTTGATGGTTGCGGCGTGGCTGGTTGCACCGAAGCACCGGCGATCGTCTCGGCCGTGTCGCGCAAGACGCACGGTGCTGCGGGCGACTTCGATGTTGACATCCTCCCCGGCACTGCGACCGAGCCACGCATCAACGGTACCACCAAGGTTGTGGTGGGCTTCGACAAGGACATTCAGGCGGCCGATGGCATGCTGGATGGGAACGAGATCATTCTGTCCTCCGGTACGGTGAACAGCGCGACGATCGACGGCAGCACGCTGACAATTGAAATGAGCGGTGCGACTCCGCTCAGCTGCCTGCTCATCACGTTGAACGGCATCTCCTGCACTCCGAATCCTGAGATCTCAGGCATCATGCTTCCGGCCGTGTTGACGGTCCGCCAGAATTACGGTGATGCCAATAATGACGGCTCGGTCCTTTCCGGCGATATTACCCAGGTCAAGTCGGTCAGCGGTCAGACGGCGAACAGCACGAACTTCCGTCGTGACCTCAATGCCGATGGAACCGTTCTCTCGGGCGATATCACCATCGCGAAGGCTCGTTCGGGCAATGTTGCTTTGCCCTGCCCGTGATTGTGAACTTGTAGATCTCCCGTCGAGGGCCCGGTCTTTTGGGCCGGGCCCTCGGCAAGAAGCACTGGATAAGGAATCTGATTCCCGAATGCGTCCCTCAGGGAATGGTTTCCTGGGGATAGAAGTAATTGAACGAACCTTTTTAGCATCCAGGCGGGAGGATGGTCTTCCCGACCCGGAGGCGGAAACAGGGAGAAGAGTATGAACTCAATGACGAAGATCGCGGCAGTGGCGCTGCTGGCAATGGTGCCCAGCGCGTTTGGTGCGGTGACGCTTGCGTTGGTTGATGGTGACGGTAATAGCATCAGAAACACCCCCGTGCTTGCGGGTCAGACGCTGACGCTGAACCTGAACCTGGGAATCGAGGGGCCGGAGGACGTGGCCGGCTACACGTTCTTCCTCACTTCGGACGTTCCGGGCGCGTTCCGCATCACCGGCCGTACAATCAACAATGACGTCCTTGCCGATGCGACGACGAGCAACACCATTCTGCTCAATGCGAGTTTTAACGAACTGAACCCGACCAACGCCCGTGACGTTGGTGCGACGGGACCGGCTTCCGGTATTCCCGAACTGGATGCGTTGTTTGATCCCGGAGCGAACGCCGTTCAGACGATCGTGCTGACCGCCCAAGTGGACGTCCCTGCAGCCCAGATCATGATCACGGGTGGGTCCTGGAACAACCAGGAGGGGATCAACACGGATCCCGATCAGATGCTCGGTTACACCATCGTCCCCGAGCCGGTCAGCGCTCTGCTGCTGGTCCTCGGTGGCCTGTTCGTGACCCGTCGTCGGGTTGCCTGAAGAAGCTTGCTG
>BTUC01000337.1:0-7936 GCA_045863575.1 Phycisphaerae bacterium
GGAACAGCTCGCCGCACGGTGGACTTCGTTGCGTCGATCGGCCCGGTGCCCACCGCCCAGACCGTCCGATAAGAGCCTGTCACTCCAAATCGCGTGTCAGCGCTCTGTCAGCTTGCTGTAACCACATCATCCGCCCCATATCAGCCGGGAGTGCTGCATCCAGATCCCATCCGTCCAATCGGTCCGAACTGTCCGATCCGCCCAACCGCCAGTTCCTGCCCCGCATGGGTGGAAATGAAAAGGGGCGTCGGTCGCCACGCCGAACATTCTGGTGCCGGGTGCGATATGCTCGGGATCAGACCCCCCCAGCCCCCCCTCAGTAAGGGGGGGAGTTTACTCAAGCTCGTCGCGTTTACGTCCGAAAACTCTTGAGCATGCTCAACGCGCTGACCGTGGATCTCGAGGATTGGGGCGTATCGGTCCTGGACCCGCGCTGTCGGGTGACCGATCGGGTGGCGGTCAACACCGAACGGATACTGAACTTTCTCGCTGCCCGCGGCGTGCGCGCGACGTTCTTCGCATTGGGCCGCGTGTGCGAGGCGTTCCCCGATTTGCTACCGGCGATCCGCGATGCGGGGCACGAGATCGCCTCGCATGGTTACGGCCACGAACTCGTCTATCGCCTCACCCCCGAGCAGTTCGCCCGGGATCTGCGGCTGTCCAGCCAGATCATCGAGAGCCAGTCCGGCCGGCGACCAGCAGGCTACCGTGCGCCGGCCTTCTCCATCACGCGCCAGGCGTTGTGGGCCGGACGCATTCTGAGCGAACAGGGGTTCAGCTACAGCTCCAGCATTTTCCCCATCAACGGCCGCCGTTACGGTATCCCCGATGCGCCACGGTTCCCCCACCGCTGGCCGGACTGCGATCTGATGGAGTTTCCACTGACTACTTTTCAGATCGCCGGACACAACCTGCCGGCGTGCGGAGGCGGCTACACGCGGCTCTTTCCCGCGGCTGTTCTCCGTGCGGCCATTCAATCCGCCAACCGGCAGGGTCAGCCGGCCGTCATCTACCTGCACCCGTATGAGCTGGCCCCCGGCGAAACAGATTGGTTCCGGCGTAACCGGTTTGCATTCTCCTGGAAACGGCGGTTGACCCAGGAGCTGTGGCGATCGAAAGTCGAGCAGCGCCTGACCCAACTGCTGGAGACATTCCCCTTCGGTCCCATGGCCGAGTGCCTTCGGGGGCTTCAACCCATGAGCGGGTCACCGGCAGCCAGGCGTGCGACACCCGTGCCGCTGCTGACCGGCTGACTTGACACACCCGGCACGCACGTCTATCAGAGTCGCTGCCATGCCTCCACTCGCACGAGATCGAGCCCTGCTTCGCGACATCATCCAGTGGGATGTGAGTAGCTGGAAAAGCGCGCTGGTTTTCTGGGAAAGCTGCCTGGGGAATGTAAGTGGCGCGCGGGTGCTCGACGTGGGCGCCCGCGATGGCGGCATCTCGCTCTACTGGGCGCTGCGCGGCTGCGAGGTGGTGTGCTCGGACCTGCGCGGACCGTCGGATGCGGCCCAGGAACTGCATCAGCGGCACGGGGTCGCCGACCGCGTCAGTTACGCCGAGATCGATGCCACGCGCATGGACTTGCCCGACGGCCAGTTCGACATCGTCTGCTTCAAATCAGTGCTGGGCGGGATCGGTGGCGCCTGCGGATTGGAGGGGCAGCAGGCGGCGTTGAATGAAATGCACCGGGTGTTGAAATCCGGGGGCAGACTGGCCTTCGCGGAGAATATGGATGCATCGAGGCTGCACCGTTTCCTCCGCACTCGATTCGTCAAGTGGGGTGCACGCTGGAGATATCTGCAAGTGGAGGAGTTGCAGGACCTTCTTCGGCCGTTCCGCGATGCAAGGCTGGAGTTCCACGGCTTCTGGTCAGCGCTGGGAAGGCGAGAATGGCAAAGGACATGGCTGCATACGATTGACCGCGTGATCCAGCCCCTGATCCCGAACCGGCAGCGATACATTGTCCTCGGCTGCGCGCGAAAGTGAGCTCAGCCGGCGCCGATGGCCCGCCGTCGCTCCTCTCCCGCCGCGACCACCCGCTGAAGAACGCCCAGATAATCATTCGCGAGCTTCTCACGCGAATAGTGTGCCCTCACGAACGCGAGGCCGGATTCTGCATATCGGCGGCCCCGCTCCGGATCATCGGCGAGATCGCGAACCGCTGCAGCAAAGGCCGCTGCGTCCTCAGGCGGCACGAAAATCCCCGCGCCCGCGCGTTCGATCAACTGGCGCGCGACCCCATCGATGCCCAGAATGACGGGACGCTCTGCGGCCATGTAGTCGAACACCTTGTTCGGATAGACGGTCTTGAACGTGTCCAGCCGCTTGAGGACGGCCGTGCAGACATCGGAGGCGACCACGTAATCGACCACCGCGCGCTTGGGCACGGAATCGACGAAGGTCACGTTGGAGAGCCCCCACTGTGCCGCCTGCTGCTTCAGCATGGGCTTCTGCATACCGTCGCCGATGAGCACGAGCTGAATATCCGGCCTGTCTGCCAGCAAACGGGCCGCCTCCAGCAACTGAACGAGGTGATTAGCCACGCCATGGGCGCCGACGTAGGTGACGACGAACTTGCCGGTGAGCCCGTGCTTCTGGCGCACCCAGTTGTCGCGACCGCCGGGCCTGAAGATGTCGAGGTCCGCCGCGTTGGTGATGGTGCTGATCCGGTCGGCAGACACACCCTTGCGTTGCACGAGCCAGTCGTGGAATGCGGGCGTCAGCACATTAATCCAGCTCGCGCGGCAGTACGAGATACGTTCCAGCCAATACGACAGCCGGATAAGAAGCGGATTAGTGAGGACACCCGCGTCAATGGCCGTTTCCGGCCAGAGGTCCCGCACCTCAAAAACCATGGGAACGCGCCAGAATTCGCGCAGCAGCACGGCCGTCAATCCAACTGTCAGCGGCGGGCTGGTGGCCACGATCACGTCCGGCCGTCGCTCACCGAGTGCCGCTATCGTCGAGCTCACCGCAAAAGAAAGATACGCCCACAGCCGCCCGGCGAAACTGCGGTTGTAGCTTTCGCTGACGTGGCACCGCTTGACGGTCACGCCCGGCTCGACGCGCTGCGTGACGATGAACCGGCCGCGGTACTGATCTGCCTTCCGGCCGGTAGCGTAGTGCACCGTGCCGGCCAGAACGGTGATCTCATGTCCCTGAGCGGCCCAGAAATGGGCCATCTGGTTCCAGCGCGAGCCGCCCGCGTCGTTTGATTCCAGGAAATACTGATGAACGAGCAGGATGCGCATGGCTGGCAGATTACCACAGAACCGGCGGAGCCGGACGCCCCTCGGCGATGGCGGTCAGGACAGCTGCGGAACGTTCTGCCAGTACGCGGCGATCAAACCTCTGGGCCAGTTGGATGGCGTTCTGTCGCAGATTGCGCAGGACGTTCCGATCTTCCGCCAGCTGGGCGATGCACTCGACCAGTCCGTTCAAATCACCAGGCTCGTAGCTCAGGCCCGCCTGATGCTCGGTCAGCAGACGGTCAGCATCCGTGCCCTTGGCCACGACAGGCACGGCGCCCGAGGCCATCGCCTCATACACTTTGGATGGCATGGCCCCCGGGATACGAACGCCTAGGGGCATCAAGCTTACGTCCAGGGAGGCGACGATCGCGGGCATGTCCGACTTGGGCCGCTGGTCTTGAAGTCTCACCCCCGGCAGATTCAGCTCCCGAGCCTTCTGCACCACCGCCTCCTTGGTGGGCCCGTCGCCGATCATCACGAACCGGATGTCGTGGCGGTCCTTGAGACGTTCGGCGGCGTCCAATACGATCTCGAGACCTTGGGCGAGACCGTGCAAACCGCAGTAGCCGACCAGGAGCTGATCGGGTCCGGCGCCCAGTTCCTCGCGAACCCGTAGATCGCGGGCTGCGGGACGGAACAGGCCGGTATCCACTCCGTTGGAGATGAGTGTAACATTGGGCAGATGGGGAAATCGCTCGCGCACCTGGGACCACATACCCGGCGTGGTAAGGGCGACACCATTGGCATGTTCGTAGCAGAATCGCTCCAGCCGATACATCATCCGCAAGGCCGGCCCTTCGCGGGCATGGCCCATCTGAACGAGGATGTCCGGCCAGATATCCGCGATCATGAGGACGGTCCGGGCCCGCTTGAGCTTGCCGATGAGCAACCCGAATGGCGGCAGGAACAGCGGCGGCGTCTCGATCATGACCAGATTTTGCTTGCCAATCCCCCAGTGCCCGAGAACCAGGCAGGACAGGGCAAAAGAAAGATAGCAGAACAGTCGGGGAAGCATGCGGCTGGATTTGGAGGGCCAGACCCAGGTGCGAATCACGCGCATGCCGTCGCGCTGTTCGGTCACTCGAAGCCGCCGCCGATAGCCCTCGAAGACCCTTCCGGTGGGGTAATTGGGCATGGCCGTGAGCACCGTAATCTCGTGGCCCATGCTCTGCAGACGCCTGGCAAGTTCGGAAAGCCTCGCCTGGGGAGCTCCCATCTCCGGCGGGAAATACTGGGTGATGATAAGCAGTTTCATCTCGGCTCGCAGCTCAGGGTACGCATTCAGGCGTCGGCCAGCAACTGAACGATCCGCTCGGCGCTGTGGCCGTCACCATAGAGGTCGGCGGGGACCGGCGTAGCGCGGCTGGAGAGCCGCTGCTCGGCCCAATTGACCGCCTCTGCTATCAAGGAGGGATCGGCGCCCGCAAGGCGGTTCGCGCCCGCCTCCACGAGCTCTACCCATTCGGTCTCGTCGCGTAGGGTAACACAAGGGATCCCAAACCAGTAAGCCTCCTTCTGGACGCCTCCGGAGTCGGTGAGAATCACGCGCGCATGCTTCTCAATCATGAGCATGTCCAGGTACGGCAACGGATCGACCAGGCGCACCTTGGGCCCAAGACCCCGGACTTTTTCGCCAAGCGTCTTGCGGGTCCGCGGATGCAGCGGCAGCACCACGGGTACTTCCAGTCGCCCGAGGGCTGAGACGATGCCGTCGAGGCGGTCGGCACGGTCGGTGTTCTCCGCACGGTGGATGGTGGCCAGGTAGTATGAGCCGGCGGGCAGGTTGAGCCGCTCCAGAACGTCGCTGCGCTGCTGGGCAAGCTGCGTATTGAACAGGACCGAGTCGTACATGACATCGCCCACCAGGTGGACACCGGCAGTGATTCCCTCCGCCCGCAGGTTCTCGACGGCCGTCTGCGTGGGGCAGAACAGCAGCGCCGACACGTGGTCGGCCACCACCCGGTTGATCTCCTCGGGCATGTCACGATTGAAGCTGCGCAGCCCCGCCTCCACGTGGGCCACTGGAACGTGGAGTTTGACCGCCGCCAGGGCCCCGGCCAGCGTTGAGTTGGTATCGCCGTAGATCAGGACCGCATCCGGTCTTTGTTCGAGGAGTACCTCCTCCAGGTGGGCCAGCATGTCCCCCGTCTGACGACCGTGTGAACCCGAGCCGACGGCCAGATTGAGTTCCGGTGGCGGGATCTGCAGTTCCTCGAAAAAGACGCCGGACATGTTGGCATCATAGTGTTGCCCGGTGTGGACGATCCGCTCCTTCAAGCGCGCCTGGGTCGTACCTCGATTCCATGCTGAGATGGCGCGGCTGACTGTGGCGGCCTTCACGAATTGTGGACGGGCGCCGACGATGGTAAGCAGTGTCTTCATGCGCACTACGACAGAAACGCCTTGACCTGCCTCGCCACGTACTCGATCTGCTCGGGCGTGAGTTCCGGATAGATCGGCAACGCCAGCGTCTCGGCGGCCGCTTTCTCGCTCTCCGGAAACGCTCCCCGCCGGTAACCCAGATCCGCGAAGCATTCCTGTTCGTGAAGGGATAGGGGGTAGTAAATCTCCGTACCCACCCCACTGTCGGCCAGATGCGTCCGCAGTGCATCGCGTCGGTCGCCGACGCGGATCACGTACTGGTTGTAGATGGACACATTGCCGTCGCGAATTCGGGGGGCGGTCACGGCCGGGCACCCCGCGAACAGCTCGTCGTACCGGCGGGCGTTTTCGCGGCGGCGCTGGCTCCAGCCGTCCAGGTACTTCAGCTTGACCAGCAGGCCGGCCGCCTGGAGCGTGTCCAGGCGGAAATTGCCGCCGACGAACTTGTGGTAGTACTTGGGCTTGCTGCCGTGCTGCCGGAACACCTGGCAGCGATCCGCCAACTCCGGATCCTGGCTCAGGATCATGCCGCCATCACCCAGGCCCCCCAGGTTCTTGGACGGGAAGAAGCTCAGGCACCCGAAAGTTCCCATCGTGCCGGCCGCCCGTCCTTTGTATGTGGCGCCGATCGCCTGGGCCGCATCCTCGATGACATGCAGGTTATGCTTGCGGGCCATCTCGAGGATCGGATCCATGTCGGCGCACTGGCCGAACAGGTGCACCGGCATGATCGCCTTGGTCCTCGGCGTGATCGCAGCCTCGAGCAAGGCCGGGTTCATGTTGAACGTCTGCGGCTCGATGTCCACGAATACGGGCTTGGCCCCTGTCCGGACGATGCTGCCCACCGTCGCGAAAAACGTGAACGGAACGGTAATGACTTCGTCGCCCGGCCCGATGCCCAGCGTCATGAGCGCGCACAGCAGCGCATCCGTCCCGCTGGACACGCCGACAGCGCGTTTGCAGGGGCTATAGGCCGCCACCGCCTCCTCGAGCTGCTTCACCTCGGGCCCGTTGATAAACTGCTGCGACTCGAGGACCCGGTCCACCGCCGCCCGCAACTCGTCTCGAAGCGTCGCGTATTGGGCCTTGAGGTCCAGGAGTGGTACTTTCATCGCTGCACACATGCGGAAAACCTCGCGAAACTCAGATGTCGTTACACTTATACTCGATCAGGCGTCAGATCGCTTCCGTCGAGGCGATACTCATCGCCACACGCCGGGCACTTCGCCCGGTCGTCGCCAATCTCCAGTTGCACGCCGCACTGGCACATCCAGCCGTGCTGACGGGCCGGGCTGCCGTACACCAGGGCGTAGGCGGGCACATTGCGCGTCACCACGGCTCCTGCCCCGATGAAGGCGTATTCCCCGATGGTGTGTCCGCAGACCACGGTAGCGTTGGCGCCGATGGTCGCGCCGCGTTTGACCAGCGTCTCTTTGTATTCGTGCTTGCGCGAGACGTGCGACCTGGGATTCATGACGTTCGTGAAGACCATGCTTGGCCCGCAAAACACGTCCTTTTCCAGCGTCACGTTATCGTAGATGGAGACGTTGTTCTGAACCTTGACGTTGTCGCCGATCACGGCCTTGCCGACGAAGACATTCTGACCCAGCGAACAACCGCGGCCGATGCGGGCGCTGCCCATCACGTGGCAGAAGTGCCAGATCTTGGTCCCTTCTCCGATAACCGCCCCCTCGCCCACGTAACTCGACTCATGAACGAAGTAAGGCTTCGACTCGTCCACCATAAACTACCCCCCGCGTTCAGTTCAGTTCCACCGGGCGACCGCCTTCGGCCAGCGACCGCGAGCCCGCCTCCAACACCTTGACCACGCGGACACCGTCTGCGCCGTCCGAGCGCACGGGCTGGTCCTTGAGTATCGCATCGATGAAGTGCTGGCACTCGATCTGCAGCGGCTCCCGGGCCGGAATGTTAGGAATCAGTATGTCACCTGTCCGCAGGGTGATCGATTCTGTATAGCTGGCCGTCGCGCTGATCTGGGCCCCCTTGTCGTAAATCCGCACCTTCTCGGATGCCTCCATGTCGTCCAGAACGATCATCTTCTGCGAGCTGACCAGCGTGATCTTGCGGATCTTGTGCGGGTCCAGCCAGGAGACATGTATGTGGGCCATGCGCCCGTCCGCAAACTTCAGGTTCGCGAAGACCACGTCCTCGATGCCTTTCTGCAGGTAGGCGTGACCGGTGGCCATTACGCTCACCGGCTCAGCCTCAAAGAGATAGCAGGCTACCGAGACATCATGGGGCGCCAGCGACCACCAGGCGTTCTCCGCTTTGCGCAC
>BTUC01000338.1:0-7928 GCA_045863575.1 Phycisphaerae bacterium
CAACGTAGGCGATGGCGTCCAGAAGGGTATTGTCGGGCAGTCGGAAGCTGGCGGTCCGCGCGAGAGACGGCGCGAGCGGCGGTTGCCACGCCTGGCCCGGAACCAGGCGACTGGCGACGAGCCGGTTCTGCACCAGCCAGGTGGTCACATCCTGCAACATCGGCACCAGTGCCGGTCGATAGGGCAGATCCGTCCATCGGCTGTCCAGGCTGGTGGCCAGCAAGGCCAGCCGGGCGGCGCCGGGCAGTTCGCGGACGAGCAGAGCATTCCGGCCGTCGGCCATGATCAGCCCAGGGGCCCAATCGCCGGCGTTGCGTGGCGCCAGGGTCACCGCACGGAAAACGTTCACGCCCGCCAGCGCGTCGCGCACCCCGGGCGAGTCCAGGTCGAGCACGCCTGCCGGAGAATTGTCCGGATCCAGGTGCAGGGTATTGTTGGCATCGCCCTCCGGCGGCGGGGTGATGTCCAGATTGGCGAGCCACTCTCCGGATCCGGCCTGCCCGGAGCGGAACAGGCCCAGCGTGGCCATGGCGTCGGGTCCCACCGACATCAGAATGGAGGTTCCCTCCTCTGCCAGGGCAGTGATACGCTTCAAGACATCAGGAGAGAGACCGCCGGGGTCCGCCAGGACCAGTATGTCCAGATCCGCCTCCAGTTGCTCGGCAGCCCGGCCGGGCACAATGCGCGGTTGCACGGCGATGGGCAAGCCGGTCGCGGCCTCACCTTTTGTATCCGCTTGATCCAGTGCAGCGTGAATGTAGGTGTAAGCCGAATGAGTCTGTGATGGCGGGGAATCCGGCGCGATCACCGCCAGGCGGATGGCCGGCGGTATCCACAACGCGGCAAACGTGTGGTTGTCGATCTCGATCGCGTCCGCGTCGAGCCGGACTTCCACGGCGTGCAAACCCGGCGCCGTGAAGACGTGGCGGAAGGTGGCCGTGGCTCGCGAGTCGGCGAGGGCGGCTGTGCGTCGATCGACCCGCCGGCCTTCCACCCATAATTCGGCATGAGCCTCGGCCGGGGGCGCAGGACCTGACGCGCGGACCTGAACGCTCAGCTCCACCGGGACATTCACGCGCAGCCAGCGACTTTTGACCTCCAGGTCGCTGACCGTCACGTTGTTGACGGGATGGTGATCCACCGGCATAACCACGAGGCCGACGGAGGGGTCGGCCTGGGCCAGAATGCTTTCGAGCTGGTCGGCGGAGCGCTCAAAAAGGCGCGCCTGGCAATCGCTGATCAGATAGATCCGCTTGGTGCTGGCGGTGGAACCCCGGAGCAGCTCGAGGGCCTCGGCCAAGCCAGGCGACAGATCGCTCCCGAAAGCGGTCGGGAGAGCTGAGTCGATGGCCGTGCTCACCTGCACCCGGTCAGCGGTCAGAGTCGGGGTGGCCCGGTGTGCCCGTTCATTGACGTAGACGACTCCCAGCCGGGTTTGCTCCGGCAGCGTCCCCAGCAGCCGGCGCGCTTTATCGCGGGCCTGTTCGAGCCGGGTCTGACCGGCCGGATTCGCCTGCATGCTGTAGGAGGTATCCAGAACGATGACCGCATCGGCGGTGCTCTCGGCCAGACCGGTCCGGTCGACAGCCGCCGGGGAGAGCAACGGCCGGGCCAGGGTCAGCGCCGCCAGGACCAGCACGGCCACGCGGACGGCCAGCAGGATCAGATCCTGGAGGCGCAGGTTGCGCGACTGCTCGCTCAGGGCAGCAAGCAGGAAGTCCATCGCGGCCCACCGGACGACGCGATACCGGCGATGCGAAAGGATGTGGATGATGATCGGGATCAGACCGGCCAGTGCACCCCAGGCGATGAGCGGATGGACGAAGCTCATCGAGCCACCCTCCGTACCTTGTGCCGCGTGGCCAAGTAGCTGAGCAGCAGTTCCTCCACCGGCTCGGCGGTGGTGGCCAGCCGGTAGTCAATTCCCGACCGGCTGCATCCGATGCGAATGGCGTGCAGATGCTTCTCGAGCGCCTCGAGGTAGGCATCCCGGATCCGCTGCGGCTCGACGCGCACGCGTGCATCCCGCTCCAGGGCCTCGAAGCGAACGTGCCCTTTGAGGGGAAAGTCCTGCTCGTGCGGATCGAGGACGTTGAGGGCGACCACTTCATGCCCCGCGAACTTGAGCTTCTGAAGACCTCTGACAATGGTGTCCGGATGGTCCAGGAAGTCGGAGATCACCACGACGATGCCCCGACGGGAGATCAACCGCGTGTACTGCTCGAGGGATGCGGCGATGTCGGTCTGACCGGTGGGCTGGATGCGTTCGAGCAGGCCGGTGAGCCGGGCGAGGAACGACAAACGGGTGCCCGCCGGCAGGTATCCGGCCGCCTGATGATCGAAAAGGCCCAGTGCCGCCGCGTCGTTCTGGCGGAGCACGACCAGCGAGATGGCCGCCGCCAGGATGCATCCATATTCGAGCTTGCTCATCCGTTTTGACGCGAAAGTCATCGATTCGCTGGCATCCAGCAGGATGTTGGCCACGAAGTTGGTTTCTTCGTGATATTGCTTGATGTAGTAGCGTTCGCGCCGGCCATAAACCTTCCAGTCAATGTGGCGAGGATCGTCCCCGGGCACGTAGCTGCGGTGCTCGGCGAATTCGACGCTGAAGCCGCGGTAGGGGCTGGTGTGCAGACCGGTCAGAAAGCCCTCGACCGTTTGCCGAGCCTTCACTTCGGCTCGACCCAGGCGGCGGACCAGATCAGGATCCAGAAATCGCGTCTTCAGAGACAAAACCATCCTCCGGGCGCTAACGGCTCGCTACGGGCTTGGGGCGTTGACGACCACAGGTGCCAACGCCGTCCCCGAGCGCCCACGAAAGCCGACGACCTCCCACCGGGCTAAGCGGCGACTTCCTGCTGCTTTGGGGTCTCCTCGATTAACCGCTTCACGATCCCTTCAGGCGTGATCCCCTCGGATTGGGCGGCAAAGTTGAGGATGAGCCGGTGTCGCAGGACAGGTTCCGCTACCGCGTCGATGTCGTCCCAACCGACGGCGAACTCGCCGCGGAGAACCGCCCGGGCCTTGCCCGCGAGGATCAGGTTCATCGAGGCCCGTGGACCCGCGCCCCAGCTCAGATAGTCCTTGATGAAAGCCGGTGCCGTGGGATCGTCCGGCCGAGTCCGCCGCACCAGCGCGGCAGCATACGCCATGACGTGCCTGGCTACCGGCACACGGCGCACCAGGGATTGGTATTCGAGAATGTCCTCGCGGCTCAGGACCGGTTCGATGCGCACCTCGGAAGGACCGGTCTGAGTGGCCATGATCTCGAGCTCTTCGGCCGCCGAGGGATAGCCCACGCGGATTTCAAAGAGGAATCGATCGAGCTGGGCCTCGGGCAGTGGGTAGGTGCCTTCCTGCTCCACCGGATTCTGCGTGGCGAGTACGAAGAACGGTTCCTCAAGCCGGTGAACTGTTCCGCCGGAGGTCACCTGTCGTTCCTGCATGGTCTCCAGCAGGGCGGACTGTGTCTTGGGCGGCGTCCGGTTGATCTCATCGGCCAGCACAATGTTGGCGAACACGGGTCCGGGCAGGAACTTGAAATGGCGCTGCCGCGTTTCAGGATCGTCCTGGATGACCTCAGTGCCCAGAATGTCCGACGGCATGAGGTCCGGCGTGAACTGGATGCGCCGGAAGCTCAGACCCAGCGACTCGCTCAGCGTGCTGACGGTCAGCGTCTTAGCCAACCCGGGCACCCCGACCAGCAGGGCATGGCCGCGGGCAAAAATGCAGATGACCAGTTGATCGAGGACGGACGTTTGACCCACGATCCGCCGGGCAATCTGATCGCGCAGTTTTCGGCTGGCCCCGGCCAGGCGCTCAACCGCTTGCACATCGTCGGTGCTGGTGCTACTCATGAGTCTTGCTCCGCTAAGACTTAAATTTCATCAACAACCGGGTGCGGCCGGTGCCTCACGGTCACACACGCGGGCTTCATCGCTAACCTGTGCCACCGAACCCCGCTAGGGGTGCTCGGCCGGCACGAACGTTGCCAGCGGGCACGCCGCGCGGTCAATCAAGGCGCCTCCCCACTCCAGAGCGACGGCCGGTTCGGTGCCGTCGACGTCCACGACGCGTAGGTCGAAGCCTCGAGGGCCCTCAACTTCGAAGAAGCTGTCTTCCAGACGCAGTTCATACTTCGTATAAGGCGTGTCCCGGATGATGGCGCACGCAACTTCGTCCGCCCATGTTGGCGACGCAGCGTAACGTCGTCCCAGCCAGTTTTCAAACTCATTTCCGAATCCGACTGGCAGGCCGTGCTTGAGCGGTGCGCTTTGGCTGGCGATCGTGGCCATGGGCATCCCATCACCGAGAAACAACGTCACTAAGGCAACGGGATGATTCGGTCGATCCGGGTTGTTCCGGCGTCCGGAAGATTTACAGCCGCGCATCAGAATCTCCACCCGATCAGCAGAACAGGAAGCCGCAGCGCTGGCAGCGGTGTGCCGCTCGTCGTGAACCATCACAGCCAGCCAGTGGGCTCCGTTGTGACGGGCCCATTGAAAGCGCGCCTGTAACCCACCGCGCGACTCGTCGGACTTGCCGGTTTCAGGCCTGGCGCGCCGCATCTCTGCGTCGGCGCCGGCGAAACGCACCAGGTGCTCGCCTGGCGTCAGCTCGCTCCAGCCGTCCGTCGGCCAGTCGTCGAAATGGCCATCGAGTTGCAGGTCGTCGGCCGCTGCTACCCGGACGGCGCGAGGTTCAAACAGAGTGGCCGGATCCTTGCCCATTTGAGCGGGAGTCGTGCCGTCCACCGCTCCGCCAGGGGAATTCCGGTGCAGGAGGATGAGGCCCCGCTGGCCCTGAATCAACGCCTGGTCTTTCGTTACCTCCATATGCTGAGGAACCGTCGCGCCAAGAGAGATGAGTTGTCCAGCGGAGGTCCGGAGCTGGCTAATGTACGGCTTGCCCTCGTACTCGGCCAGGAGTCTCAGATCACGACCCAGCGTAAGGCCCTGCTCGTCGAAGTAGAATGGGATATCCATGATCCGGTCGAACGTGGAGTTCTGCTCCTGCCAGGCGAGCAGGAAATCGAGAGCCGGGGATGGGTCGGGCTCCAGGTCGCGCAGCGCGTAAGGGGAGACCAGGACGACCTCACCAGTGGTCAGATCCGCAACTCCCCGATAATCGAGGATGTCCAGCAGGAGCAGGTTGCCGCGGCGGGCCAGCGCGAGCAGGGGGCCCGGTTCCAGCGCCCCGGCGTATCCGCTGGCGTTCCATTGGTCGGCATTCCGGCGCAGATCCTGCTGCGTGTACCTGATCAAGGATACCGGATAGCGCTCCGGGTGATTCGCATAATGTTCCCCGCGCAGGGTAGGCCGCGGCACCACCAGTGTGAATGTGCCGGCGATGTTCCCGGAGCGCGAATCGATGCGGAGCAGCCGACCGGGCTCATCGCCGCCGGGCTGAACCAGCACCGACGTGATCGGCTCACCCGGGTAGATGGCCTCGAACACGCACGGAGAAAGGTCGTGTGACCAGAGGGTTTGCACGGTCCCATCGGCCGCGGCAGTGAGCCCGGCGAGCGAACTGGTGCCGGAGGCGATGGCCACTTGCTCAACGGCGTGTAGCGAACGGATCGGAGTGACGCCGGCCTGCCCACTTCCCATCAGCCGGCCGGTGACCGGGGCGCTGATCTCGATTTGCTCGCGGTCGGAGGAGGTGACCACAATCCCCGCCGTGGGCTTATCAGGGTTGATCATCGAGGCGGACCAGATGCCGCTGTGACCGTCGAAAGCCCGCCACCAGCGCAACTGGAAATCATCCGCCGAGTTGAAACACGACAGGCCCACTCCGTCTGCGACCACGAGACAATGGGATTGCCCGTCTCCGACCAGGTGGGCATCCAGTCCACGGCCGGGAATGAAGGCGCTGTGCTGCCATTCCTGGGCACCGTCGCCAATCGATCCTTTACGGCCACTGCGCAGAACGAGCGGAGGGAGCTGCACAGGGGGCGGGCTTTCGCCGCTCGCCGAGAGCAACTGGATGGAATCCTGACTCAGGCCTGCCAGGACGCCGTCAGCGCCGCCCGGACGGAGGAGTACGGGGTCGGGCAGATCATGAGCAGCGATTTGGTCGCCGCTTGCTGCATCGAGCCGGACGAGCTGCCGGCCGGAGGTGACCAGTACCTGTCCGTCGAGGTAGGCCGCACTCGCACCGGCGGATTTGTTCCATGCCCACGCCTGTTCGCCGGTGCCCAGATCCCAGCACCGAATTTCGCCAGACAGGGTGGTCGCGATCGCGCGGTGATCATCCGCCCAGACCAGCGAGAGGACGTCAAGCGAGGGGATGCTCCGCACCAGCGTGGCGGTCTTCCGATCGATGACCAGCAGACCGTTGAAATCGCGCGGCATGAGCACGAGCCGCGACGGAGTGACCCGCATCGCCTCCGTGCGCCGCTCGAGCAGGGCCAGAGGTGCGTGCGTCAAGGGGCCGATGCGGGTGACACGCGGGTAGGTGATGGCCCAGAGAAGCTGCCCCAGGTCGCGGTCAATCGCGACCACGGCGCCCATGTGCGTGGCGTAGTAAACAACCGGTCCGTCCGCGCATAGGGTCGGTCCCGATCGGCCCGCATAGATCATGCCACGGCCGAGACATTGCGTGGGACTGGCGGCCGCGGCGACCTGCTTTCGCCAGGTCAGATGTCCATCTGAAGCGTTGACCGCACAGAGGAAGAACTCCGGAAACTCGCCACGCGAAGCTGCTGTAAACAATACCGTGCCGGCGTCGAACACGGGATCGCTACAGACGCGCAGCCGCTGGAACAACGGGTCGGCCGCCAGCGTCCAGAGCTGCCGGCCGCTGGACGCATCGAGGCAGGTCACCACGGAGTAGACATGTTCGACGTCGCCGCGGTGGTAGGTCTCCACGATGAGCACGCCGGCGGGGCTGGCCACCACGGGAAGCGGGTCCATGCCACCAGCCCAGGGATCCTTAGGCCTCTGGCTCTTCCGGAAAACATCCCGGACGAGGTCCTGGCGATCGGCGGGCTCGGCCGGATCGTACTGCCAGCACGGATGAGCGGTCTTTCGGTCGTAGGCCTCGACACGGAACGGGCGATGAATGTAAATGCGCTCGCGGTCGGCGGCCACTCCGATGATTTGAGCGTCCTCGTGTGCGGCGAGCGGGATGGACGGTGCCCGGGTCAGCGCCTGCAACACCGTCTCCGGCGAGAGCATGGCCGCGGTCGAGGCAACGGCCGGGTCGAGTAACGCCAGCCAGGCGCGGCGCCGCTGCTCTCGCTGCTCATTCTGGCTGGGCAGACGATCGAGTAGACCGATGGCCTGACTCAGCCGTCCCTGATCGGCGGCCGTTTCCGCCCAGGCGAGCCACGCCTGCTGGGACACCCGGCTGGCCGGATGGCTTCGGATCAGATCCCCGAAGGCCTGCGTCGAGCCCTTTTCGCGCGCTTCGCGCCAGGCGGCCTTGGTGAACTCGGCGTCAGCGGTCTGGCCGGCCGACGGCAGATCTGCGAGTCGACTTTGTGCCCAGTGCCATATTCCTTCGTAGTGGCCCGGTTCCCGCTGAAGGAAAGTATCGCCGAACCGCTCCAGCAGATTCTGCATCGCCGCCAGTGCGGCGGTCCACTGGCGACCCGCCAAGAGGGCCTCAATCTGGCTGATGGCATCGCGGGCCTCGACGCTGACCGGGAAGGTGACGCGACTGGCTCGCTGGCGTCGGCAGCGTTGCAGGCGAGCATCCAGCCGCTGTGCGGTCCACTCGTCGAAGCTCCCCTCGGCCACCACGAGCTCGTAGTACGGGATTGCCGCGGTGACTTCGCCGAGCTGTTCCAGCAGGCTGGCAAATTCCGCAGCCAGGGCGACGCGTGCGGAGGGATCGGTTGCCTGTTCCATGCGCTCGCGATGGCGAGCCACCGCCTCATCATAACGCGCGTGACGCGCCGGCTCGGCGGGAGGCAGGTTCTCGGC
>BTUC01000339.1:0-7922 GCA_045863575.1 Phycisphaerae bacterium
GATCCGGCCACGAATGCAAAACTGAAGGTGACGTTCTTCTGGCCGTTCAGCGGCGACTACTGGATCCTCGACCTGGGAGGGGATTACGAGTATTCCGTCGTCGGTGAGCCTCGGCGAAAGTACCTCTGGATTCTCAGCCGCTCGCCGGAGATGGACGAGGGCACGTACACTGCCATCCTTAATCGGCTTCCCGAAAAAGGATACGACCCCAGCCGGCTGATCAGGGCGCCCGGGCCGGAACAATGAAGACGGGAAACTCCGGGCCCCTCAGAATCGACTCGGAGGTCATGATCAGGCTGCCGTCGGCGGCATAGCAGATGGCCTCGCCCTGCGGCTGGCCCAAGAGGCCGATTACCCGCGGCTGCTGTTTGAAGATCGATGCGAAAGGCTCACCCGGCGGCAGGGAGAACTCGTACGCCGCCAGGTAGTCGCGCACTACCAGCCGCCGGCCGTCGCGGTGAATATCGCCGCCGGTGACCATGGTGCGCACCTTCGACGAAACGTCGGCCACAAATTGAAACACGTGGACGCCCGGGTCATTCCAGCGCAACGAACGGCCGGCAAACCCATAGACCCGGGCGACCGGATGATTCTCGTTGTCCCGCTTGGTGACCAGGTAGAGGTCACCGCTGGTGGGATGGACCATCAGACACTCGGCATCATAACGGTCGGCATTGCGCGTCGCCCCCCGCTGGTGATCATCCGCATCCGGGAATTCAAAGCGGATCTGATCGCAGCGAACCTGCCGGGCGATGCGCTTGCCTGCCGGCTCCACTTTCGGCTCGACGAAGCGGTAGATGCGCTTCTCGTCCCGATTGCAGGGCGGATTGTCCCCCCCGTCGAACACGTAGATGGTGTTCTCCGGCCCCGCGGCGATGTCCTCCCAATCCTTGTTATTAGCACCCAGAAGCTCCACGTATCCGACATCCGCTGCCACCCCCTTCCGGCGGTCCTCGGGCGAAAGTCGGAAGGCATACACCCGGCCCACTGGTTCTGAGTCGTTATGCGTCCAGAACAGGTCAGCATGAAAGTGGCTGGCCACCACCCCGCTGGACTCCTTGACCTCGCGGGTTTCCGAGCGCGCCACGAAGGCGTGGGCGCCGTAGCGCGGCACAGCCCGTGGGGCCGGGGGCGAAGCGGGCCGATCCGCGGCGAAAGCCGGGAGTGCTGCGGTCAGCAAGCAGAGCGACACGACGGCACTGCGGCAGTCGGTCAGCCGTCGTAAAGCAGCGTCAAGACGTAAGCACCGCTCAGGGTCCGCAGTCCGGCTCGGCAGGAACATTCGCGCCACTCATGCACCCCTGGAAAGCAAGGAAATCGTCCTGGTCGACGTCGTCATCATTGTCGAGCCGAGCATCCGCACAGCTCGCATCATTCTGTTCAATGCCCGGCCCGCTCATGCAGGCCTGGAAGCGCCCGTAATCGGACTGGTCCACGTCGCCATCCGCATCGAAGTCCCCCGGCGTCCTGATGATGCTGCCCCATACTTCGAATTCCGGAATGCGGGCATAGTTGTCGATGCCGGCGTCGCTGATGTTCAGCCGAACATAGCGCATGGCCACCGGGCTGGTGTAGTCGAAGATGCTGGCCCCCGCCTGAGCGCCGTTCTGACCAATGAATTGGACGGACCAGGGCCCCTGCATATCGGGAGCCGACTCGATGGTAAAGGCCTGCGTGTTGTAGTAAGTGGGCTCGCCGCCGCTGCTGGCGTGTTTGACCACAAAGCGAGAGACGGCGGACCGGGACCCCAGGTCGTAGGCCAGCCAGTGGTTTGCGGAGGTGCCGGTGGAGGTCCATTTCGTGCTGGCCTGTCCGTCGCGGGCCTTGTCGGGGCCGAAGTCGGCGCTGTACTGCGTGTCCGCGACTGCGCCCGAAGCGGTGAGCGCGAGGTTCGTTCCCGCCGGCGGTGCCGTGGCCGTCGAGGCACTTTCGACGTTGATCAGCCGGGCTGTTCCAGAGGTCACCCGGATGGTGAGGGTATGTGTGCCCTGGCCGTACATCTTGGCCACAGGCAGGGCCCAGACGAATTGCCAGCCGTTGAAGGGCAGCCCCAGCGACGCAAACGGACCGCCGTCCACCGAAGCGGACAGCCCATATGTCTCCGCGGTCATGAGCAGTTTCAGGGCCGCGGCCGGACCGGGGAAGCTCACCGTGATCTGCGCGTTGGGGGCGGTGGACTCGATGTAACTCACCAGGCCGTTCTGGTTGAACCGAGCCACCCAGCCGGCCGGGAGCGGGCTGATGGCCGCCAGCTCGGTAATCGTGCCGCTCATCACCGGGTGATCGGTCAGCGCGGGCGGCAGGACGTGGTCGGCGGCCGCCGGGCTGCGGGTCCGCTCCGCGTCCAGATAGCTGATCACCGCGTTGGAGTAGATCTGCGAGCCGGCGGCGTTGGGATGCACCCGGTCCGGCGCCAGGCTGGTCCAGGGCGTGCCCGCCAGTACCTGTTCATAGAGTGCCCAGCCCATGTTCACGCTGGGCAGCCCGTAACCGTCACACACGTCGTAATGGGCCTGAACCGGCGTGGGGTATACCCCGCTCAGGTAAGCGCCTTCACTGTACCACGCGATGGTTTCAACAAAACAGAGGTCGATGCGCGCGTTCTGCAGCCACGCCTGCCGTGGAAAGCCCTCCGAATTCCGCTGGACAAACAGCAGCGGATCCTCCGGCAGATCGTTGACCGCGAACTCCACAAAGATCAGGTCGGGGTTGTGAACGAGCACGTCTCGTGCGAAGCGCGTAGCTCCGATGAGGCTGCCCGTGCCGCTCCAGCCGGCATTGATCTCGGTGATACGGCCGGGGTAGCGCGATTTGAACCAGTTGGTCACATGGTCGCGCCAGCCGGGATTCTCGGTGATACTGCCGCCGATGTAGGCGATCTTCGCCGAGCCGCCGGCGTTGAGCTTGGCAAACACATTAGCCAAGCCATTGCCGCGATGGACGACGATGGGGTAAACCACGGCCCAAGCGGGTGCGCCGATCAGCAGCATCATCGCGAGCAGCGCGCAGCCGGTCAGACGCATTCTGCGTCGTTGGCTTCGTTCGTCGAGCACAACCATCTCCGCGCCCTCTTTGCGGCGATTCCACTCCAACGTGTGCCCAGTATACCAGGGATGGCTCGACGCCGCGGACGATTAGCGATTGACTCGACTTATCGGGTGCAGTTCGGTCCGGGAGGTTTACCGGAACCCCCGAAGCATTGCTCCAGGATCGCGAAGTCGTCCTGATCCACGTCCGTATCTTCGTCCAGCCGGGCCTTCGCGCAATCGGGCTCCTGTTGGGCGACTCCAGGCCCGGTCAGACAGGCTTGAAATCGAGCGAGATCTTCCTCATCCACATCCCCGTCGCCGTCGAGGTCGGCCGCCGACGGGCGGACGGTCAACTTGACCGGCACCGTCTGCGGGCTGTTGAGGGCATCCGGCGAGTGGATGATGATGTTCGCGTTGTATTCGCCGGGTGACAGCCGCCGCGTGTTGTACTTGAGGGTGAGCCGCAGCGCACCGCCACCCACTCGACCATACGACGGCGTGACATGGATCCACTCCGCATCCCGCTCCACGGTAAACGCAAGCGGATGGACGGAATCCGCGGTCATCAGGAACCGATCATCGGTCGGGCTTCCCCCGGCCATGATCTGTCGCGGCGGCACCGGCAGATCGGGGAGCACCAGCATCGCCGCAAACACCTCCTTCAGCGGGATACGCAGCACCTGCGCGCTGTATGGCGGCACCGTGTGCACGAGCGGCTTGCCCACGGACAACGGCGCAGCCTCGATCGCGGCACCCGGCACGTCAATATCCTCACCCACCAGCGTGCGAACATCTCCAACCGTGCCCAACACGCTGGCCCGCACGTGGATGCGCGTCTGAATCGGCCGGTCGCTCGTGCGATTGACCAGGATCATGTAAATGTCGGTTTCGTCACGCGTGGTCGTCGCCGCCAGCGCCGGGATGTGACTCGTGGAGGGCGTGCCGCCGCTGAAATCCGTGCTCCAGGTGGCCGGCGTCGCGTAGGCGAACTCAGGCACGCTCACATGGGTCTTCACCAGCTTCGGGCCGATGCGCTCGGCCAGCAGCTTGAACGGATAGGCGTTGGGCCGTTCGCGGCCGTCAGCCTGAAGCTGCCCGCAGGGATAGTTGCCGAAGAGGTGATGGTAGTGAGTCCGGGGCGTCGGCCACTCCAGCAGCGTGCGAAGCGCGTCCACATTGTGAAGCTGCTGCTCGAACCGGTCGGCCACCAGCGGCATGCTGCCCTGCAACGTCTCCCAGCGGATAAACTGAACCTCGTCCACCCATGCACGGATCTTCTTGCCCTTGAGGCGGATCACGAGCTCATATTCGGTGGTACCTGCCTTGGGGGCGCCGGAGAACACCAATCGCTCCCACATATTCGTCTGGGTGGCAACCGTCTGCCCGAGTATGGCCCCTTGGTCGGGCCCTTCGTTCGCCTGGCGGAGGATAGCGTGAAGTTGAAGCGGGTAATCCGTCTTCACCCACAGGGCCGCGCCGAAAGTGGCCGCGGGCAGGCGGTTCTTCACCGGGAACACCTGGCGGATCTCCACGGCCTTGCCGTCCGCGCCGGTGATGAGCTCGACTCCGCCCGAGCCCCGACGAGCCGCCTCAGGCTTCACGACCGCAGCCCCGGTACCGGCCGGCTTGACCTCGACCGTCCATCCGTCGAGGTCGCTTTCGAACCCGCCGTTGGTCACCGGCAGGCGATCGTCCGGCCGTTTCCCCCAGCACTTGACGTTCCACTCCGTCCACTCGACAGGCAGGTGGTACTCCAAGTCTTCATCCGTATAGCCACCCAGCCGTGGATTGGGAATGCCGTGGCGCAGCGAGAGAATATTCACGAGGTTATGGGCATTCCAGATCAACGCGTCGCCGTTATTGTTCCCGTAGGTGTAGAAGTGCTCCTGCACCGCTTCGATCAGGCCCAGGTCGGCCAGCCGGTTGACTTCCTTCGTCCAGGCGAGGTTGATCTGCCGGTCCACGGCCTGGCTGGGGTCCTGGTTGTTACCCATGGAGGGATAACCCACTATGACGACATACAGACCCACCTCCGTCAACTCCGGGTACCGCGTCTGGGCGTCGGCGAGTGTTTCGATCATCGCCCGCACATAAGCTTCACACGTTGCGCCGTACACCTCCGGCGGCCAGTCCGTTTTGGCCTGCCCCCAGTTTTCATTGCCCAGCTCGAAGTGCGTGAGCGGCCGCTTGCCGGCGAGGGCCCGTGCGATGGTGTGCTCGCGCAGAAGGGCGATCGTTTCCGCGAGCGTCCCGTGGTAGTAGTTGATGTATCCGCAGGGGTTGGGGGCCGTGTGGCGATAGCGGATGCGCTCCGCCAGGGGTGCATCCGCGGGCGGTGCGCCTTCCAGGCCCTCCGTGCCGCCCTGCATGTTGAGCGTATAGTAGGCCTCCGCACCGATGGCGTCGCAGAAGTCCAGAAACTCCGTAACCGTCATCTGCCCGGTGGCAGGTTTCTGCCAGTTGTACAGATCGGCCAGGCAGCCGTTGGGGAAGCGCACCGTCTGCATACCCATTTCCATGACGCGGGTGAGCGTGGCGTGCTCGGTGACCTGCTTCTTGTCCGCACCGCCGGAGGTGAGATTCGTACCCACAAGCTGCGGACTGACCTGCCGAACGACGACGTGCGGATACACCTCCACGTCGGCAAGGACCTGCTCCGGCAGGGCCGGCAGCGGACCGGCCGGAGGCCAGGCCGCCTGAAGCGACGACGCCAGCCAGAAGCCCATCCAGCTTGAACCCGTAACAAGAACCTTCGCATGTGTGCACTGCATGGACATCCCTCCAACAGGCCTTCCGCGGTTCAACCGCCCGCAATGATCCGCCCATTCAGCAACGCCGGCTCCCACACCCGCCCTACACCCTTTTTCTACACCTACCAGTGTTCACCGCCTGGCCGCATTTCGAGCGCCGCACCTGGGGATCGTGGGCGTCCTGCTGCCGGCATGGAAGCCGCGGGGGCCTGAATGGCTCAGGGCTTCACCGCTTCCGCCAGCGTGAGGACCTGTTTCTGGTCCCGAAGGCGACGCTGGAGAGCCGGGACGTCAAGGTCGTACAACGATTGGCCGTCTCGAAGCGCCATGGCCGCGGCGACACCGGCGGAGTGGCCCATGATCATGTACACCGGCTCCATCCGCAGTGATGAATAGGCGACGTGCGAAGCGGAGACGCACACGGGAACCAGCAGGTTCTCACATTGCCCGCGCTTGGGCAGCAGGGCCCGCCAGGCGATCTCGTACGGGCGAACGGGCACCTGCATGTCGCCTTCGTTGATCACCGTCCCCTCCGGCGTGGCGATGCGCTGCACGTGGTGCGAATCCGAGTTGTAGGAGCCCATGCCGATGGAGTCTTGCTTCGTGCGGTGATCCTGGAGGTCCGTCTGAATCATGACGTATTCGCCGACCATGCGCCGCGCCTCGCGGATGTAAAGCTGGTGCGGCCAATGATCCGTATCCGGGAACTCGTCCCTGGCCAGACCCCACTGATTGAGTTCGTCCTGAATCTGTCGCGGCACGGAGGGGTCGTTGGCCAGAAAATAGAAGAAGCCCTGCACGTAACGCACGTGGTCTTCCCAGATGCGCCGGCGCTCCTGGTAGTCGGCCTCCGGGTATTCCCAGCTCGCGCCGATATGATCTGTCGAGAAGGGCCCCTTGTTGTTGACATCCGTCTTGTCGTGGGGCATGGGGGAGATGATCATCATCTCCTCGAGCCTGGCCTGCGGCCGGGCCGCGAGGTAACGCTTCAGGAGTTCATATCGGGCAGGATCGTAGCCCGACGGCCGGGGGAAAGGCACCTGGTTCTCCCGGCGTTTGCACATGCACACGCGGAAATTGTACGCCTGGACCTTGCGGTCGCCCTGTTTCGGACGGCCGGGGTCGCCACCGTATACGGAAGGCAGCAGCCGGCCGGCCGCATCGTATGGCGACACGGGCACGTCGAACTGATGGTATTTGCTCTCGGCCCGAACGCCGGCCAGCGACTCGCCGTACTGCTCCTGCCCCTCGCGGCCCCAGGTGTATTCGACGCCCGCGCGGGCCATGAGATCACCTTCGTAGGAGGTGTCCATGAAGAGCTTCGCCGTGAAGGCGGCGCCGTTCTCCATGCGAATGGCGATGATGCGAGCGCCGTCCTTGCGGATACGGTCCAGGCGGTGATCGAAGAGAACCGTCACGCCGGCGCTTGCGAGCCATCCCCGCAGGATCTGTTCAGCCACGTGAGGCTCGAAATACCAGGCGATGGGTTTTCCATAGTGCCGCCCGCAGCGCTCGTAGAATTCGCGGGACATGCCGCCAATGACTTCCTGACGCCCGAAGTCCGTCCGGCCCAATCCGCCGGAGGTCATGCCGCCGATATGCCGGCCGGGCTCGAGCAGGGCCACCGATGCACCCTCCTGAGCGGCGGCGATAGCCGCGACCGCCCCACCGGCGGTGCCGCCGTAGATGACCACGTCAAACGGCCGCGGGGCACTCGCACAGCCGACCGACGCGAGCGAGATGATGCACACAAGTAAGGTGCGAACAGACATGAACGATCCTCCTGGTCTTGGCCTTTTCAAGAACCGACCGCCTGCCGGTAGCTGTAGTCAAATAACAACTGCCATTCCAGCAGCGCTATTTGCCGACACAGCCGGTGGTCAGCGTCGGGCGTGGAATAGCAGGCCTCGCACAGATCGATAAAGGCGAAGGGGTCCCATTGGGTCAGCTTCGTGAGCCAGGCGGCTTTGTTCAGCGGGCTCGCGCCGACGGCCAGTTCGCGAGCCGATTCGGCGAGCGGCTCAAACACCGCGTGCGTACCCACGCGGTGAAACCAGTACTTGGCGTTACCGAAGTCCGGTTCGCGCCGATGCATCAGGCCGTGCCAGTACGAGCCGGTGGTGGTCTGGATGGACTGGCTGAT
>BTUC01000340.1:0-7909 GCA_045863575.1 Phycisphaerae bacterium
GGTTGGGTGGGGTCACCCGCCGATCGTGAACGTCATCCTCTGTTGATCGGTAGTCGCGCCCAGCACGTCCTCGATCGTCACCTTCAGGACGTACTCCCCGGCCGGCGTCTCGGCCGGCAACTGAATCTCCAACGGCACGAAGAAATCGCGCCGCGGACTGAGCACCTTGTCCTCGATGCCGGCGGCCGTCTGCTGCCAGATGATCTTGCCGGTGGCATCGAAGATCTCCACCTTTTCGTTCAGAACCGTGCGCAATCGGCCATCTCCGGTCGGCTCGGAGCGGAAGTTGGCCACCTCCGCGTACAAGAACACGTGCACGCCGGTACCGGCCGGAAAGCGCGGCGGGTTGACCGCGTCGTAATCGCCAAAGCTGTTCACCCGCGTGACCAGAGCGACCTTGGGAATGATCACCGGCGACTGCTGGGCAATGAGCCGGCGAAGCTCGTCCACGGCCGTCAGAGCAGGCGTGCCCCTCTCAGAAGGCTTGCGGAGTGCGTTCTTCCCGGCGGCCACGGCCCGGAACAGTGCATTCAACAGCCCGGCCTGAACCGGATCTGCTCCCGAGATTGGGTCGGCGGCCTTCTCCTCCTGGCCGGTGGCCAGGTAGAGCAGCCGCAGTTTGAACTGGTCATCCAGGTGTTCTGGGTGATCTTTTACGGCCGTCTCCAACTCCCCGATCACCGAAACCAGATCCTGGCCGCGTTGCGCCGCCACGGGCTGTACGGGTTGATTGGCTGAGCTGGCAGCTTCGGGCACCGGCGGGCCGATAGGGCCGGCGGCTGGCCGGATATCCACGATCTCGATTCGCGGGAGTTTCGCACCCCGTTCAGGAACGGGAAGCTTGAGCGGCTGGGGAAGGGGGCTGGCTTCGATCGCGCTACCACCCGACGCGCCGGCCGCGGCGGGGGCCGGCTCCGGCGGCAAAGCTTGCACGGGCTGCATGGCCTGAACGACCGGACGGTTAGCGGCGACTGGCGTGGCTGAAGCCGTCGCGTTCAGTTCCGGAGCGGCCGACACGGCGGGCTGAGGCCGCGGGCCGGTCCCAGTTGTGGCTGATGGCGAAGCAATTCCGTTGGCAGGCTGAGCGGCTGCCGCCTGCGCTCCAGGTGCAGCCATGGTCGGATTCGGCGTTGGGGCTACGGCCGGGGTGCCGTTTGCCGCCACCGCGGCCTGCCGGGCCTGTCGATCGTTGTCATCCTCGGGGAAGCGGGCGACGAAGTTCTGGATTCGGTTATTGACGTCATTCTGAGCCGGATCTGCCTGCTGAGTGGGGGGAATCAGCGGCTGACCGGCCCCCATTTGCAGGGTGGTGGGTAGCTCGGGAACCTGCGACGGTGCTCGTCCCCGGCTTCCGCCAAAGCCGGCGCTCAAGCTTTGCGGATCGCACCCCGCCGTCACCAGCAGCATGATGAACGCCGCCGCACCGAACAGCGCTTTGCGGCAGCAGAATGGCCGCTGATTGCTGACCGCTGATTGCTGACCGCTGAATGCTGATTGCTGACCGCTGACCGCTCTCACTCTCAGCTTCCATGCTGATGACATGACTGGCTCCTGAGCATCCTGCTCCTGCTGCGGATGTGGGGCGGGTACGCCCGACTCGAATTGCTCCTGATGCCGAAATCGAACAGCAGGCAAGTGCGCCTGCCGAATATCCGTCCTCACGCCCGGGCGCGCCGCCCAGGCCGATCCTGACACGACTCGACGATGAGCGTCTCGATCGAAGTCTGCACGCTGACACCACCCGACTTTGCGGCCAGGTCGGCCTCCAGCAGCTTGCACAGCATGTCCTCGAGCTGCCGGGTCGTGAAGGCGTTCAGCTCCGCCTGCACACGCTGCGGGTTGCCCCAGATCATGAGCATCCGACCCACATCGTTCATGGACGCGCCGGCCTCATGGGCCTTACGGGCATTGAGCATCTGTCGCACCTTGTAGGCCATGCCGGCTACCGCCCGGGCTTCGGCCGCCCGATCAGTCTGATAAACACCCTCCCACAGGCTCATTGCCTTTGACTGGTCGCCGGCCGCCATGGCCGACAGGATGCCCCAGATCTCTTCCTCGCGCTGCTGTCCGACCAGGGCTTCGACGTCCGCTACCGCGATCCGCTGCCGTTCGCCCACATAGATGGACAGCTTCTGCAACTCACCATCCAACAGGCCCAGATCGTTTCCTACCAGGTCCGCCAGCAGCGCTGCCGCCCCCGCGTCGATCCGTACGCCGTGTGCCTCCTGAGAGCGCTTCCCGATCCAGCCGGCAATCGCCCTGGCCGGCACGGCCTCACACGCGACAATCCCCCCCAGGGCATCGATCTTCTTGTAAAGCCGCGTATTCTTGGGCAGCGACTTGCATTCCAGCACCAGCACACCCGTCGGGCTGGGCGCACCCAGGTATTCCTCAATCGCGTCACGATGCCGCGTGATGAAGGTGTCCGCTTCTCGCACCAGCACCAGTCGCCGATCCGCCAGGAAGGGCAGCGTTCGCAAATCGTCCAGAATGGGCGCCAACTCGTTTGACGCCCCTTCATACTCGCTGAAGCACAGGGATCGGTCGGCCTCCCCCAGCACGCGGGAGCCGATATCGGTCAAGGCGTTTCGCTTCAGGAACGCCTCCGGCCCGAAGACCGCATAAGCGGCCGCGGGGGCGGATTCACTGGCACGTTTCGCAGCCATGGGACGCAGGACTCACTCAGGACGCGTGGCCTCAAGGAGGCGTCTCCCCGGGCGTCACGCCGTACAGCTCCAGGCGACGGCGGGCCTTGCGGACCACCAGGTCGGCCGCCGGATCCGCAGTCGTTGCCCGCGTCCAGTGCAGCCGCGCGTCGGTTGCATTGCCCATCATGAACATCACGTCGCCCAGGTCGAGCCAGGACTCGGCGTCGTTCTCCTTGATGGCCAGCAGCCGACGATACATGTCGCGCGACTGAGCATACTGCTTCTGCGCCACATAGGCCAGCGCCGCCCCACGGAGCGCTGCCGTGCTGTTCTGGTCCTTGGCCAGCACCTGGGTGTACAGCTCGATGGCCTTGCCGTAGTCCTGCTGGAGATAGAACGAGCCGGCCAGATCGGCCACGGCCGCGAGGAATTCCGGGTCACTGTCCAGGGCCTCGCGGAATCGCTCGGCGGCCACCGCGTGTTGTCCGCGCTTCAGGTGCCAGAGCCCCTGCCGGTGGAGTTCCTGGGCCTTCAGGCGGCGCTCCATGTCCACGGCCGGGCTAAGACTCGCCAGATCGGTCGGGCGGACCGCGGTCGCCGGCCGTGTCGTGGCCGGCCCCGCAGGATGCGTTGTCGCCACGTTTGCCGAGGGAGAGTGCAGCCACCGCTCGACGGGAAAAGGCCCATACACCCGTTCGACGACGTGTCCACCCAGATCCCGCACCGTCAGCTTAAACGCGACCTGCCCCGCCAGGTTGGCCGGTGCAGTCCAGTCGTAGCGTCCGACGTTGGCAAGTGCGTCGTCGATCGTCTGCCATACGCCGTCCACCGATGACTGCCAGGCCAGCGAGATGGGCCGGCCGGCCAAATGATCGTCGTGAGCGGTCCAACGAAGCTGAAGCGTGCGGCGCGATGCAAAAGCATCGCCGGCTTCGACACCATCCCACTGGACCAGCGGGGGCGTGTAATCCACAAAGACCCATCGCTGCGGCGGATCGAACGGCCGGGGAGGGGGGCTTGAGGCTACCGCCCCATCACGAACGATCATGAGCAGGCCGTAAAGACCTTCGGCCGGCGCGATGAACACCATCGGGCTGGCGCCATCCTCATCAAGGCCACACTGTTGCCAGGTGGTTCCGCGATCACGCGTATACCACAGCTCGACCTCCGGGCTCTCGCCCGCATCCGTCACCTGGTAGTGAAGCTCGATCTGACGGCTGCGGATCGCGTCCGGGGCAGCGCTGTCGCCCATCGCGGGTGCGGTGCCGCCGAACAGGGCCACCACGCCCACAACTCGGAGAGCAATGCACGGGCAGTGTCGCCACAGCGACGGATCATGGTGGGTGGTCATGGGCATCCTGCCTCCTGACACCTGAGGGGGTAAAATGCGCGGTAAGACGGCGCTCCGCGCCGCCCGGCAAGCCTTTATCGGACAGCTTGAGCGAAGCGCTAAAGCCCGTTCCATGCGGGGTTTTTGTACCTTTGCAGCTATAAACTTCGAGGGTACCAGTAGATGGCGCTGGCGATGGGCAGATAAAAAGCGAGAAAAGACAATTCCGCCGAGAGGCCCGCGACGCGAATGGTCGCCTCCGTTTGCCCACCGGCCCGTCGTGACAGGGCGAAACTTGTGAGATAGGCGGCCAGCAGCACGCCGATCGCCACCACGATGCCGCTGGCCAGATGCCCCAGGGTGGGGCTCAGGTAGAACACGGTCAAGGCTCCGGCGAGTACCCAGTACAGCATGACCGCCGGCAGCCGGGTGCCGCCCATCATGTTCTGCAATCGGATCGTTGCTGCGGGGCCTGCCCGTCCCATTGAAATCGCCAGCATCATGCCCCATCGCCCCCACAGCGGCATGAGCACGAGCGGCCGGAAGATCACGTAGGGGTAGAGCGGGCCCAAATGGCTTCGCCAGTCTGCGGGCCAGACCTGCACCTCGAGAGGCAACGACAACAGCATGGTCAGCTTGAACAGAACCACCAGTCCCACCGCCAGTGTCGCGCTGAGGGAAGGTCGCGCCCCCGTTCCTGCCGCGCCTGGCCCGCTATCCTGACCGGCTGCCTTATGATCGACCACGGTGACCAGGGAGGCGATCAGCCGATACCCGCACCAGACCAGGTCCGCCAACAGCAGGCACGCGACCGGCATGAGCCGGAACCGCTCAAACTCGCCGAACCACCGCCAAGACGCGCGGTAAACGATGCTATAGGCCACCCCAATCAACAGGCCCCAGACCGGCAGCCATCCGGCCGCCCGCCGCCAGGCCGCTTCGTCATCCCGATGTTCATCGCGCAGAGGGAACAGGAATCCGGCGGCCAGGCGGGCCGGCCGGAGGCGTTCACGCCAGTTTGAATCATTTGACGGATTCACGGGCCTGCCGAACGCGCTGGAGCCACTCACCGGCCGCTGCCTTCAGTGCGGCGTAGTCCTTGTTCTTGACGATCTGTTTCGTGACCAGCGCCGAGCCCACGCCCAGTGCGGTCGCACCCGCTTTGATGAAATCGCCGGCCGTCTCGAGGGTGACGCCGCCGGTGGGCAGCAACTTGATATGCGGCAGCGGTCCCCTCAGGTCGCGGATGAGTTGCGGTCCGCCGGCCGTGGCTGGAAAGACCTTCACCACGTCCGCTCCGGCCTGCCAGGCACGAACGATCTCGGTCGGCGTCATGGCCCCGGGCAGCACGGGCACGCTGTACCGTCGGCACATTTCGATGGTCGGTACGTCAATGATCGGAGCCACCACGAACTGGGCGCCCGCCAGGATCGCCGCCCGGGCCGTTTCCGCGTCGAGAACCGTACCGACGCCAATGGCGGCCAGATCGCCCATCGTCTCGCGCGCCTTGTGGATGACGTCCAGCGCGTCCGGCGTGGTCATGGTGACCTCGATGCAGGTCAAACCGCCGTCGCGCAGCGCGCTGACTACGTCGACCAACTCGCCGCTGCTGGAAGCGCGAATGATGGCCACTACCCCGGTGGACTCAATTTCACTGAGAATCTGTGCAGGCTTCACGTCGGTCCCTCGCACTCAAGTCAGCAACGGGGATCATTATACAACAGCCGAGCTCGTGGTGAGCGGATCGGCAAGGTCACTCACGACAGGAGATTGACTACCTTATACCCACCCCGGCTCGGGAACGGAGAGGCCGCGGCAGAGATTGCGCGGCCAGCAGGTTGGGAATCTCCTTGTGGCGAGGAACGGCTTCCATTGCTCCATGTGCCAGCCTTCGTCTTGCTCGATGATGGCGGTGAATTCGTTTCGCACTACACCCTCCTTACTACCAGCGTATCATTCTGCCCCCCGAACCCGAAGCTGTTGCTCAGCGCCGCCTCGACTTGGGTCTTACGCGCCTGGTTGGGCACGTAATCCAGCGGGCAGTTGGGGTCGGGGTTCTGGTAGTTGGTCGTGGGCGGCAGCATGCCATCGCGAATGGCCAGCACGCAGGTGATCAGCTCCACCGCACCGGCCGCCGCGATCAGGTGGCCCATCATGCTCTTGATCGAGCTGACCGGCACCCGGGAGGCCCGATCGGCGAACACCGCGCCGATGGCCAGCGATTCGATCTTGTCGTTTTCTTCCGTACCGGTCCCGTGCGCCGAGATGTAATCGATATCGCTGGTCTGGAGGCCCGCGTCGGCCAAAGCCAGGCGCATGGCCGCGATGCCGCCCCGGCCGTCCTCATGAATGTCGGTGATGCGGAAGGCGTCGGCCGTCGAACCGTACCCGGTGATCTCGGCCAGCATCTTTGCGCCGCGCCGGCGAGCATGCTCGTACTCCTCCAGGATGAGGATGCCCGCGCCTTCGCCCAGGACGAACCCGTCCCGCGTGCGGTCGAAGGGGCGGCTGGCGGTAATGCACGTATCGTTGCGCGTGGACAGCGCGGTCAGCCGGTTGAAGCCGGTCACGCCGAATGGGTGAATCATGCTGTGCGTGCCGCCGGAAATGGCTACGTCGGCGTCGCCGCGGCGAATGAGGTTGGTGGCTTCGCCGATGGCCTGGGTGCTGGCCGCGCAGGCGGTCAGGGTGTTGAAGGTCGGCCCCTCGACACCGAACAGGCAGGCGATGTGCCCGGAGGCCATGTTGGGGTCCTGCTCGAACTCGCGGGTGGCGTGTAGGCGTTCGGCGGCCACGTCCACCCACCTGCGGGCATCCAGGTCTCCCCGCCCGTTGTTCGCTTCCCGGTCCCAGCCCGCCACGGCCGCGGCCACGAAGTTGTCGAAGTCGATCGGGCCTTCGCCGCTTCCCAGGTAAATGCCCACGCGCGTCGAATCGAGATCCTTACAGCCGGGCATGCCCGCCGAGTCCCACGCCATCCGCGCCGCGGCCAGGGCAAACCGCGTGTTGCGGCTCGAGTCCTGGTGGCAACGGGCCTGCTCGGCCCCCAGATACAGGGCCAGATCGAATTGTTTCACCTCGGCGGAAAAGGTCGTGGGAAACGTGCTCGCATCGAAGATGGTCGTTTTGGCGATGCCGCTCTCGCCGGCCAGCAGCCGCGACCAGACGCCCTCGATGTCATCGCCCAGAGGCGTGACCCAGCCCATACCAGTTATAACTACGCGACGTCGTGACACAGAAAGTCTCCAAGGAGCAATCCGCATTCAGCGATCGGCATTCAGCCGGGCTGATCGCTGACCGCTGACTGCTGACAGCTATATTCTTCTGAGCACCAGGGCGGCGTTCTGGCCGCCACCGAGGGCGTAGGCCACGCTCACCAGCGCGTTGATCTTGGCATCGACGGCGTCACCCTTCACCACGTTCAGGCCGCACTCCGGATCCACGCGGTCCAGGTTCAAGGCCGGCGGCACGGTGTTGTTCATCAGACACAGCGCGGCCACCGAGAGGTCAATCGCTCCCGCGCCGGCGCCGTTGTTGCCGATCGCGCCTTTGATGGCCAGGGCCGGCACCTTGGCGGCGCGTTCCCCCAGGGCCGCGCGGATGCCGCGCGCCTCGGAAACGTCGTGGCTCGGGCTGCCGGTGCCGAACGTCCCCACCATGTCGATGCTCTCGGGGGCCAGCTTCGCGTCATTGAGTGCCTTGCGGATAGCCAGTTCAATGCCGCGGCCCTCCGGGTGCGGCTGGGACCAGTTGTGGGCGTTCACGCTGGCGCCAAAGCCGACGACCTCGCAGTAGATCCGCGCCCCGCGCGCTCGGGCGTGTTCCAGCTCCTCGAGGATGATCAGGCCGCCGCCTTCGCTGATGGCCGTCCCGTCGCGGCTCGCGTCGAAGGGGCGACACGCAGAGGCCGGATCGTCGTTGTGTGTCGTGC
>BTUC01000341.1:0-4475 GCA_045863575.1 Phycisphaerae bacterium
CAAGCCGCTGGCCTACACCAAGACGTTCGCGCTGATCGGCTCGCTGCTGGTGGCCATCCTGGTCCTGCCCAGCCTGGCCCATGTGGTGTTCACGCCCATGGGGCGGCTCCGCGGGGCCCGGAAGTGGATCCTGCCCGGGCTGTTCATCGTCGGCGGCATCGTGCTCTGGGCCGCCTTGGGTTGGATGTGGGCCGGGCTGGCTGCGGTGATTTACGGAGCCTACTCGCTGATCGAGCCACACATCCCACGCCGGGGTCTGAGTTGGATGGGATGGATCTCAAGCATCGCCGTGATGGCGGCCGTGATTATCGTGCTGACCAACCACTGGATGCCGCTGGGGCCCGGCGAAGGCTTCATGCGCAACCTGGTCATCGTCCTAGGCATCAACCTGGTCTGGGCGGCCGTGCGTGTCGTGTTCATCGACTTCTACCCGTTCTTCCTGCGCTTGTTCCTCGATCACAAGCTGGCTTTCCTGTCGGTGCCCACGGCGGTGGTGATCTTCGGGCTCATCGTCTGGCTGGGTTTTGGGCGGGTGGCCGGCGCCGTCCTGCCCAAGCCCAAAGAAACCCCGGAAGGTGGCGAGCCGGGCATCTACCAGAAGCTGTGGGTGGCTGGCATCCACAAGTTCCCCGGCCTGGGCCGCGAGTTCATGCCGCCACTGGACGAGGGTTCATACCTCTACATGCCCACGGTCATGCCCCACGCCAGCATCGGGACCGCGCTGGACGTGATTTCCGCACAGGACAAAGCCATCCGAGCCATTCCTGAGGTGGAGAGCGTGGTGGGTAAGCTGGGCCGGGCGGAGACGGCCATCGACCCGGCGCCCGTCTCGATGGTCGAAACCGTCATTCTGTACAAGACGGAGTACAAGCGCGACCCGCAGACCGGCGAACTGGTGCTCGATGAGAATGGCAAGCCCATCCGCCAGTGGCGGGACCACATCAAGAGTCCCCAGGATATCTGGGATGAGGTCCAGAAGGCGGCGGAGTTCCCGGGGGCCACTGGCGCGCCCAAGCTCCAGCCGATCGCCGCCCGGCTGGTCATGCTGCAGTCCGGCATGCGCGCCCCCATGGGCATAAAAGTGCTCGGCAACAAGCTCGAGGAGATCGAAGAGGCCGGGTACAAGCTCGCCGAGGTGCTCAAGACGGTGCCCACCGTCGCCGCCGACGCGGTTATTCCCGACCGCGTGGTGGGCAAGCCGTACCTCGAGATCGACATCGACCGTGAGCGGATCGCCCGCTACGGCGTGAACATCCGGGACGTGCAGGACGTGATCGAGATTGCCATGGGCGGTATCCGGGCCACCACCACGGTCGAAGGCCGCGAGCGCTATCCTGTCCGCGTGCGCTACTCGCGGGAGATCCGCGACGACGTGGAGTCGATGGAGCGCATCCTGGTGCCCGGCAGCGGGCAACAGCAGATTCCGCTCAGCCAGGTGGCCACGATCGAATACGTTCGCGGCCCACAGGAGATCAAAAGCGAAGACAACTTTCTGGTTTCCTATGTGCTCTTCGACAAGCGCCCCGGCTACGCGGAGGTGGACGTGGTCGAGGAGGCGGATCGCGTCATCAAACACAAGCTGGCCACCGGCGAGCTGACCCTGCCGGCCGGCGTGCACTATAAGTTCGCCGGCAGCTACGAAAACCAGGTTCGCTTCGCAAAGAGACTCGCCATCGTATTGCCCTTGAGCCTGTTCCTGCTGTTCATGCTGCTGTACTTCCAGATGCGCTCCGTCCCGCTCTCGCTGATCGTGTTCACCGGCATCCCGGTGGCCTGGGCGGGCGGCTTCATCGGCCTGTGGCTCATCGCCCAGCCGTGGTTCTTCAACTTCGAGGTCTTCGGCCACAACGTGCGCGACCTGCTCCACTTCGGGACGTACAACCTCAGCACCGCGGTGTGGGTCGGCTTCATCGCCCTGTTCAGCGTGACCACCGATGACGGCGTGGTGCTGGCCACGTACCTCAATCAGGAGTTCGAGCGGCGGCCGGTCCGCGGCATCCGCGACATCCGTGAGGCGGTCATCTCGGCGGGCACGAAACGTGTTCGGCCCTGCCTGATGACTTCCGCCACCAGCGTGCTCGCGCTCATGCCCGTGTTGACCAGCAGCGGCCGCGGGGCCGACGTGATGATCCCCTTGGCCCTTCCCACCGTGGGCGGCCTGACCATCGAACTGCTGTCGCTGTTCGTTCTGCCGACCTGTTACTGCCTGATGAAGGAGATCCTCTGGCGCAGCGGCGTGCGCAAGGGCCACTTCGTCGAGTCGGCTCCGGCTGCCGCGCCTGAGCCCGTGCCGGCGTGATTACCGTGAGTTCGCAATCTTCAGAAGAGGTAGAGTGGGCAATGCTGAGAGTCTTAATGTGCCTGGTTTTGGTGGTTCTACTGGCCGGCCTCTCCTGCGAAAACCTGGATTTCTCGCTCACCGATCCCACAGAGGCCGCCACCTTGCTGAGCGGGGCCAGTGGAGCCGATGTGCCTCGCGGAGAGGATTGCACCATCGTGGGCCGATCTCTCGTGTGCGAGTGATCGGCTCGCCGCGGCGCGTCGGGTCGGCACACTGGCCGTCATAAGTCAGTAAACGGCGGCTCGTCCCGGACAACAGCATGAGCGAGATCTGCCAACGTGCGGGTCACACCGTTGATCACCAGCCCCGGCCTGGTCCGGCCCCGGACTGAACCCGCATCACGAAGCCGTCCTGCGCTGCGCGTTCGATAGGCATCACGCCAGGCACTGCCCAAAAGCTATTCGCTCTGTTCATGATTCCAGGGTTCTCTACTCCCGTCGCTCTCGTATGCAAACGCCGATTAATCAAAGACTTGTAGCTCAACGGGATCAGCACTTCGTTATCTTCTGGCCCGGATCTTGCTCCGTCCAGGGGCATGTTCTCTGACCCTTGTCTCAGACGGTCTGGATTGCGGCTCTCCTTCAGCGGCATCGCGATGCTGACGATAGGTGCTGGATGCCAGAGTCTGCCGCGGCAGGTCCAAGCCTTGGACGGCCAAGCGTTTCTCCGACCTGCTGTCGTGGCCAAGGCGGCGCGGAAGATCGAGTCTCAATTCGGGGGGGTGTTGTACCACCGTGAAGCTCAAGCACGCTTGGACCGCATCGGCGCCGCGCTTCTTGAAGCTGCCCCGGATTGCGGAGTTCGATGCTACTTCCGCCTTCTCGGCTCCAGCCACTTGAATGCCCTCTCAGTCCCCGAAGGAGGCATCTACATCACGGTCGGCCTATACAACGCTCTCGGCGCTGAGGATCTTTTGGCAGCGGCATTGGCCCACGAACTCGCTCACATAGCCGCAGGCGACGGCTGGCGACCATCAAAATCGAGTCGCGACCAACTCCGCAAAGAGATCCAGGCGGACCTCCGGGCAATCAGCTATCTCTCGTCCGCTGGGTACGACCCTGGGGCCATGAGAGACCTGGTCAGGCTACTCCGTCACGAGCAGCGCCCCGGATGGTCGGCAAGCCGCAGCAGTGCGATGGAAGACGCGCTCGCCCCCAAGGTCCTCGTGGTCAACAGAGCTCCTGCCCGGTAGAGCCGTGGGCCAGGGGTGCCGCCTGACCTGACGCCTTGCACAGCTGGACAATCTATGCGCGGACAGCTCCGGTCAGTGACACCCGGTGTGGCCCCCATGACTGATGCCGCCGCCGTGCCCAAGGCGGCCCGTTGACTGTCGGGGCATGGCGTGTTGCGCGTGGTTCTGAGCACCCCACCTGCCACGAAGTAGGCTGCTTCGCGCAAGGGGTGTAAGGTTGGTGGACTGAGCTGTGGGCCGTCTCGGTGTGTTTGACGCCAGACTCCCGTACTTGGTCGGGTTCGCCTTGAACGCCTCTATGCAGGCCTCGCTGGAGAGGAAGTACACCTTTCCCCGGTAAACGGCCATCTGGACCTCGCCGCGCTTGTGCTCGGCGGCACCGGGCAGGCAGACAAGGCAAAGGACGAGGTCGTCGGTGGCCACCGGACCGTAAGCGAGCAGACCGACCTCGGGTAATAGGGCATTCGCATACCAACTCTGTTGCTTTTGGTACTCAGGGATACACTCTGGTGAGCAGAAAAAGACCCTGCGGCCCTGCTCTTCCAGACTGTAGGCTGGGTTGATTGGATCGCCTGAAAACGGGCAATGTACCTGGCTGGTGTAGCTCCTCCTCAATTTCGGCCAATACTTGGTAGAGGACGACTGGTACTTCTCACTGCACTCCTTGCAGCAGAAGAGCACCTTTCCGTCGTCCTGCTGGATCCATATTGCCGGCTCGATCACGCCACCCATCACCGGGCAGGTGACCTGGACCTGCTGCGGGTAAAGCTGCCGATAGAGCGCATGCAGGTACTTCGCGGGGGAGGTCTGAAACAGATCCACACAGCGGCTGGAGCAAAACCAGACCTTCTGTCCTGCGTGCGTCGTAGCAGCGTCCGCATTTACCGGTCTGCCGGAGACGGGGCACACGGTCTGCTGCCCCTCAAAGGGCGCAGAGTTGGG
>BTUC01000341.1:4485-7882 GCA_045863575.1 Phycisphaerae bacterium
CCGCTGGCAGCTTCCATGCCATGACCTCGGCGGAGGCAGCACGAGCCGTCCATCCAGACGGATCCGCAGCCTGAGAATGGTGTTGAGCAAGAGCGACGCTGCAAAACGCAACGCCTGCCACGAAGACAGCGCGACTGACTCTTCGGATCAAACGCATCCCCTCCTTCTAGTTGCCCGAAGCCGGTGAGCCGATTTGATACGATCCACTGAACACAACTTCCCTATCGGCCGACTCCGCCTGGCATCATCGACGGCCTTCGGGCCGGAGGCGGTCAGCCCCTATCGCAAAGCCCGGCTGTTGAGCAGCACTGCGCTGCGTATCGCTCTTGCCAACGTCCCCTGTGAGGGCCTCAACACCACCACCCGTACTTTGGCAGGCGGGGAGAACAAGACCGGCAAGAGCAATCAGGCTACCCAGGACGATCTTGAGCAGGCGGCGGTGAAACATGGCGTTCTCCTCATATCCGAAACAAAGACCTGGATGATGCGAGCAGCGGGTGCTCAGCACCGACTCCATATAGAATTGGATGCCCCAGGCAGGGCATTTCTTCTGGCCTGATACCGGAGGGTGCTGATTCCAGGCCATTGGGTGTGTCTCCCGCATCCGTGGGCAGGATCGTCTGCTGATATGCGGAGATAAAGCCGAGGCCGGGTGCTCGGCTACCCGGCCTCGACAGTCTATTCGATTAGGCTTTACCCTCTACGATCCCGCCTGAGGCGGCAGGCATTTGTCGCACGCAACCCCCTCGGGAGCGCACTTCGCGCACTTGAACATGGGCACGCCGTCCTTCGTGTAGAAGGTGGCCATCGCCCTGCAATCCGAGCACTGGTGTTCGCGGATGATTTGGCTCCGAGACCACTGCGTGCCCTTGCCATGCTCCTGGCGGATGATCTTGACTTGGTCATAGCATATTTGACAGGCCACGACATGTCCATCCGTGGCTGTCGCATGCTTCTCACGAGATTCATACGTGGCTCCCGGACGGCCCATCTGGTCGGGTGTCGTAGCGGCTTCATCGCTCGTCGCCGCGCAGCCTGAGAGCAGCGGGACAGCGAGCCCCAGCGGCAAAGCCAGGACGAGAAGGGAGAAGTTCTTCATAACAAGGTCCTTTCAACAAGACAGGCATCAACGCACAACCTATCCTCAACGGGCACTGCGGACAAGCCCAGCACGGGATCGACGAACTGAATCGGCCGAATCTTCGCCGGGCTTAATGCAATGCCGCCTGGAGTCGCTGCATCGAGCGCACGCCGTCGAGTATTCGACTCCCTAACCTGTTCGATGCATACCGGCCAGGCTTTCTTCAACGTAATCTGGCCCGCTCTCCAGTGGACCGCACAGCCTGGTGCGGGCTTGGCGCAGGCCGGGAGCAACCGCATCACAGGGCCTCATGGCCTTCCTGCTCGGTGTCTGACTGGGTCTCCACCCCGTTCGCCTGCAGCTCCTCTGGTCGGGCCAGTCGGGCGACGGTGCCTTCGGGGTACTGGTACCAGCCGGGATCATCGTAAGTCGGTGCACGCTCGCGAATCTTAACGATGGTGGCCATGCCGCCGAAAACGGTTGGCCCGAACTGGCCGCGCACGCCCAGCATGGGGATGGTGTTCTCCGGGATCGGCATCTTCATGGTAGCCATTTCGATCATCCCGCCCTTGCCCATGGTCATGTAGCCGGGGATGAGCAGCTTGATCTTCTTGCTCACTTCATGGTCGTCCACGCCGATGGTGTTCTCGAAGGCATGCCCCATCTGGTTCATGGTATGGTGCGTCATGTGGCAGTGCATCACCCAGTCGCCGGGATTGTTGGCGAAGAACTCGATGTTGCGGGTCTGTCCGACCGCCACCAGGACGCTGGTTTCCGGCCACTGGGCCTCGCGCGGGATCGGTCCGCCGTCGGTGGCCGTAATGCGGAAGGAATGGCCGTGCAGGTGGATCGGGTGGTGGCTCATGGGGCTCAGATTGCCGATGCGAATCCGCACGTGGTCGCCGAGCTGGCAGACTAGCGGATACGTTCCGGGCAGGACCTTCCCGTTCATGGTCAGGATGTTGAAATCCGCCATCTCAAACGGATCCGGCCGGAAGGTGCCGCCATCGACAAACTGCTCGTGCAGGAGGATAACGAAATCCCGGTCCGGCGGAGGATCCTCAGCATCGCGGGGGTGGACGATCAGCATGCCCTGGACGCCCAGCCCGTCCTGGGTCATCACGTCCACATGCGAGTGGTACATGAAAGTGCCGTGGTCGGGGAAGATGTACTCATACATGAAGGTCTGGCCGGGTGGAATGTGCGGCTGGGTGACGCCGCCCACGCCATCCATGCCGTTAGGCAGGATAACGGCGTGCCAGTGGATGGCGGATGGTACTGGCAGGCGGTTGGTCACAAAGAGGCGAACCCGATCCCCCTGGACGGCCTCAATCGTCGGGCCGGGTGTCCGGCCGTTGATGCCCCAGGCATGGACCGTCAGCCCCTCCACGATGGTGTGAATGATGGGCTGCAGGGTCAGGTGGAACACTTTCCAGCCGTCCACAATCCTGAAGGGCATTGCTTCGTTGTTGGGCGTGAACACCGGCTTGTAGTGTTCGTTCGGCATGCCCAGCGGCGGCGGGTTGTCCAGAAACCGCTGCCATGGCCGAGACGGATGCTCGCCCGCCGGGCTTCGCATGGGATAGCGTGCCGAACGCGTGAGGCCAGCACGGCTCTCCTCGCCTCCTTCGGACACCCGAGTCTGTTGCCCGCTGGCCCCGTTTCCAAACGCCGAACCGCCTGCCGCGGCTACTCCCCCGATCAGCAAGTCTCTCCTGCTTGGCCCTCGATCTCGGGCTGGTACATCGAGACTCTGCCCAGGCCTGTCGTTGTGATTCTGGCTCATTGTCCACCTGCTCCACCTGAACCGTCCTGCCCTCCGCCGCCCTGCGCACCGCCAGACTGAGCCTGTCGCCGGACGGATTCCAGCGTGGCCTGCATTCCGCCGGCTATGCCGCCTCCGCCCTCCTGGCCGGGCTGTCTGCCTTCTTGGCGCGAGACCTGCCGGGCGCTGCCCAGCAAGAGCTGCTCGAGATCGGCCTGTGCCAGCCAGTACTCGGCCACCGAGGCAATGTACCGCTGGTGCGCTCGGAGCTGGTCCTCTTTCGTGTGCAGCAGATCGAAAACGCCGACGAACATGGCGTTGTACTGAAGCTGCGTCTCCTCGAACACGTCGTCCCACACGGGAACGAGCACCTTCTTATTGAATAGGGCCCGCTGGTGCAGAGTGGCCACTCGAAAGCCATTCATGCGCGCGGCGGAGCGGATATCCACCGCCAGCGCGGTATAGAGATTCCACCTGCGAAGGACCTCCATTTCGGCCGTGGCATAGGCCGCCTGGCCCCAGTTCCAGATCGGAATCGGCAGCGAAAACGC
>BTUC01000342.1:0-7859 GCA_045863575.1 Phycisphaerae bacterium
AGCACAGGCCGTTCCACGCCTACTCCATGAAGCAGGCGATCCAGGAGGGGTTCATTCTGGATGTGCTCCAGAGCTACACGACGGTCAACAGCTACTACCGGCTCACCAAGAAGATCGAAGGCGACCCGGAGTTCGACACCGCCAAGGCGAAGAAGAAGCTGAGGCGGTACGTCGAGTCGCACGACTACGCGATCCGGCAGAAAGCTGAGATCTTGGTAGACCACTTCCACGAGCAGGTGATCGCGCGGCGAAAGATCGGCGGGCAGGCGCGGGCGATGGTCATCTGCAGCGGCATCCAGCGGGCAATCCAGTACTTCCACGCGGTGTCGGCTTACCTGGCCGAGCGCAAGAGCCAGTATCGGGCGATCGTTGCCTTCTCCGGCGAGCATGAAGACGGCGGCCGACAGGTGACCGAGGCGACTTTGAATGAGTTCCCCAGCGCCCAGATTGAGAAGAAGTTCCAGCAGGACCCGTATCGCTTTCTGATTGTAGCGGACAAGTTCCAGACCGGATACGACGAGCCACTACTGCACACCATGTACGTGGATAAACAGCTTTCGGGCATCAAGGCGGTACAGACGCTCTCGCGGTTGAACCGGGCTCACCCGCAGAAGACCGACACTTTTGTGCTGGACTTCATGAACGATGCTGACACGATCATGATGGCGTTCGCGGACTACTACCGCACCACCGTGCTCAGCGAAGAGACCGACCCGAACAAGCTGCACGACCTGAAAGGCACGCTGGACGGATATCAGGTCTACGCGCCCGAGCAGGTGGCGCAACTCGTCGAGCTGTTCCTCGGCGGCGCAGACCGCGACAAGCTAGATCCAATTCTCGACGCCTGTGTCGCGGTCTACAACAGCGAACTCGACGAGGACGGGCAGGTCGATTTTAAGGGCAAGGCCAAGGCGTTTGTGCGCACATATCAGTTCCTGGCATCGATCCTGCCCTATACCAACCGTGAGTGGGAAGAGCTGTCGATCTTCCTGAATTTCCTCATTCCCAAGCTTCCGGCCCCGGTGGAGGAGGATCTGTCGAAGGGCATTCTCGAAGCCATCGACATGGACAGCTACCGCAACGAAGTGAAGGAGACGCTGAAGCTGACCTTGGCCGATGAGGACGGTGAAGTCGGTCCCGTGCCCACCAGTGGCGGAGGACGCAAGCCCGAGCCCGAACTCGATCGCCTGAGCAACATCATCAAGGCATTCAACGATCAATTCGGGAACATCGACTGGAAGGACGCCGACCGCATCCGGCAAGTGATCACTGAGGAAATCCCTGGCAAGGTCGCAGCGGACAAGGCATACCAGAATGCCATGAAGAACAGCGACAAGGCCGCGGCTCGGTTGGAGCACGACCGCGCGCTTCAGAAGGTGGTAATCGGCATGCTGGCCGACCACACGGAGTTGTTCAAACAGTTCAGCGATAACCCCAGCTTCAAGAAGTGGCTGGCGGATACGATCTTCAATGTGACCTATGAGGAAGACGCCGCGTGAGGCGGCATGGCTCTTATAACGAGTCGCTGGCGAGGACATGAGCCCAAGGAAGCGATCATCCGTGCAAGCTCTTCGCGAACAACGAATCTCGCGGGGTTCAGCGCTTTGCCTTACGTCCGGTAGGCTCAGGTATGTTGCGTCGCGATGACAGGACTCAGGACATCCCGTCCACGACTGCCAGCCAGCCAGGCTGGTCCGCGCAACAGTCTTCCGATTCCGGCAAAGCGTGCAGGAGCCTGCCGGGACGATAGTTGCGCAGGCATTGAGTTTCTCGACATTTGCCGAGGTCGCGCCTTGGTCAGGCACGCGGTGCCATACCCGTTGAGCGCGGCATTGGGCAGCTCCTCCTACTCGCCCCGCTTAATGGCCTTCAGTTTCATCCCGCAGATTGGACATTCGCCCTCTTCTCCAGCGACGACCTGTGGGTGCATCGGACAGGTAAAGCCCTTTTCTGGTCGCAGATCCATCTTGCAGACGGGGCACTTTCCTGCGTGCGCCGTCACAATCTGTGGATGCATCGGGCAGGAGAACGCCTTCCCATCGGCGCCGACGAGCTCGATCAGCCGATCATGCAGGATGCGGAGGTACTTGCCCTTGCCTTCTTTGAACTTGTCCACGCAGCTCTGGCCGCACATGGCGTAGCGGAAACCGTCAAGCTCGATCATCGTGACTTCGCTTCGCTTGTGGACACCGACGCCCTTCTCGGCGCAGACCGGGCAAAGCAACAAGTCGTCCTTCGCTGTCTTGCCGTGAGCGAGCAGGCCGGCTTCTTGAGGGCCTTCGAGCGGGTACTTCGACGGATTCGCCTTGTATTTCGGCTCGCACATTTTGCAGCAAAAATAGACCGTCTCACCGTCGATTTCGGCGCTGAGCTCGGGATTGATAACACCGCCCATGACCGGGCAGTGCACCTGCGTCGTCGACACCTCCGGCAGTTTCTTCAGGTACTTGCCGGGCTCGGCCTTGAACTTCTTGTCACACCCCTTGCAGCAGAAGTAGATCCGTTGGCTCTCGTGCTCGACAAAGACCTCTGGATCGACGGTTCCACCCATGACCGGGCACTTGACCTGTACTGTCTGCGGATAGATCTGCCTGTAGAGGGCCGGCAAGTACTTGTTCGGTGCCTCCTTAAACTTCGGAGGGCACCCCTTGCAGCAGAAGTAGACCTTCTGTCCCTCGTGCTCGATGAATATGTCCTTGTCGATCGACTTCCCTGAAACCGGACACGTCTTCTGCTTCAACTCAGTGTTGCCCGATGACTTGTCCGGCCGGGCATGGTCCTTGTGGGCCTGCTCTTCTTCATGCTGGTTATCACCCTGCTGCGACGCATGACGCTGATCTTCGTGCCCGGCATGATCATGCTGGCCCAGAGTGATCAGCGGATATCCCACCACGAATAAACCGGCTAGGGTCACGCACTGCCAACGCCTCATGTGAAATCCTCCATCTCAAGTTCTATCTGACGTTCGATCACTTGTCCTTCTGGTCCAACTTGGCCAGGTACTTGTCGGGGTTCGCCTTGAACTTCTTGATGCAGTCTTTGCAGCAGAAGTAGATCTTTCGCCCTTCATGCTCGACGAACACGTCGGGATTGATGGGGTCACCCATGACCGGGCACGTCTTCTGCTCGATATCGGCGGCCGCCGGTGAGTCGGCGTCGCCGTGCGCCCTATCCGTATCATGCTGATGTCCACCATGATGGCCCTGCGCCTCGTGATGATCCTCAGCTCCATGTGCTTCGTCAGCGTGGTGTTCCCCGTGCTCCTCGGTGTGAGTGCGTGCCTCAGTTATGCCTTTTTCGTGGGACGCACTGTCATCACATCCGGCAGGCCATGCCGTAAGCAGCAGGCCCAGGCCTGCAAGTGTGAGTACAGCGAACGTTCTCATCACAGCGTCCTCCAGTGTCTTTGGGGATCGTCAGGATTGATCATCGCCGCCATCCAACGTCTTCAGATACTCGATCAGGTCCGCGAGGTCCTCGTCCGAGAGATTCCACCGGGGCATGGCCACATCCAATGTCTCGCCGCCGGGATTGATGCCCTCGCGGATCGCCTCACCCAGCGAGACGTCGTCATAAGGCGGATGATCATCGTCATGGTCACCGTCGTGGTGTTCCCCTGTCAACGTGGTATATCGAATGTCCGGCGCGATCTCATCGGTCATCATCACCCACAGGCCACCCCGGCCATCGACGCTGTGGCACGAGGCACATCCGCCGCCGTGAGCGGTCAGCCAGAATGGCCCGTCTTCGAATTCGATCCGCTCGCCATCCAGATTGAAGCCGGTCAGGTAGATGGACTCCCCGTTCGTCGCGTCATCCGGGAGCACATCCAACTGGTCTGACAGACCGAAATGCCCGTGCCCGCCAAACATGCCGCCAGTGCGATGGCTGTGCCCCATCGGGCCGCCGAAGCCCATGTGCGCTTCCAGGGCTTCGCTCACAAGCAGCAGTTCTTCCGTGTCGCCATCGCCATCCAGATCATCGACGTCGTGCATCAGATGGAAGTCATGTGTGCCGCCGCACGCGTAATCGAGACCCAGGAATGCCGGCACGGCCATCGTGTTGGCTACCGTTTGGCCGTCACTGAGCACACAGCCGGTCGATCCGGGCGACTCCAGGTCGCCGAGGCCGATGATCTCGGCACAAGGCATCGCGAACGTCAGCTCCTCGCCGGCAGGTACCTCGACTGACTCGGACAGCTCATCCGGACCCATGTGGCTGGCGAAGTAACCGAGGTCGAACGTGCATGCGAGATCTGTGTCGTTTAGGAAACGCACTGTCATCATCCCAGTTTTCTGGGCGAGCGCCGTCTCATCGACGAAGCCCATCTGCAGCGGGACGTGATCGAAGTAGCCGGTCATAAGCGTGCCGCCGTAGCCGCTGTCGCCACCAATTCGGCGGGCCACAGCCTCGGCCTTGTCGCGAACCATACCCGTGGCGTCCCCATCAGATCCGGACAGCAGCACAGGCAGCCCGGCGCAGCCGACAATAATCCAAGCTCCGATGCCGGCCACGAAAACCATCACTGATCGTTTCATCCCTGATTCTCCTGTTGTTATCTCCTGATGCTGTTGGATAGCGTCACGTGACGTCTACATCTCCTGCGGCATGTCCTCGCGCTCTTCTGCCGCGTATTCCTGAACGGTGCGCTTGAATCTGGTTATCAACGCGTCAAACTCGCTTGCGGGCGCAGAATCCACGATCGTCCCCTGTGGCCCGATGACGAAGATCTCGTCCTTCGGTCCTGCACCATACAAATCCCGCACGACTCCCCGGGCGTCACATATGCTGTAGAGGTCCGCGTCTTGTTTGATCAGGTGGCAGGATTCGCCTTGCCGACAGCCGCTCTTGGACCAGTGGATATCGAAACCGATGGTCCGGACGATGCCAGGGTCCTCCGTGACGCGAACCAGCGTCTCGAGTTGTTGGGAGACGGGGCCATGCAGTTCCCCGCCACATTTCGTGAATGCAAGGATCGTGTAATCACCCAGATGGTCGCTCAACCGGTGGCTTCTGCCGTCTTGATCCACGTAGGTGAAATCCATGTAGGGTGTGCCAACCTGCGGCTGCACGACATAACCACGGTGGCCGCCTGTGGCGGAGCAACCAGCTGCCACCGCGGTCAGCGCCATCGCTCCCACAATGCGGAATCTGCATAACGTCATGATTCACCTCTCTTGATGCACGTGGCCTTGCGACAACCTGCAGCGGGCATTAGCACGACACACGATTGCCGGGCCTCACGAACCGTCTTCAGGCGGCAGACAGCGGTTGCACGCAACGCCTTCAGGCGCACAGTTCGCGCACTTGATCATCAACTTGCCGTCCTCGGTGTAGGTCTGCATGTCGCCCTTACAGTCAGGACACATGTGCTTCTTGATGACCTGGGTTCGGTGATACTTGGTTCCTCCGGCCACGGACCGGCGCACGCGAACCGTTTCGTCGTAACACTTCTGGCAGCCGAGCACCTTGTCACCATTCTGAGCGGCGACCATTTGATGCCGCTTTCCCCCCGTGCCTTCGCAGCCGATGAGCAACGGAGCCAGAACCAAAGCCACCACTCCTGCGCCGATCCAGACCATTCGCTTTTTCATGAGTTGCTCTCCTTTCAGCAACAGGGAACCACGATCGCCCAATCGATCCGTGGCATTCAATGACATAGGATGAGATGCCTTGAGCGTCCCGTTTCTTCATGAGAATGCCGAGATTGCCGGTTCCAGTGCGAGATCGGGGCTTTGCTTCGCGCTAACTTCGGTGGATACAGTAGTTTACGAGTGCAGGCCGGACGGTGGCACGTGCGATTCCTGGATTCCATCAGTGGGATCGGGCACGAAGACCGTCAATCCCTGCTCCAGCCTGCCGAGCGTAACCATCTCGCACCTCAAGTCTGCTTGACACGCGTCTCACGAACTGGCCATTACGTCCAGTTTTACGAAGAGGGAGAGCAGGAGTGTGCGCTCGGCGTATACGCGTCCGCCTCCGATGCGCCCTCCGTTGCCGGTCTGGTCGTCGCTCTCATGTCTTCCGGAGAATGTGGTTTCGGCGATGCTCTGCCAGTGGTCGAGCGGGACGCGCAGGAAGGCCGCAATGATGTCCGGGTCGAATTCGCTTCCAGATCCCTTCGCGATCTGCGTCCGGGCTTCCTCGAACGTACCCGGTTTCCGGTAGGGACGCGGTGATGTTAACGCATCCAGAACGTCGACGACGGCGAAGATCCGTGCTCCCAGGGGGATCTGCTTTCCCCCGAGGCGATACGGGTAGCCCGATCCATCAAAACGTTCATGGTGAAAGCAGACGATCTCCTGCGCATGTTCCAGATCCGGAAGCGCGGTCAGGATGCGGCGACCCAGCTCCGGATGTTGTCGCATTGTTGCCCATTCGTCTTCGCTCAGAGATCCGGCCTTCAGGAGAATGGCGTCCGGCACGCCGATCTTGCCGATGTCGTGCAGCAGAGCCCCGAGCGCGTAGTGAGCCTGTGTCTCCTCGGGAAGCCCCATTTCCGATGCGAGCCTGAGCGTGTAGCCACGGACCCGCGATGAATGCTCACCGGTACCATGCTCCCGCATATTCAGCGCTCTGACGAGGGCGGCCACAACATTCTCATACGTGGACTTCAATCGCCGCAGGACAGCCTTCTCCTTGGTGACAAAGATACCGGAGAGAATCGCGACAATAATGATTGTGACCAGTTCACCGACCTGGTTGACGTTCTCTGCCCGATCGGCCCCCCATTGAAACATGATGTGGGGCACGTAAAGCACGACCACTGCGGACGCCGCCAGGAGTGCTCCGCGCAGGTCGAACCAGATGGCCGCCATCACGACCGGAAGGATATATAGCTTGCGAAGTATCACATGCAGCACGTGGAGCATGTCCGAATCCCGTGGCGTCCACCAGTGGGCTACGCTCACGAGCAGAACCAGGCCGACGACGCTCACGAGACGCAAGTGGCTACGGCCCAAGGGGTGTCGCAGCGCATTCAGGACGCTCCGATGAAGATGGACGGATTCATGATCTGGGTGTTGTCTCATGGTGCATTCGTGTGTCCTGATGGCGCCCTGTGATCCCTCGCTCAGCGTGAAAGGCGAACGAATTGTTTGAAGGCACGGGCGTTGGTCAGTCAGATTCTGGCTCCCTTTCCGTCTGTATCAGGAGTTCGCCGGGATGTCCGACACGTACGGGCCAATTCAAGCAATTCGTCAAAGAAGTCATCCCCGTGGGGGCCTGGCGGCAGTTGATCGGATTCTTCCCCGCCGTTGTCCTCAGCGCGTCTCGGGCCGCGTCCGCCAACGAACGTTAGGTCTTTCGGTCTCGCTGACGCATCCAGCACGAGGACGTACTCGATACCTTGCCGTGCGAGGCGCTCCGGATCGAACTCCGGCGAGTCTTCTGCAAGCACGGTCACCTTGGTAGTCATCATCTCTCCCACGGACAGATTCGACACGTTCAGTCTCTCCACGCTGACGCGCTGGCTCATGTCGCTGAAGTCGATCACACCCAGCAGTCTTCCGTCTTTCACAACAGGCAGCGTCCTGCGGTCGAGCACGGCCATGGTGGCTGCGGCATCTCGGACCGATGCCTGCGGACTGACCGCGCCCAATCGATCAGCTGTTGGAGGCTCAAACATCATGAACACTGCTCCGCTGTTGTCTTATGCCGTCGCCCGGAGAATCGTTCGTCACCTTGGTGCGTAGGCCGGAGAGGCGCCTCGGCTCAGCCTCACGGCAGCTGGAATACCGGCATCGCCTGATGTGCATCCCCACGAGACCCTGTCCGGTGCGCGCCGCTGCACGTTAGCTCATCTCAGAAATCCCGGGGTGAGTCACGTTCCTTCTCTGCAGCATAGTCTCTGAACCGAC
>BTUC01000343.1:0-7791 GCA_045863575.1 Phycisphaerae bacterium
TTACCCAGTCCTCGTCATGTGAGTTCATTTGTGGCGACGGGCCCCTCGGGCACACATGACGGAGGAAGGAGGAGAGGGGTTGAGAACGGGGTAACGAAAGGGAATCACCCGGCACGGGCTCAGCCCCTTGCCTCTGTCTGCGGCCAACTTGTAGCAGACAAGGTCCTCCAGTATGATAGAATCTACTTCCGTCCGGGCCGGCTGAATCGACGCGGTGGCCCGGCGGAGCAGATCATGCCGCCGGCCTGCATCGGGGCACGATGGGCAACCACGGCGGCTGACGCACACCTCGCGGGTGCAAACGTGGCACGATGCCGGAAGAACAGGAGCGAAGGCGGCAACGCGGCCGCTCTGGCCAATGGCGGCCAAGCAGCCCACCCAAGCTTGGAGGCCAAGCTGTGGGCCGCCGCCGACAAGCTTCCGGCTACAAGCAATCCGGATTTCCCAAATTCTCTCAATCGCACTTCGATTGCCCTTTCACCTCCAGTGAGGACCCACCCATGACGTTCAACCTGTTGGACGAAAAGTGGATTCCGGTTCTATGGCAGTGCGGCAGCTCGGAACGAGTGGGGATCAGGACCGCGTTAACGCAAGCAGGCCGGATTCGTCAGATAGCCGCGACCAATCCAATGGATCGCATGGCCCTGCTACGATTCCTGCTCGCTATCCTCTACTGGTGCAGGGGAAATCCACCGGTGGATACGAGCGAATCCCCATCCGAGGAACCGTTTGCTGGAGACTGGTTCGGCAGACTGGAGGAGCAGGCAGATTCCTTAAACCTGATGGGCGATAAGAAACGATTCTACCAGAACCCCATCTATAAGGAACGAAAGCCCGAGCACACTGTAAACTATCTCATACATGAAGTGCCCAGCGGGACGAACAAGTGGCATTTTCGGCACGTTACGGACGAGATTGATGGCTTGTGTGCCCCCTGTTGCGCAACCGGCCTTCTTCGTCTGCCGCTATTTGCCACCTCTGGCGGCAGAGGAATGAGCGCGGCTACGGGTAAGTCCTGGGGGGTTAACGCGAAGCCGCCGCTGTACGTGGTGCCTGTCGGCTCATCTCTGGCGGCCACCCTGCGTCATTCCTGGCAGCCGACGGCCCTTCCGCTCGGAACACCGGAATGGGAATCGCCAGGACAGCCTCTTCCCTCAAAGGGTCTAGTGCCGTTGATGATGGGCTTAACCTGGTTGCCACGTAGCGTTTGGCTCGGTGATCTGGAGGAGCCGGAGGCTGCATGTGCCCATTGCGGCCACATCAGGCCTCTCGTTCGCCGCTGTGTGTTTGACGGCAAGGGAAGCAACAAGGCCGGTGATCGCAAGTGGCGCGATCCGCACGTGATCTACGAACAGAGCGATGACGACCGAGCATCGGCACTGCAGACCAGCAATGCTCTGGACTCCAGCGACGCAGCGGCAGGCCGCTGGGCGAGGACGATGGCCGCAATACTCAAGGCGCGTGTATCGACCCCTTCAGCCTCGTTGTGGGTCGTCGGGTTTGCGACTGTCCAGAATGACAAGTACTTGGAGGCCTCCGAGTGGCTCATTCCACCGGTCAACCTGTCGCAACAGGATCAGCAGCAGATTGCATCCCTGGAAAGATGGCAAAGGGAAACAGGCAACCTTGCGCGGAGCATTCACCGAAAGATGCCTGCATCTTCGCGGAAGCATCTAAACATTCGGCCTGTCCTTGACGCGGTACGCCCTGACGTCGAGACCAGGGTACTGCGAAGAGCGACGCAGGATTTGCTCGTCGGCAACGATGGTGCGGATCGGGCCGCTCGCGAGTACGCCTCGATGATGAGTGCAGTGGCAACATCCCTCTCGCCTGGCTTCACTACGCGGGCTCTGCAGCGCCGCAACTCGATCGCACAGATTGTTCCCAACATGTCCGCCAGGCCCACCGTCAAGCCGCGCAGGTCAACAGCGAAGAGAGAAGACACGTAATGATCCCAACCGAGCAATTCATCAGAAGGCTGGAAGCCCTTAAGCCCGGCGATTTGGGCCTTCTGCGAAAACACGCCGGTCTGCCGCTGGACGAGTCGCTCAGCAGCTTCGACTTGTTTACCGGGTTGTGGTGGCCGTTGCGGCAACGGTCACAGCAGGCCCCGCGTCGTGAAGTGGCCTGGCTCATCGCCAAACTCTACGGCCTCTATCCGATCCCCCACGCCAACGATGCAACGCTTGCCACCCAACTTGGGGGCATCCAGCCTCTCGATGAAAGGCGACAACAACGCTTTGATCATCTGCTGTCCCTCCCACTGGCCCAGCTCGAACCTGCACTCCAATGGGCCCTCGGTGTCATCGCCGACCACACGAACAGACTGGATTGGGTTCGGTTGACGGACCAGGTCTCCCGGTGGGAGCGGGAGGAAACCCGCCTCAAGTGGGCGCGCGAATACCTGCGCCTGCCCTGATGACCGTTTCAGACGAAAGGAGCTTTCCATGCTGATCGAGATTCATGCGATTCAGAACCACAGCCCCGGCAATCTCAACCGCGACGACCTGGGTGCCCCAAAAACCTGTTACTTCGGCGGAGTCATGCGCTCGCGCATCTCCAGCCAGTGCATCAAGCGCAGTATTCGCATGAGCGAGCAATTCGGCCAATTGTTGGGAGGCGTAGCGACGCGGCGCCTCGCTCAACTGATCGCGGGTAACGGAACCGACTCGCCCGAGTTCGACAAGGCGGCGAAGGTTCTCAAGCTGTGTGGCATCGCCCCCAAAGAGAGAAAGGGACGCGATCCGGACGAGCTTGCCCGGGAAGACAAGAGTGCCGGACGCGTCTACACCACGCGCCCGGCAATCGAAGAGATGGCCTCGCTCCTCAAAGCTTCCCACCAGCGATCGGACCGAGATCTAGCGAGAGAGTTCGCCAGCATCATTGAGAAGCATACTGCCGTTCCGGATATGGCCTTATGTGGAAGAATGCTGGAACCGAAGAAGCCGGAAAAGGCCAGAGAGAACAGCTCCCCGGAATCATCTGAGACCGATGACAACGATGGCGGTGGGAAGGGCAAAGACAAGGGTATCTGGAGCGGGCTTGATTTGGGGGTGGAGGCAGCTCTCCAGGTGGCCCATGCCATTTCGACCCATGAAGCGCGCCCTGAAGTAGACTACTTTGTAGCCGCAGACGACATCCCTGGCGACGATGCAGGAGCGGCTTACGTCGATGAGGCCATGTTCGCATCGGCCTGCTTCTACAAGTACTTCTCAATTCACTGGGAGACACTGGTGCGAAACCTCAGGGGAAACGCACAACTGGCCGCCCACACGGTCGGCGCCTTCGTGCGCGGTGCTGCCCTCACCAACCCCACGGGCAAGCAGAACAGCTTCGCCGCCCACAATCCTCCCGATGGGATCGTCGTCGAGGTGAAACGTGAAGGCGGCGCGCCCATCAGCTACGCCAACGCCTTCGCCGATCCGGTGCCCTCCAAGGGCCCGCGCGACATGGTTTCCGAAAGCATCGCACGACTGTCCCATTACATTCACGACCTGGATGTCGGCTACGGCAAGGCTGCTGGACACAAGCGGTTCTGGTTCTCTCCCAATCTGCGTTACTCGTTGACTTGGATCGAAGAGAAGGCGCAGCGCGAGTGCGCGGACCAGAACCTAAAGGCGCTCGACGATCTGGTGGCTGCCGTGACCAAAGAGATGGGATTCGATTGGCAGGATGTCCAGAAGATCACCATCAACTAATGAGGTGTTCCGTGAGCCACAACACGCTCCTGCTTCGACTTGAAGGAGCTTTGCAGGCCTGGGGCGGCCACGAATCTAAATTCGTCGTCCGCAGAACAGGCGGCGCGCCCACCAAATCGGGCATCGCCGGTCTCCTGTGCGCTGCCATGGGGATACCGCGGCCCGAGGCACGGCCTTACCTGAAGGAACTGAACGAACTCCGAATGGGTGTCCGCATTGACCGTCCGGGCGTTCGCTGGTGGGATTATCACACCGTCGGCGCCGGTATGCAGATGCGCATCGCCGAGGGCGAAGGCAAGACCAAACCGGGCGCCATGCTCACCCGACGCGAGTACCTGTGCGACGCAAGTTTCATGGTGGCCCTGCAGGGCGATCCTGGGCTGATCGCAAAGCTCCGCCAGGCCCTGCTGCGGCCTGTCTGGCCCATCTATCTCGGCCGCAAGTGCTGTCCGGCCTCGCTACCGTTGCTAGGCCGGCGCGACGAGCCGGATGGGGGCCTGTTCCTCGACCTGGAATCTGCCCTTCGGTCCGTCCCCTGGCGACCTCGGCTTATAAGCGAACCAACGCCCAATTCGCTGGAGTGCCTCATCGAGGGGCGCAGCGACAGGGGCGGGACAGTCGCCTCGCCCGAAACCGAAGTGTGGTACGACGTGGCTCAATCTTTCGATGTGCCCGGCCACGCGGCGCGGTTCGTTGTCCGCAAGACGCTGAGCGTCGGAGCGGGAAAGGATGTCAACGTCGAGCAGAATCCCCGGCAGCGGCGCACGCCTCCACCTCTGCGCCCTCGCGCCGATTATGGCAATACGGAGTATCGCAAACGCCGGTTGCAGCGGCTCGATGCCGACCAGGGCTTGTGCATTTTCTGTAAGGCTCCGGCCAGCACAGTCCAACACATCACTTACCGCCGCGCCGGTGGTGACGAGACTCCGGAGGATCTGCGTTCTTTATGCCGCCTGTGCCACGATGCAGTGACCATGATCGAATATGGCCAGGGCATGGGTCTGGATCGGATCAATCCGGAGGAGCCCCGATGGCGGGAGGAGATCATCCGCAGGCGCGAGGAGATCATTCGCTTCCGCTCATTGGAGAACCGCCGCCGCCATTTGAGTCCGGAGGAGGTCGAGTAACCATGTACCTGTCCTGTCTCCTGATTGACGTGGGCGGCAACCCCGATCGCCCCCGTCCTGGTCGTCTCTGGCTGCGAAACCGCTACCGAGTACACCAGCGGCTGTGCATGGCCTTTCCGTCCGCGGCTTGCGTTCAAGCCGACCCTCTGTTCCTTCAGCCCTATGTGCCTGAGCGATTCATCCATGTCCACAAGCGGCGCAGCGGTGATCAGGCATTTCTGTTCCGCCTCGACCCGCAGCCAGGTGGGCGTGTCGTCATCCTGGTGCAGTCCGCCATCGAACCTAACTGGGCGTACGCCTTTCACAATGCCAGCTACTTGTTGGGTGCTCCGGTCTCCACGAAACCGTTTGACCCCCGGTTTACCGACGGGCAGCGGCTTCACTTCCGGCTGGCTGCTAATCCAACCAAGCGGCTTCGCAACGGATCACTGGATGCCAAGGGGCGTCCCATTGAGTCGAAATGGGTCGGCAAGCGGGTTCCGGTCCTGAGCAGCCAGCTTGGAAGCTGGCTTGAGAGGCGCGCGGAGCGAAGCGGGTTTCGTCTTGACGCCCCGATAGGCATTCGTTCTGGTTTCGTCCACGTCGGCAAGGGCGCTGCTCACGGCGACAGGCAGCGGCTATCCTCTGTCCGCTACGAAGGCATTTTGGAAGTGACGGATCGACAGCGATTCCGGGAAGCGCTTGTCAGCGGCATTGGTCCCGCCAAAGCCTTCGGCTTCGGCCTGCTTTCGGTGACGCCCGTCCGGTAACCAGCCCGCGCGCCCTGTCTGGAGGGCCTTGCTCACCAGGGTTGCTGCGCTGGCCGATCTTTGACAAGTGAATATCCGTCGGTTCGCCCTTGACCCACGACGCGGCCGCAGGCCGCACGGAGCCGCTGACGCGGCGGTCGCGTGTCAAGGGTTCGCCGGGAGGCACTGCCATGGAGGACTTGCGCCAGCTTCCTCGCTTCGACGACAGCCTGAGCTATCTCTACCTGGAGCACGCCCGGATCGAGCAGCACGATAAGGCCATTGCCTTTCATGACGAGGCGGGGCTCACGCCCGTTCCGGCCGCCGCGATGGCCCTGCTCATGCTGGGGCCGGGCACATCGATCACCCACGCGGCCATCAAGGCGTTGGCCGACAACAACTGCACGGTCGCTTGGGTCGGCGAGGAGGGGTTGCGGTTCTACGCGGCCGGTGTCGGCGGCACGCGGGGCAGCGGGGCACTGCTGCGGCAGGCCCGGCTGGTCAGCGACCCACAGCTCCGGCTGGCCGTGGTCCTGCGCATGTACCGCAAGCGGTTCCCGGCCGGGCTGGACTCCAGCCTGACGCTGCAGCAGATTCGCGGCATGGAGGGCATACGGGTCCGAGAAGCGTACGCGGCCGCCAGCCGGGCGACCGGCGTTCCGTGGACCGGACGCAGCTACAAGCGCGGCGACTGGGCGGCGGCTGATCCGGTGAACCGGGCCTTGTCCACCGGCAACGCCTGTCTCTACGGTCTGGTGCAGGCGGCGATTATCTCGGCTGGCTACTCGCCCGCCCTGGGCTTCATCCACACCGGCAAGCAGCTTTCTTTCGTGTATGACATCGCAGACCTGTACAAGGCGGACCTGGTTATTCCCACGGCCTTTGATGTCGCCCGGTGGCAGGCCCCGTCGGTCGAGCGGCTGATGCGAACCGCGTTCCGCCAGAAGGTGGCGGAGACCCGGCTCATGCAGCGGATCATTCCCGACATGGCCGACGTCCTGGACGTGGGTGACGGCTTCGCGCCGGCGGATGATCCGGCCTGGGACATTGAGTCATCAGCCCCCGGCGCATTGTGGGCGCCTGGCGAATCGGACGGGGCGGAGGGACGGGCGGAGGGAGGCGTCAATTATGGTCCTGATGATGCTTGAGCGGGTCACGCCTTCGTTGCGGGGCGAGTTGACCCGATGGCTGATCCAGCCGCAAAGCGGGGTCTTCGTCGGTCGAGTCTCGGCACTCGTGCGCGACAAGCTCTGGGAGAAGGTGGTCCACGCGCTCGATGCTCTCAAGCCGCCCAAAAGTGGCCGGAAGCCCGGTGCCATCATGGTCTACAGCACGAACAATGAGCAAGGGTTTGCCATCCGGGTGACCGGACAGACGGACCGCCAGATCGAAGACTTCGAGGGCCTTCTTCTTGTGAAAACCGCTCGGAACGCGTAGATTTCCAGTGTTGTCCCCACGCACGTGGGGGTGAACCGGTGGAGGCGGCGGGTGGATAGGCTGAGGAGAAGTTGTCCCCACGCACGTGGGGGTGAACCGCTTACTACCCGGAACCGCTCGAGCCCAGCGGCGTTGTCCCCACGCACGTGGGGGTGAACCGCTCACGCAGAAGGATGAGCTGGTGCTGGTGGCCCGTTGTCCCCACGCACGTGGGGGTGAACCGCGGAAGATCCGGCGCTGGGATTACGTGCGGGCCGTTGTCCCCACGCACGTGGGGGTGAACCGGTTGCCACGCGGGTACGGGTCCGGCGCAGGCCAGTTGTCCCCACGCACGTGGGGGTGAACCTGGTTCGTCAGCGGCAAAGCATAGGCTCGGTCCGTTGTCCCCACGCACGTGGGGGTGAACCGATGCGTACCAGCTCGGTCGCATCCTGCTACTGTTGTCCCCACGCACGTGGGGGTGAACCGTTCGATGTACGTATGATTGCCGCCATGGGTATCGTTGTCCCCACGCACGTGGGGGTGAACCGGGGCGCCGCCCCGGGCTCCGGAAAACAACCGCCGTTGTCCCCACGCACGTGGGGGTGAACCGCAGTTCATGGATCGGGACACGCGGGAAGGCAAAGTTGTCCCCACGCACGTGGGGGTGAACCGGCGTCTGGCTTGAGTTGCTGGACCGAGGTGGCGTTGTCCCCACGCACGTGGGGGTGAACCGAACGTGAGACCGTCATACGCGACGTACCCGGCGTTGTCCCCACGCACGTGGGGGTGAACCGTTCCGCCGTCGCGGCCGGAGGCGCC
>BTUC01000344.1:0-7734 GCA_045863575.1 Phycisphaerae bacterium
CGCAAGGAGAGGAGAGGGGAGATCGCACTCAGCACCACTGATTGCGCGCGATCTTATCTCGCTTTTCAAACGGCATCCCCCAGACGGAAGGCTAAGCCCGCGGGAAGAAAACACCGCTCGGTGCATCCTTCATGGTTCTACAGGAGCAGATCATGAAAACTCGAAGCAAGCGGGTCTATGGATTGGCTGTGGCGATCCTGTCTCTGACCGGAGTCGCCGTGAACGCGGCATCCCTCAAGGTGTCCATCGGCATCCGTGAGAACAACACCGCCGGCCCCATTTTTGGAGATAACGGCGGTAGCGGCGGGGGTATTGAATGGGTCAATCGCGACGGCCAGACGCTCACCGCCGACGGCACCTGGCAGCTCTTCACGTTTACACCGGCGACGGATCCGCTGCTGGCATTCGCCGGCGCCACTGCCAACTCTCTGCTCGAAGCCGGTCATGAGTGGGCGGTACTGGAGCAGATTCGCCTGCTCAACAACGAGGGCATCACTCAGCCCATTCGGCTCTGGATCGATGACGTGACCAACACGGTGGCTTCAGGACCGGTCGTGCAGGACTTCGAGGCCGCCGCGCTGGGTACCGAGGTCATGTTCCGGGAGCCCGGGTTCTCTGGATCGACCATGTCGAATTTGCTGCCCGGCAGCACCGCGCTGGTAAGCAACACCATGGCCAACTCAGGTTCGCAGTCACTGCAAGCGGATTTCCAATTCGTGGACGCCACGCCCGACCGTTGGATACGGTGGAACACGTTCGATACGACCAACCAACCGAATCCGCGGGTTCGCATCGTCGAACCCGGAGCGCCGGCCCCAACCATTTCGTTCTACGCCAAGGCCGTGGTGGTTCCTGAGCCGGCTTCGCTGGCGCTGCTGGGAATGAGCGCGGTAACGCTGATTACCCGGCGGAGCAGACGCCCCCGACTCCAGCACAAGCACGGGCTGTGATTTCGAGCGGCTTCCGGGTCCAAGCACGTTTTCAGGACCCACCCGCCTATCACCCAGAGCCCGCCGATGAGGCTTCAGCGGGCAGCCAGCGAGAACGGCAGCACACCAGTGGGCGGCCGGCGACGCCGAAGTTCCGGCCGCTCCTCACCCTCCTGTGCCTGCTGCGCGCCGGTGGCTACAATCGGTTACCATGGTGGAGTCCGAGTGGGGGCTTCGTCGGTGACCGGCCTCCGAGCGTGGCGTGAACTCCGCAGGCCCATCGCGGCCGGCCCGCTCGCTTGCGCTGGGGGCTCCGATTTGAGTGATAGGCGACCGTGGCAGCCATTCATGACCAGGCCATTGTTCTCCGGCGGCTCGACTACTCCGAGACTTCGCAGGTGCTGTTTTTCCTGACCCGGCTGCACGGGCCTCGGCGGCTGCTGGCCAAAGGGATCAAACGCGGCACCAAGAAGCGGTTCGCCACGGGCATCGATCTCCTGGAGCGAGGCGAAGTGCTGTTCTCGGCTCGCTCGAGCAGCGACAGTTCCCTGGGCGCGCTCATGGAGTGGCGCCAGCTCGACGCCTACCTCGGCCTACGGGGCAACTTGCAGCGCCTGTACGCGGCCCAGTACGCGGCCGAGATCACCTCTGGTGTTCTCCAGGAATCCGATCCCCATCCGGAGACGTTTGATGCACTTGCCGGGCTGCTGGAGGCGCTGGCCAGCGGGACGGAGCCCCTGCCGGCCGTGGTGGATTATCAGCGCGCTCTGCTCACCAGCATCGGACTGTGGCCAGACCTGAATCGGTGCGTAGTCTGCGGCCGGACCGCACCACCAGGCCGGGCGGCGTATTTCTCGGCCAACCAGGGAGGCCTGATCTGCCGGACGTGTGAGCCCGGCCACGCCGAGCGACAGATGATCAAGGGTCCCATTCTGGAAGCACTCAGAACCGGCGGTTACTCCGGCGAGACGGCCGGTGCGGCATTCGATCTGCTGGATCACACGCTGGCGCACACACGGGGACGCCGAACCGCACTGGCCCGGCTTGTTCGGCGGGAAGCCCCATGATGGACGAGCAAGCCCCATCGGGACATGTCCGCGTTCGCCGAGCTCAATGTGCATCCGTCGCGGACAGATCAGTCAGCCTGCTTCCAGAGCCCGGCTGGGCAACTGCTGGATCTCTCATTGGACGGCCGGCGGCGATTCCGGCGGCGAATGGTTGTTGATCCTCCTGCACGAGAGGAGGTACAATTAAGCCGCAGGTGCCGCCGCGCGAGCTCGAGTCGGTCCGGTAACGTGCAGGTCGCGGAGTCAAATGCTTGCATACGGTGTTGGACATCGCACGCCCGCGAGCGATCCATTCTTCGGGCCACCGTGTGCACCGCGTATCAGATCGTTGGCAGCTCTGACTCACAGGAGGGAAGGTTACATGTGTCGGTTCATTCTGTCCGCTCTCGGCGTGGCCACCCTCTATGTGCTCTGTGCCCCCCCTGCGGTGGCTGCACCGCGCTACGTACTCGCCTACTGGTACGAGGTGGGCGGCTACCAGAACGCCTGCTGCAGCAGCGGGTGCTCCTGCTCGGGGACAGGGAACCATTCGGTGTACGTGCACGTGATCGATTCCGACGGCAACAAGCTCGGGAACATCCGGGTGGAAGACGCTGACAACCCGGGCTTCTACGGGATCACCAACAACAATCCCAGCGACAAGCTCGGCTACGTGGAAATACCGGTCTACATGAGCGGCACGCCGGCTTTGCGGGTCAATGATTCGGGTATACCCAGCGACGTCTCGCCGGAGATGATCGAGAACCGGGCGCCCACGAACGGGCACTACAGTTGGGAATGCGCTTTCATGCGCGTACCCGATGGTGTACAGGTGACGTTCGACCCCGCGCTTACGGGAACACCGAACCGCAGCGGCGGCGGCTGCGACATTCACGCGCCCTTCACCAAAAGCTGCAGCTACTACGATCTCGACCCGCTGAACTGGGCCAGCGATCAGTTCTCGCTGGATACCGGCGCGTCAAGTTACGGCCAGACGTTCGTGGCCACGGGGGACCGGGTGGTCGTCGCGAAGTTTCAGACCACCGTGGGCTTCCTCCAGGACCTCCGCTACGGCGTCACCATCCGCGAGAACGGTCCGGGAGGCGCGATCGTCGGCCCCCAAAGGGTCAGCCGGCTGATGAAGTCGGATGAGTACTTCACGCAGATCATCACCTGGCCATTGACCGGTCCCAACGCGGCCGTCGTTGTGCCGGGTAACACCTACTATGCTGAAATCACCCGTGTGGACCAGGCCGGCAACGTCAATATTTGGCGGCGAAACAACAACGTGTACCCGAATGGGCAGATGTACCGCGGGGGCTCGCCGGTCAGCGGCATGGATTTGATCGGACGCATAGTTTGTGCCCGCACTACCCCGTCCGGACCAACGGGCATGATCGCCGGCACCGTCACAGACAACAATGCCCAGCCGCTCGCGTCGGCCCAGGTCGCCGCGGAGCCGGGCGGCTACAGCACAACCACCAACAGCAACGGACAGTTCGCGCTGTCCAGCGTACCGGTGGGCACGTACAGTGTGACCGCGAGCAAGACAGATTACGGGCCCCAGACGCAAAACAACGTCATCGTATCCGAAGCGAGCACCACCACGGTCAACTTCTCGCTCGTCCCGGGCGCAACCGCTCCGGGAACGGTCAGCGGAACCGTCCGCGACCTGGCGGGAACGCCCGTGTCTCTCGCGTCGGTCAAGCTGTCGCCTGGAAACCATGCTGCTGTCACCGCGACGGACGGCAGCTACGAGATCAAAAGGGTTCCGCCCGGCACGTATGGCGTGACCGCTTACGCTCCAACCAGAATTGAGCAGACCCTCAGCAACCAGGTGCTCCCGGCCGCCGGCACTCTGACCGTCGACTTCAGCCTGGCCGCCTCCGGCAAGGTCGCCCACATCGTCGACGACTTCAACGGCAACTACATCTTCACGGGCGACACGCTTGAAGAGAGCTTCCGGATGGGTTTCGACAATCACGAGTACTTTCCCGAAGGGCCGCCGGCCCACCCGGAGCGCGTTCTGCCGCCCCACAACGCGAGCGATCGATCGCAGAAATTCGAGCTTCGGACCAACAACGACCAGACCGTCTCGTACTTCGAGACTAAAAGCCTTTACGGAAACGACCGATACCTGGAGTTGACCGACCTGGTCAACCAGAAAGGGTGGGAGCCCATCGACCTCACCCAGCCCATCACCTACATCGTTTACGTGCGAGGGGTCAACGACATCGCCAATCCCGACTCCACGCAGTGGTATTGGCGACAGAGAATGGGCGTGAACTGTCCGAGTCTGTACGCGGGAGAGGCCCAGGTCGAGTGGAAGAGCAGCAACAATGATACCTGGCAGATGCTGCGCACGTCGGCCACCGGCCTTCAGGACAACCGGGAACAGTGGATCACCTTTGAGTCGTGGTATCCTGCCTGGCTGGGTGGCCAGGTGATCGATCACAACTGGATGGTGTGGGAGAATCTGACCATCGAGTACACGCCCGTCGGCGGCCCGGCGGATACGACACCACCCGGCCCGGTGGTCGACTTCACGGCCACGGCCAATGCGTCTTCGATCAGCCTCACCTGGCAGAACCCACCCGATGCGGACTTCGTGGGCACGCGCATCCGGTATCGGACGGACATGTCCCCGACCGGCCCCACCAACGGTACCCTGCTGGTCGATCACCCCGGCACACCTGGTAGCGGCGGCTCGTTTGAGCATGCCGGCGTAGTCCCGGGCCAAACGTACTACTACGCCGCCTTCGCCTATGACGAGGTTCCCAACTACTCCGGCGCCAGCGCGGACGATGCATCCATCCCGGCCGGCATCCCAGGCGACTTCGATGGTGACGGCGATGTGGATCAGGAGGACTTCGGCCACCTGCAGGTGTGCCTCAGCGGCGCGGGGGTCACGCAGGCCGATGCAGCCTGCCATGACGCCCGGCTGGATATGGATCTGGATGTCGATCAAGAGGATTTCGGCATCTTCCAGGCCTGCATGAGCGGGCCGAATGTGCCTTCCGATCCTGCATGCAACCCCTGAGGGACCGACAGCGCCACTGATTATTGCGGTGCGCCGGGCGGTGGAGCGGGAGCAACCGCTTCGACGAGAAACCGGATTGTTTCGGAATCGGGGTTGATGCCCTCGATGATGATCACGTACGAACGGCCGGAGGCGCCTCGCCCGTAGATGGGCGTGCCCACGCGGACATCCTCGCGCTCAAGGACGTAGCGGCCCACGCGAATGGTGAGATCAGCGTCGAGCGGATCCTCATCGGCATCCTCGAGCTTGATCTCGATGCCATCGATGGTATGCATCTTCTTGGGATAGCGATCATCATCGCGACTGAGAATGCCGCGGAACCGGGTCGGCATGGGAGCAGCTTCGGCAGGCGCCGGGGCGTGTCCAGCGGTCGCACTCGGCCGGGCCCGGCGTCCTCCTCGCTCCTCACCGCGTCGCTTCGGCTGCTCGGCCGATCGGCGCGGGGGCTTGGGTGCCGGGCGGTCAACGGACGCCTCGGGAACCGGGCCCGGTGCCGGCGACGGGGCCATGGCCACCGCGGGAGGTTGCGCCGCCGGGGCAGGTTCGGGCACGTTGACGCCGTGGGCGAGGGCCGCTGAACGTGTATCTGCCAGTAACGTCGGCACCTCCGGATGGCTCGCGTCGGCGCGGGATGCTTCCAGTGCCAACAGGTAGGCTTCGGCCCACTTTTGGGCGCTCAATGACGTGCGGGCGTCCTGGGCCAGGCGAGCGGCCTGAGCAATCCGCTCCTCGAGAGGCTCAACCATCTTGATAGCCTGCGGATGCGCGGGGACATAGTCCAGCGCGGACCGCACCGCCATGAGGGCCTCGGTGGCCCGATCCTGGGCGAACAGCTCCTCGGCCTGCCCGATGTGACGGTCAGCCGCCTGTGTTTCGGCCTCGGCAAGGGCCATCTGGTAGTCGGCGTTGGCTGGGTCGTCGGCCACAACATCGCGGAGGACCACCACAGCCTGATCGTAGTAACCCTCGCGGATGAGCTTTCTTCCCCGCTGATACTGGTCGCTGCCAGCGCAGCCGCTGACCAGAAGCAACCCACACACGGCCGCAACTATCGTCTGGACATGAAGTTGTTGCATCGAAGGCACCCCAGCAGAACCGCGCATCGCCCAAGACCTGACCTCATCCTATCGACCTTTAGCTTACCGCGTAAGTGGCTGATTCCGCGGGTCGCAGAGATTTCCCACGTTGGATTAAGGATCCGACAAGGTTCGGTTGGCATCGACGGACAGATCAATTAGAATCCCGGCCCTACCCGGTTGAACTGCTGAGTCGACCGGCCCTCGACCCTGGGAGACATACGTGTTCAGCATCATCCGTCGCGATACCGCGTTTTTTGATCTTTTCGAGGAGGCGGCCAAAGTCGTGCTGAAGGCTGCCGAGACGTATGCCCGGGTGGCCGATGACTACGGTAACCGGGACGCACACATCGCCGAAATCCGGCAGCTCGAACATGCCGGGGACGAAATCACCCACCGCACGCTGGACAAGCTGGACAAGACATTTATCACCCCCTTCGACCGCGAGGACATCCAGGCGCTGATGATGCAGATGGACGACGTCATCGACGAGATCGACGCCGCCTCCAAGCGCCTGACCCTTTACAAGATCGACGAGCCGACCGACTGGCTGGTCAAGCAGACGAACGTGCTGGTGCGGGCCACCCGGCTTGTCGGTCAGGCGGTGGCGAGTCTTCGGAATCTCAAGAAGCCGGCCAGCCTTCAAGCACAACTGGTGGAGATTCATCGCCTGGAGAATGAGGGCGATGACAACAATCACGCCGCCGCGGCCGAGCTGTTCAACACCTCCGCCGATCCGATCCTGGTCATGAAGTGGAAGGAGATCTACGACCTCACCGAGAGGGCCATCGACGGTTGCGAGGACATCGCCAACACCATTGAGGCCATCATCCTGAAGAACACCTGACGGTCGCGCCAATGGTCACCTACGTCATCATCATCATCATCATCGCCCTGTTGTTCGATTTCGCCAACGGTCTCAATGACGCGGCGAACTCGATTGCCACGGTGGTCGCCACGCGCGTACTCTCGCCGCGGCTGGCGGTGCTATGGGCCGCTTTCTTCAACTTCGTGGCGGCGTTCGGTTTCGAAACGCACGTGGCGACAACCATCTCCAAAGACCTCATCAATCCGGAGTTCATGGAACCCAACCTGATCATGGCGGCCCTGCTGTCGGCCATCATCTGGACGGTGGCGTGCACGAATTTCGGGCTGCCCATCAGCGTATCGCATTCGCTGATCGGCTCACTGGCCGGGGCGGCCATCGTGAAGGCCGGCACCGCCGCCGTGATCTGGTCGAAGGTCGGCTTCGTGGCCATGTTCATCGTGCTCTCGCCGATCATCGGCCTGATCCTGGGAACCGTGCTGATGAACATCAGCATGGCGTTGGCGCAGAAGCACCGTCCCCGATCGGTCGATCGCGTCTTCCGCGTGCTTCAACTGGTTTCGGCCGCCATATACAGCCTCAGTCACGGCTTGAACGACGCCCAGAAAACCATGGGCATCATCTCGGCGCTGCTGCTGAGCGTCCCCAGCATGGCCTATCTGGCCACCCACTCGGGCAACCCGGAAGATACGCACCTGGCCTGGTGGATCATCCTGAGCTGCCATGCGGCCATTGCCCTGGGCACGTACATTGGCGGTTGGAAGGTGGTCCACACGCTGGGGCACAAGGTCACCAAACTCCAGCCGATCGGGGGCTT
>BTUC01000345.1:0-7714 GCA_045863575.1 Phycisphaerae bacterium
CCAGCTTACGGTCGGCGAGTGCTTCGAGGCCGACGGACCAGAGCAGTGAGGAAGCGACGAAGGGATCGACGGCCACAGGATGCCCGTAGTTGAGTTTCCGCCAGGTGAGCGAGTCGCGTTGTGCGGGGGTGAGCAGGCCGAATTGCTGCTCCCATTTCTCGCGGAGGCGGCGGTCGAGTTCGTCGCGGATTTCCTCGAGGGCATCTGGACTGAAGCGTTCCTCCGCGCGGCCCTGAGAGCGGAGAATGACGTCAGCGACCTTGTGATAGGCGAAGCTGGCGCCGGTCTGGTGGGTGAGGGCCAGGTGGCCGGTGAGGGATTGGTTGCGGAGCAGCCAGGGGGCGATGATCAGGGCGCTGCCGGTGAGGCAGGTGAGGGCGAGTATGATGCGCAGGGAGAGTCTGTGGCGTTCAAGCCCCCACCCCGGCCCTCCCCCGGAGTACCGGGGGAGGGAGACGGGTTCCGAGCCTCCCCCGGCCGGTCGACGTCTCGTCATCAAGAGACCTGCGGCGGCGAGGATGGGGAGCGGCAAGCCGATCGGACGGATGAGAACGAGAGTGCCCGTGAGCAGGCCGAGTCCGAGAGCAAGCGTAACGTGACGCGTCAGCCGGGCCGGCCGGCGGTTTGGGATTTCATTCGATGGCACGCCGCTTTCGTTCGATGGCACGCCGGTTTCATTCGAATCCGCGAGACGTTTGTCCGCAGTCAGGATGGTACGGACGGCGCGGGCTGGGGAGGTCATTCGCAGCCACAGCCAACAGGCGAGGATGAGGCCGAGCGTGAAGAGAGTCTCGGCCATGAGCCAGAGGCTGTAGTAGAGACGGAACGGGTCAAAGCACCAGGCGACCGCGGCCAGCAGCGCCCAGTGCGGACAGGCAAGCGAGCGGAGCGTCAGCCAGAGCAACGGCACGGATGCGGCGGCGAGCAGTTGCTGGGCGATAAGCAGGGTGAGTGGACGGTCATTGGTCAGCTTGATCACGGCCGCCAGGAAGAGCGGATAGCCTGGCGTGCGCCAGGTATCGGGGCCAGTGCCCGGTTCCCCAACAAGGTCGAGCTGAATGTAGCGTCCTTGCCAGGCCAGGCCGCGAGCCAAAGCCACGTATTCGCCGGCGTCGGGTGACTGGAAGGCATAGGCTGTCGGCGTGCCGCGGAGAAGGGTGATCGCCAGCATGGCCGTCCCCTGGGCCAGGACGGCGAGAAGGCTCGGGGCAACCTTGGGGGGTGGGCAATTGTGGGTGGGCGTTTGTGGGTGGGGCTTGTGGGCGCGCCTCCTTATATGCTGGGGGGGGGGGGTGCACGCGGGCGGGAGAGACAGAGCGATGGAGAGACGGAGGGACGGGGAGAGGAAATGATCAGGACAGGGGGACATGGGGACAAGGAGAGAAGGGAAGACAGGAGTGTAAGAGCCGTTTGGGGGGACTGCGGTCTTCCGAAATCATTGGGCCGGATCGAGGTCTGATCATGATGGTGGAACATGGAACGAAGCGGGATGGGTGGAAGGGTTTCGGGCGGCGCGGACTGGGACTCCGGTCGTGCGCAGCGGGCTTCGCTTTTGCGGTTGCGCTGGTTGCCGGGGAACCCGCTCAGGCGGCGCGGCCGCCGGTGCCGGACTTCTGCTTTCTACAGGTGTCGGACGTCCACATTTCGCCGCGGCCGGCCGGGAGCCCGCCGGTGAAGGAGAATCGGGCGGACGCGATCTCCTGGTTTTGTACGGAGGCTCGTGGTGCTCAGCGTATCGAGTTGAGCGGCAATGGCTCTTCCACTGCGATGCCCGTCAGCACTCCCCCGCCGGCGTTCGTGATCGCAACCGGAGATCTAACCGAATATGGCGTGATCGGAGAAACATGGGACCAGTTTGAAGCCTACTTCGAGGCGCTGGATCTGCCCATGTATGTCGTGCCGGGTAACCATGACAACACGTGGACTTCGATGACGCCGATCGTGCGGTCCCGCCACGGCGGAGATCACTATTCGTTCGATCAGTCCGGCTGCCATTTCGTGGGGATTGATACCGCGACGATTCAGGAGCCGGTGCCGAGCCTGGAGGCGCGAACGCTGAACTGGTTGCGGCGGGACCTGGAGCGCGTGCCGGCCAAAGTGCCGGTGTTTGTGTTCGGCCATCATCCCCTGGGCACGACGGAGTTCGCCACGCCCATGGAGCAACTGCGTTTTCTCAACGCGCTGGCGAAGCACAATGTCGTGCTGTACCTGATGGGGCACGGGCATGGCGTGCGGGCGGAGCGATGGAACGGCATGGATAGCGTGATGGGCGGCTCGACGTTCGGGCCGAATACAGGATACAGCATCATCTTCGTGCAGGACGGCATTCTTCGTGTGGTCTACCGCTATCGTGAAGCGGAAAAGGGCATGAAGCTGCTGTTGGAGAAGCCGATCGCAAGGCCGGAGTTGCCGGAGATGAGGATCCTCGAGCCTGCGGCCAATGCTGTGGTTTCCCGCGACCGGCTTCCTGTGAAGGTGCTTGTCGGCGCCGGGCAGGATGTCGTCGCGGATGTAGATGGCGAAAACGAGAGCGGTGCTTTCGGACAGCATGAGATCGGCATCGTTCATGGTGGAGTATCGCTCAAGGGCTTGAAGCCGGGAGTGCACTATCTGCGCGTCAGGGTAAAATACGATTCGGACACGCTTGATCGAGCTGTGCGGTTCTCATACGCACCGGATGGACAGCCGACCAGCGAGTCGCTGGCCGAGTTGGGTGCAGGTGTGAAGGCGCGGCCGACCCTTGTTGGGGGCGGCGTGCTGGTCACGACGACGGGTGGAGAGATTCTGAGGCTGGAGGCGGAGAGTGGTCGCACGGGGAAGCAGGTCAGGCCGCTGTTCGAGACGGGCGTGGAGATCATCCACCCCCCCGCCATCGCGGACGAAACGCTGTACTTCAGTTCGGCCGAGTTGGGCGTTTTCGCGGCCGGGCTGGATGGGAGTCTCCAGTGGAAGCGGCCCGTGGGCGCGGCGGTGTATGGCACGCCCGCCGTCATGGGCGACACGGTGTACGTTGGCGACCTGGAAGGCCGCGTGCACGCAATCGAGCGGAAGAGCGGGCGGGTCAAGTGGTCGAAGCCGGTGGCGGGGTTCAGCATCGAGATGCCCATTCTGGCCTTCGACGGAACGCTGTATTTGGGGGCGTGGGACGGCTATCTGTATGCGGTCGATGCACAGACAGGAACCGTCGCGTGGAAGCAACGTGGGCCGGCCGGGCAACACGACGATGTGAAGCTGCGATCGCGTTACTATGCGCCGGCCGATTGTCCGCCTGCGCTGGTTGGGGACCGGCTGTTCGTGGCCGATCGATCCTATCGGCTGGGGTCTTACTCGTTGGATGGAGACTATCTGGGCGAAATCGCCGAGAATGTGTCCGCGATCGCAGCGAGCGCAGACAGGCGGCACTTCTATGCGCGGGGGCTGGAGAAGGGGCTGACCAAGTACGACGCCGAGGGCAAGGCGGTATGGACTGCGCCGGTGCCGATGGGACGGTTTCCCTGTCCCCCCACTGAAGTCGGCGGACGCGTCTATGCGTGCTCGAACCGGGGGCTGCTCAGTGCGGTGAATGCGGTGGACGGAAAGGTGCTGTGGCAATATCAGGTTTCGCCACAGTTGCACATCATGGCTCCCGTGGCGGCGGATGCCGCGGGGAATGTGTACGTGGGCGGGATGGATGGGAGTGTGGTGAGGGTGCGGGGGGAAGATGGAGAGACGGAGAGGAAAAGAGATGGAGAGAGGCGGTGACAGGGTGACAAGGTGAGGGGGCGACAAGGGGACGAGGAGACCAGGGGACAAGGGGACGGAAGGCGGCGGTGGTGAGTGCGGTGGCGATCAGATGATGAGGCAGGGTGGATCATGATGCATGCGACTTGGGCGGTTTTGTGGCTGGGGATGGGTTTGGCAGCAGCGGCTGGGAGTCCTGCCGAGGCGACGACTGGTAGAGCGGAAGGGCGCGAGGGTGCGGTGGCGTTTGATGCGGCGCCGTTCGGGATGGTACTGGGGGCGGACGAAGGGAAGGAGTATGCCGAGGGCCGAGCCTGGGGCGTGAAGTGGGGAGAGCCGCGGAAGATCCGGCGGGTGGTAGTGGAATTCGGAGAGGGACCGCTGCCGAAGCCGGAGGCGGTGAGGTTGCAGTACTGGCATCGCATCTGGGATGGGAGAGCCGAACCCATCCTGGCGGAGAAAGGCGCGGGCGGAGTCGGCTGGGCGGCGATGGATGACTGGACGAACGGAACCTGGAAGGATGCCGATGCCCGCGTGAGTGTGCGGGGACGGCAGGTCGTGTTCACGTTTGCGCCCAGCGGCGAGAAAGAGTTCCCGAAGATTGGAGAGGCAGGGGTTGGATACCGGCGGACACTCAAGGTGCGGTTGGTTCTAGATGCCGCCGACAAACCATCGACCGGCACGATGCCGGTCCCGCACGTGCGGCTGGCGGCGTTTACGGATGCGGAGCTGCGGCCGTTGACGGTGCGCATGCTCCTGGGAAACCCCGCGGGGGCTTTCGGGCAGGAGGCGGGCGACTCCAGGCCGGATGCGGCGGGCGAGCCGCCCCGGCTGGAAGTGTACAACGGATCGCTGATCGGAACTCGACCCATCGAGGGCGGAATCGAGGCCGACCTGTTGATGGCCGTCGATGCACTGGACGGGCGGCATGACCGCACGGTGGTCACGGTGCGGGCCAAGCGTCGGGCTTTCTCGTTTGCGGCGGATGAAGTTGCCCGGGGTGAGCGCATCCTGGTGGACGACCTGGGCGCGCTGGTGACCCGCGGAGGTGACGAAATCACGCTGGAAGGCTACCGGAAGGCACTGAAAGAGTTCCCCGGCCGGCGTATCTACGACCGGGTGAGCGATGAACCGGAACAAACCCTCCAACGCGCGTGGAACGACATGCCGCTCAAACGGCCGCTCTACTTCGTGCACTGCCTGCCGGGCAACCGGAACGCCATGCACCAGCTTCCCAACGGGGACATCAGGATCACGGCGCGGTCCCAGTGGTTCGCGGTACAGCCCAGCGAAAAGGACACGCATCGCAAGCTATGGGACGGGAACACGATCACCTACGTCTTCGGGCTGCCCTCGGATGAGCTGCGTGGCGGGCGCGAGCTGCGCGAAGGCTACCTTCCGCTGCTGCGGACCTGGTGGCAGGATGGACCGGTTTATTACGAGCAGAGCACCGTTCTGGATCGGCTGGAGGGCGAAGTGGCCGACGTGGGGCTGGATGACCCCACGGTCCTGCTGATGAAGCTGCGGATGGTCAACACTTCCGCCGCGCAACACGGAGAAGCTCGCCTCTTCCTGCAAACCCAGAAGGCCGGCGGCGAAAAGCTCTACCTGGAGGACGACCGCGTGATGGCCGAGTGGCAGAACCAGCCCCGGGTGCGCTACCTGGTGCGGACCGGCAATCGGGGCACCGCGAGCAATGAGGAGCATGGCGTCCGCTGGGTAATTGGTCTGGAGCCCGGGGATGCGCACGAACTGTTCTTTGCGATTCCGTCGGTCACGCCCAGCGAGCCCCAGGTGGATCATCTACGGCGTCTTGATTTCCAGGAGCGTGTTAACCGGGCGTGCGCTTTCTGGAAAGAGAAGACTGAGCAGGGCACGCAGATCGACACGCCCGAGCCCTGGCTGAATGGCTTTTACCGGGCGCATCTGCGGCACCTGCTGGCGAACTGCTACAAAGAAACCGGCTCGGACCGGCTGCACGCGCACGTGGGCACGTTCTACTACGGCGTGTATCCGGACGAGTCGGCTATGATGATCAGTGACCTGGACCGTCGTGGCTATCACGAGGAGGCCCGGCGCTGCCTGGCATCTTTCCTGAAATACCAGGGCACCGTTCAGATGCCCGGGAACTTCAAGTCAACCGAGGGGCTGTTCTACGGCTCGGGCGGGCACGACACGGGTGGTTACAACAAGAGCCACGGCTGGGTGCTCTGGCTGATGGCGGAGCACTGGAAGTACACGCGGGATCGCGCCTGGATGGAGCAGGCGGCGCCGAAGCTGGTGAAGGCCTGCGACTGGGTCACGCGCGAGCGGCAGGCGACGATGAAGACAGCCGCGGACGGGTCCCGGCCGATCGAGTACGGCTTCCTGCCTTCGGGTTCGCTGGAGGATGTGACCGACTACTGGTACTGGATGGTGACCAACGTCTGCACCGTCTGGGGCTTTGATGCCCTGGCGACGGCGCTGGCGGACTATGGGCATGCGGAGGCGGCGCGGGTGCATGCGGACGCCAAGGCGTTTCATGACGACGTCATGCGCGCGGTGGAGGAGTCACGCGTGCGGGCCCCGGTGGTGAAGCTGCGCGACGGGACGTATGTGCCGAAGTATCCGTCCGAGCTCTACGCCCGCGGACGAACGCATGGTTGGCTTCGCGAAACGCTGGAGGGCTCAATCCATCTGTTGATCACGGAGATGATCGCACCGGGTGCGCCGGAGGCGCGGTGGATCCTCGATGATTTCGAGGACAACCTGTACATCTCGAAGGACTACGGCTACGACATACCGGCTTTTGATTCGTTCTGGTTCTCGCGCGGCGGGTTCTCGATGCAGGCCAACCTGCTGGGCGGGCCCTTGCCGTACCTCTACCGCGATGACGTGAAGCACTTCCTGCGGGCGTATTTCAATTCGTTTGCGTCGGCGTTTTATCCCGAGATCCGCATGTGCAACGAGCACTCGCTGCCGGAACTGGGCTATCCGGCCGGGGACCATTACAAGTCATCCGACGAGGCCCAGTCTACGTACTGGCTGCGGTTGATGTTCGTGAACGAGCGCGGACAGGATCTTTACCTGGGGCAGGCCGTCCCACGCTATTGGCTGGCGGACGGAAAACACGTGACGATCGAGCGGGCGGCGTCGCACTTCGGGCCGCTGTCATTGCGGATTCATTCAGCGGCCGGCAAGGGCGAGATCAAGGCCACGGTCTCACCGCCGGAACGGAACCGGCCGCGAAGTATGTATGTGCGGCTGCGGCATCCGGAAGGCAAGCCGATGAAGCGCGTGACAGTCAATGGGCGGAACTGGGACAAGTTCGACGCTCAGAAGGAATGGGTGATTCTGCCTGGGTCCGTGGAAGGCGTTCAGGAGATCGTCGCGGAGTACTGAGAGGGGACATACAAACGAACCCCTGCAACACGTGAAGTGCCGTTCTGCGATTCGAGCAGCCGCGCGGGCTGAAGCCCGCGGCTCCTTTCATTCTTATAGACTCCTTACACCGGATCTAGGAGTCTAGGCCAGGCTCAGAGCAGGCCCAGCGGCGACCGGCTTTCGGCGGCAGCAACACGTGAGCGACGTCGGCATAGTACTGGAGCAGGGCGCCCTTGGTGATGCCCAGCTCCGGCCAGAAGGGCTTGTCCGAATTGGTCAATCGGACAACACGGCCGTCCACGTCGATCTGGGCCGAGCCTTGTTCAGGGATATCGAGGGTTGGGGGGCCACCCGGCCGGAGCGTTGCAGTGGCCGGCTTGGCGGATGGACGGCTCGGTTTGGTTGTGCTGGTTGCTTTTATGGCGATCCGAGCGAGCGAATATGTCTCGCTATCGGATCGTATGAAGGCAGCGCGGCGACCAGATGGTTAAATCGGCCTTACCGGCGCTGACAGAATGAAACCGGTGGGACAAGTCGACACAGCAGTGGCATTCCCTGTTGTGATAAACCTTGGCGGTCGGGCGGATCGGGTTTCTCCCGTTGATCAGTCCTCACGCACCTCGAGTTCGGC
>BTUC01000346.1:0-7713 GCA_045863575.1 Phycisphaerae bacterium
GCATCCTGGAGGGATCCCCAGGTGGGCGTGCTGTCGCCCTCGTTGGGTCCTTCGACGTAATCGATCAGCGCCCGGTCCTGAGCCGACAACGAGTTGATCGGCGGCGCCAGGACGGTGTTCCAGAAGTCGTTGGCCGCCCAGGCCGGGTCGTGGCCCACGTTGTAGCTCTTCGGCGTGTAGATGCGCAGCACGACAATCCCGTTGGGCGTGCCCGCCTTGTAATCGCGCACGGCCGCCATCATGTTGCCGCCGACGTCGACAATCTTCAGCACCCGCGGGTGCGCCTGAATCATCTGCTGAGCGCCGGCAGTATACTGACCCAGCAGGTGTGGCGCGAGCTTACTGGCGCTGGGATTGGCCGCCTGAGCCGCCACCGCCAGCGTCAGGATGGCCGCGGCAGATGCCCCCAGCGCCCCGATCCGGGTTAACCGGCCTGGCCCCCACGACGGATAAACGCCCTCGATGTGATACCGATCCTGCATGATGTGCATGCCAAACACCTTTTATCCCTGCCTGTTAGAAGCTCGCGCAGGCTACCTGCTTTTTGCAGGGACGACACAGCAGTACAGCCCGCTATCCGGACCCCGAGGTCCGGCATACTGTCAAACGGGCACAGTCTGCCCGCCCGGGAAGGAGCGGGCAGACTGCACCCAGGTCGCATCAATTGATCCTCAGCGTGTCCCACCTGATCGTCGGAGCGGTGCCGGACGAGTTGCCGGTCTTGAAGCCCACGCTGATCTGCGTATTGGACCCGCTGTTGAACGTCTTGGTGTACTGCACCCAGGCATCACCGTTACCGTTGACGCCGGTGTTCGAAAACTTCTTGATCTCGGTCCAGGTACCGCCGTTCTGGTCGAAATCCTGAGCCGTGTAGCTGCCCAGCTTGTAGAAGCACTCCCGCCAGTAGCTGGCACTCGAACTGGGGCACTTCATGTAAATGGTCAGGGTGTAGCTCTGGTTCGCGGTCAGGTTGTACACCTTGACCTTGGCTGAGGAGCCCGTGTTCGACCGGGTAGCCTGCAGGCAGTTGCCCGCCTGGCCGCCGGTGACACTCGACCAGCTCGCCACCCCGCCCCACGCCGCGTCGTAGCTGCTCGTCCAGGATGGCAGCGCGTTAAAGTCCTCCGTGACGGTCTTCTTGTTCACCGTGACCGTGACGCCGATGGTCTGCGGGTTGTTGCTGGCGTTCGGGTCGCTGATGGTGATGGTGCCATTGTGCGTGCCGACGCCCAGGCCGCTGGTCGCATAGGTCACGGTGATGGTGTCCGCCTCGCCGGTGCTGGCGCCCGAGGTCGGAGAGCAGGAGAGCCAGCTCACGTTGTCGCTGATCGAGTAGCTCAGGGTCCCCCCGCCGCTGTTGGCCACGGTGAAGGTCTGGCTGGCCGCGTTGCCGCCCTGCGTGACCGTTCGGGCCAGCGTGGCGGGCGTGCGGTTGATGGCCGGGGGCGCCACGACCGTCAGTGTCACTGCGATCGTCTGCGGATTGTTGGTCGCATTCGGGTCGCTGACGGTAATGGTCGCGTTGTGGGTGCCCGCCCCCAGCGTGCCGGTCGAGTAGGACACCGTGATCGTGTCCGCCTCCCCGGTACTGGTTCCGGAGGTCGGCGTGCACGAAAGCCAGGTCACGTTGTCGCTGATCGAGTAGTTCAACGTTCCCGCTCCGCTGTTCGAGACGCTGAACGTCTGATTGGCGGCGTTGGTACCCTGGTTGCAGGACGGCGCCAGTGTTGCCGGTGAGCGGTTGATGGTGGGCACCCCGCCCGCGGGCGTGAGCCGCAGTGTATCCCACTTGACCGCGGGCGCGGTTCCGCCGGATCTGCCCAGCTTGCAGGCGACGCTCACCTGCGTGTTCGATCCGCTGCTGAACGCCTTCGTGTATTGGACCCAGGTGTCGCCGTTACCGTTGGTGGTGTCGTTGGAGAACTTCTGAATCATCGTCCAGGTTCCGCCGTTCTGGTCGAAGTCCTGGGCGGTGAAGCTACCGAGCTTGTAGGCACACTCCGCCCAGTAGGTTGCGGTCCCGCTGGGGCAACGGATGTAGATCGTGAGTGTGTAGCTCGTGTTGGGCGTGATGGTATAGACCGAGGCCTTTACCGAAGATCCGTCGTTGGAGCGCTGGGCCTGCAGGCAGTTGCCCGCCTGCCCGCCGGCGACGATCGACCAGGTGGCCGCCCCGCCCCAGGCCGCATCGAAACTGCTCGACCAGGACGGCATGGTCTCGAAATCCTCCGCCACGCTGATCGGAGCGGTGACGGTCAGCGTCACCGGGATGGTCTGCGGATTGTTGCTGGCATTCGGATCGCTGACCGTGATGGTGGCGTTGTGCGTGCCGGCATTCAGCGAAGCCGTGCTGTAGGTGATGGTGATGGTGTCGGTTTCTCCCGTGCTGGTACCGCTGGTCGGCGAGCAGGACAGCCAGGTCACGTTGTCACTGATCGCGTAGCTCAGCGTGCCGGTGCCCGAGTTGCGCACCGTGAATGACCCGTTCGGCGGGCTGCTGCCGGTGCCGGTGCTGACGGCGATGCTGGTCGGAGAAACCGTGATCGTCGGTGTCACCGAGCCGTCGTCGATCTGCTTGACCGACACCCGGTCGACGCTGATGCGGTAGGTCGGATTGCTGACCGTCTGCTGGCTCTTCAGCCAGATGGACGCCGTTGTTCCGGTGGCCGTGAAGGTCCGCCAGGTGCGCTCCCAGGTGTCGTGCTGGGCCGGCTCAGCGGCGATCAGGTTAGAGCTCCACGCGATGGTGCCGGCGGAAGCGTTGCTGGTCTGGCCGGTCAGGTCTACGCCCGTATAGAAGCTGACCTGCGGCTGGCTGCCGCGGAACTCGTAGCGGAAATCGAGATCGAGCAGGTAGGTCTTGCCCACGGCCAGGCCGGTGATCTGCTGCCTGATACCGCCGGTGAAGGCGCCGGCCGGGTTCTGAAGCTGCGTCGTAGTGGTGGGATGAAGAGTGCCGGCACCGAACTGCTGGCTGTACAGCCCGGCGGTCGCTTCCGTGGGGTTGTTCAGGTTCCAGGCGCCGCACGCCGCGGCGATGTCGCCCTGGCCCTGGATGTCCCATTCCTCCCAGATGCCGTTGCAGCCGGCGCAGAACAGGGCCAGTCCGACCGACCAGCGGTCTTCCAGCATGTAGGGTCCGAAGGCGATCAGGTCATCACGGATCTGGCTAGGGGAGTACACGCCGTGCCATCCGCCGTAGGTCGTGCCTTCGGTGTAAACGACCGGCGGCATGCGCCAGCCACGATCCCGGTACATGTCCACGTATTGACGCCAGCGCAGGGCGAAGGAGCAGGGGTTGTTCTGCGGATTCGCAGCGTTGACCATGAGCTGATCGATCTGGCCGCCATAGGTGTGATAGCCGACATAATCGGCAGTGGAGAGCATCTGCTGGGCTTCCAGCATCTTCCAGATGTTGCCTGGCGACCCGACCGACAGATTCAGCACGACCGACTTGAGTCCCAGTTCGTGGCACCGCCCCGTGAAAGCCTCCTCGAAGGCCAGTGCGTTGGTCCAGTTGGTGTCCGTCCAGTCAGGTTCGTTGAGGCCGCACCAGGCATCGACGCGGGGATGGTAACCTTCTTCGGTTTTGCACTGATCGGCGAACAGACGGCCGTAGTACACTGGGTTGGCGATGTACTGTTCCTGGTTGGAGATGATCAGGCGGCCGATCACCAGCGTGTCGACCATGTTGGCTTGGGTGGCCCAGTAATCGGCGTCACCGACGACCGAACTGAGGGCAACGCGCGGGTTGAGATCCCGGATGGTATCGGCGCCGCTGAAGTCGTACTTGCCGCCGCCGATCGGGCCGACTCGGGTGGATTGTCGCCAGTATCCGGCGCCGGCCACGGAGAAGGTGCCCCAAGAGGCTGCCACGCCGCCGGACCAGGAGCCTTCGAAGCTGCCGTTGGCCACCTTTTCAGTGCCGGTGGTGACCGGCATGCTCAGGTCGGGATCAATCCAGCCCTGCTCCGGCGGAGACGGATTCTGCGTGGGAATGGGCCCGCTGACGGTCAGATTGTCGATCCAGATGCGCCCCTGCCCGGTGTTCTCCCACTTGAGCATGCCGGAGACGTAAACGGTCGTCACCTCGAAAACGGCGGTCGCACTCACCTGGATGGTCTTCCACTGGTTCTTGCTGCCTTCATCCGGTGACCACTTGACCGAGCCCTCGCCGATGCTGGTGGCCCCGTAGGGATCGATGCCGATGTGGGCCACCATCTTCTCTCCGGAGTAGGCTTCGCTGCTGTCGAGTTCCATGTAGACCTGGGCCGTGACCGTGTAGCTCTGACCGGGGACCACATAGATCTGCTGGTAGATGCCCGCGCGCTGGCTCAGGAACCCGGAACCGGTGCCGATCTGAGGGATGGTGATCCGCTGGGAGTGCGTCCCTTGCGTGGCGCGCTGCGTCGAATCGAGGTAGGTCGGATTGCTGCTGAAATTCTGGTAGGCGGCGGTCCAGTTGTTGCCGACCCCGCTGGTGAAGCCATTCTCAAAGCTCGGATTGTGCAGCGCGCCCCATGCCGCGCCCGTCGGTACGTAGGGCGTCTGGACCGCGCAGTCGCAGGTCCATCCTGGGGGGCAGCTGGCTTCAGCCTGGATGGATACCGCTGAGACGAGGAATACCGGCAGCAATTTGACAGCTCTGCCGACCGCCTGCCCAACTCTCTCAAACATGAATCTCTCCTGAAGAGTGCGCGAGCGGACAGGGGTCCGCCTGATCATGGACGGCCGGGGCCGGCAACGCACCGGCCCCGGTCCGCCGGAAGATGAGTCAGTTGATCCTCAGCGTGTCCCATTTGATCGTCGGGGCTGTACCGGAGCCGTTGCCGGTCTTGAAGCCCACGCTGATCTGCGTGTTGGAACCGCTGTTGAAGGTCTTGGTGTACTGGACCCAGGCATCGCCGTTGCCGTTGGTGCCGGTGTTCGAGAATTTCTTGATCTCGGTCCACGTGCCGGGGCTGGCGTCGAAGTTCTGCGCGGTGTTGCTGCCCAGCTTGTAGTAGCACTCGCGCCAGTAAGAGCTGCTCGAGCTCGGGCAGCGCATGTAGATCGAGATGGTGTAGTTCTGGTTGGCCGTGATGTTGTACACCTTCACCTTGGCCGACGAGCCGGTGTTGGAGCGCGTCGCTTGTAGACAGTTGCCCGCCTGGCCGCCGGTCACGCTCGACCAGGTGGCCGACCCTCCCCAGCCCGCGTCGAAAGTGCTCGTCCAGCTCGGCACTGAGTTGAAGTCCTCGGCCACCGTGAGCTTGGACGGGTTCACCGTCAGCGTCACCGCGATGGTCTGCGGATTGTTGCTGGCCGCCGGATCGGTGATGGTGATGGTGCCGTTGTGTGTCCCCGTCGAAAGACCGCTGGTCGTGTAGCTGATGGTGATGGTGTCCTGCTCACCGGTACTGGTGCCGCTGGTCGGGCTGCACGACAGCCAGCTCACGTTGTCGCTGATCGAGTAGCTCAGCGTCCCGCCGCCGGAGTTGGAGACGGTGAACGTCTGATTGGAGGCGTTGGTCCCCTGCGTGCACGAGGGGGCCAGCGTCGATGGCGACCGCGAGATGGCCGGGGGCGGCGCGACCGTCAGCGTGACCGCAATCGTCTGCGGGTTGTTGGTGGCCGCCGGGTCGGAAATGGTAATGGTGGCATTGTGCGTACCGGCGGTCAGACCGCTGGCCGTGTACGAAACCGTGATCGTATCCGCCTCACCGGTACTCGTGCCGCTGGTCGGATTGCACGACAACCAGCTCACGTTGTCGCTGATGGAATAGCTCAGCGTGCCGGCGCCGGAGTTGGAGACGCTGAACGTCTGGTTGGCGGGGTTGCCCCCCTGCTGAACCGACGGCGAGAGCGTCGCCGGAGTCCGACTGATGGTCGGCGACGAGGTGCCGCCCTGGTCGGCCAGGGACGCATCATCGAGGTAAGCGTAGAGGTTATAGCCCTGCGGGTTCTGCGCTTTCAGGAAGATCGTGACCTGGCTGGCGCTGGCGGTTGCCTGGGCGCTGATCTGGGTCCAGGTCGCTCCGGGATTGGACTGCGCGCTCCACACGATGTTTGCCGACGCTGGGTTGGTACCCCCGGCCGGATCCACGCCCACCCAGAAGCGCACGTTGGCATCCGAGCCGCGGACATACACGGACCCCTCGTAGATGTGCCCCGCGGTCGCGGACACCTGCTGGTACACGCCAGCCACCCAATTGGCTTCGTAAATCGACTGGCTCCAGTGGCTGGAGCGATAAATGTTGTACTCCGGGCCGGCCTTGCTGGTGCCGGATACAGCGAACCGGTGCCACGAGTTTCCCGATTTGTGGTCCACGTCGGGATCGTTGTAGAAGCCTCCCTCGAAATCCGGATTGAGCAGCAGGTTCGCCCCGCCGCCGCCGCCGGAGGTGACCGTCAGCGTCACCGCCACCGTCTGTGGGTTGTTGGTTGCATTGGGGTCGCTGATCGTAATGGTGGCGTTGTGCGTGCCCACGCCCAGAGACGCCGCGGTGTATTGCACGGTGATGGTGTCCGCCTCACCGGTGCTCGTGCCGCTGGAAGGCGTGACCGACAGCCAGGTCACGTTGTCGGTGATCGAGTAGGTCAGCGTGCCCGTGCCGGAATTGCTGACCGTGAAGGACTGATTCGCAGGGCTGGTGCCCTGGACCGTGCTGGGGTTCAACGACGTGGGATCCCGCGCGATGGTGGGTGTTCCTGATCCGCCGCTCTTCTGCGTCCAGCGCCAGGTGAGCCGGTAGTTAACGTGGCGATTGCAGGGCATGCCCATGCCCCATACCTCGTCGCTGGGGCCATCCACCCAGGCACCGTACGGTCCGCGAGGTCCCTCGGGCCAGAATGGGCACCAGTTGCCGGCCATCCCATAATTGGCCCAGTAGCCGTCCACGGCTCCTTTGGTGAACTGATACACACTGCTGGTGGGATTGCCCGTCGGCCAGGCGGTCCAGGTCTTCTGGTTCTCGATCGGGTTGCCGCTGGAGTTGAGCGCCTTGTAGTAGATGTGATGCGTGCCGCCGGACTCGGTCTCATCCTCGTAAACACCACTGACCAGCCGCCAGTACCAGGTGCCACTGGAGACGTTCGCTTCCGTGTAGTAGACACCCAACGCGGTCAGGCGCGAGTCCCAGGTATCGGGAGTTGCGTACGCAGCGCCTGTGCAGCCCGCCAGGAATGCGACCACCAGAAGCTTCGGGGAAACCTGCCTCGTGATCATCATCGATCTCCGACTGAAGTGAGATGGGCCGTTACTGCTCATCGAGCATCAGATCACCTCCAATGTCCCGACCCGCGGACCGGAGGCACCTACTCCGGGAAACGTCAATCAGCACCTGACAAGGATTTGGGTGAGGCTTGGATTCAATGCCGGGAGTGCCGCGGAGCCGGCGCAGGGCATCCGCACACCGATAGACTCCTCTCTCGGCCGTGCACGGCCGATTGGAACCAGCGGCTCAAAGAAGCCCCCGAGCTTTATCGCAACCCTGGACGTGACCGGCGCCGGCTGAAGCGGGCGATCCTGGCGATCACCCGCCATCAGACGGACGGACCGGCTAAGAGAAACTCCTGCTCCTCAACACTAGTTGATTCTCAGCGTGTCCCACCTGATCGTCGGGGCCGTGCCGGACGAGTTGCCGGTCTTGAAGCCCACGCTGATCTGCGTGTTGGATCCGCTGTTGAAAGTCTTGGTGTATTGCACCCAGGTGTCGCCGTTGCCGTTGGTGC
>BTUC01000347.1:0-7704 GCA_045863575.1 Phycisphaerae bacterium
CGCCCCGAGTCAGTTGTTGAGGTTCGGGATGGCGAAATGCACGACCAGGCGCCGGGACTTACCGCGCGCGCCGCGGCCAGGGGGACGACGGGGGGCGGCACTATTCCTGACCGTGCTCGCGGTCTCCACGCTGCTGGCAATGACCGGCTACATGCTCATCGCCGTGCAGCGCGGCGACCGGCAGCTGCAGAATAACCTGGTCCGGATCTCCGGGGCCAGGTGGTGCGCCCGCGCCGGTATCGAATTGGCCCTGTTGTACATGGAACGGGTGCCCACCTGGCGCCAGCAGGTCAGTGGCGACACGCTCCTCAGCGATGTTCCCGTGGGAGCGGGCCGTGTGACCGTCCGGGTCTTCGATGATTCGGACGGGAGTATTACCGATGACCCACTCGACAGTGTCCGGCTGGTTTCGGTTGGCAAGCGGGAGGCCTGCGAGTACTGCCACGAAGCCCGCCTGGTCCCGCGGTCGCACCCGGCACTGAAGTATGCGCTCTTCCAGTCCGGCGGCGGGGAGATGGAGTTCAAGGGCCACGCCGTCGCGCGCGGCCCCGTCCGGTCCCACGCCAGAATCAGAGGCGCATCCGGCGTGGGACTCCGCGACGATGCGTCCTTCGAAACCATGACTGGCTACGAGATTGAGAGCCCGCTGACGCCGCAGTCCTTTTCCGCCAGCGCCCTTTCCGCACCGGCGGTGGACCTCAGCGCGTACCTGGCCATGGCCACGCCCATCACCGGCAGCTACGGCAGCCGGTGCGAACTCAAGGGCTACAATCTGACGCCGAGCAACAATCCGACCGGGGCGGCCAACCCCTATGGCATCTACGCGCTGGACGCCGGCGGCCGTGAGGTGCTCTGCGAGAATCTCCATGTCCGCGGAACGCTCGTCATCTACGGTACCGGCGACAAGAACGTTACCTTCCGCAAGGGACTGTGGCTCGAGCCGGGGCCCCTCAAGTACCCGGTCCTGATGGTGAATTCGCCACTGAACGAAATGGTGGTTCACCCCGACAACATGAGTTTCTCGGAGCTGAGCATCTCTGTGGTCATTGGGCTGAATGGTCTCAACGTGTCGCTGGGATTGGGTTGTGACTTCAACGAGGACGGCGACGTTCTCGACAGCATCACCACGCAGGTGAGGGGAATCGTCTGGACCAACGCCAACCGCGTCTTCCTGGAGAACGGCTCCTGGCCCTTCATTGGATGTCTGATCAGCAGCGGCGAACGCGTCACCGTGGATAACGACGTCACCGTGGATAACGACCTGACCTTGCTGGATACCCTCATCCCCGGTTTCACCCAGGACGGCATGAGCATCGTGGCCGGCTCCTACCGCGAGGTGGCGCCGTGAGTTTGAAGCTTCCAGTTTGAATTACAGTGGTCATGCGGTGTTGCCGCGCCCTGAAACCATGTAGATAGCCAATCTTCAGAGCAGAGACACAGCGGCGCAGAATCGTTTCGCTTATTTCTGACTTTGTACGTGGGCATTCTCTCGGTGTCTCGGTGTCTCTGTGGCTTTTCTCTCGTTCAGGGCCGGCGTGCCCATCGCAGTCGCGCCGGGGCACTGCGCGTGTTGTCGCGGCGCTCCTGCGGGGATGGTCGAACCGGTTCGTCAGGTGCCTCGGCATACAGGCCCGCCAGGCGACCCTCTTCGAATGCCGCCTGCACCAGCCGGTCCTCACCGCTGTGGAACGTGAGAATGCCGATCCTTCCCCTCGGCCGCAGGCAGTACGGCGCGGTCCGCAGCAACTGGCGCAGGCTGCCCAACTCGTCGTTTACCTGGATCCGAAGTGCCTGAAACGTCCGGGCGGCCGGATGCAGCACGCGCCGACTCGGCGGCGTCGGTCCTGCGCCGGCCTGCCTCGTACCGGAGGCGGCGGCCATTTGTTCGCGCCAGAGTTTCCGGGACAGGCCTTTGGCCTCGAAGATCAGCTCCACCAGTTGGAAGGTAGTCCGCAGGGGCTGCCGGTCGCGTCGATCCACAATACATCGTGCGATGCGCTCGTGGTCCGGCTCGTCGGCCAGCGCGTCGAGCATGCTCGACAGCTCCTCCTCGGTCATGACGGCCAGCCAGTCGGCCGCAGTCCGGCGGATGCGGTCGTCCATCCGCATGTCCAGCGGCCCGTCATGCTTATAGCTGAAGCCCTTGGCCGGATCGTCGATCTGCATGCTGGACACGCCCAGGTCGGCAAAGATCACGTCGTAGCCATCCAGCCCCTCTCGGGCCAGTACATTCCCGATCCCCGCAAAATTCGAGCGATAGAGGCTCACGTGGTGACCGGGGATAGACGCCTGAAGCTGCCTTCGCGTGCTTTCGAGCTGAGGGCCGTCCACGTCGAAACCCACCAGGCGTCCCTCTGGACCGATGTGGTGGAGGAAAGCAGCCGCGTGGCCGCCGAATCCCAGCGTGCAATCGGCGACGATTTCGCCGGGCTGCGGATTGAGGAGAGCCATGCTCTCCTCCAGGAGAATGGGCACGTGGGTCCCCGCCGGCGTGCCGCCTCGCGCGCGAACCTGCTCCTGAATACCTGGGTGAGCCTGCGGGTTGAGCTCTTTGTATCGTTCCTCGAACCGACGGGGGTGGGTACCGCGATAGCGCGGCCGCCGTCGGGCGGGGCGATCACCGGGTTTCCCGTCCAGGTTGTGATCTGACGGAGCAGTCATCGACCCGATCATACCCGCCGGCCGGCGCCAGGCCCATGCGGCAGCTAACACCCCCGGGCTGCTGCCCGCATGGGCCTGGCATGGCCGTCTCGGGTCAACGCCTCAGTTCAGGTCTGGGCGCCTTGCGGACTCTCCAGTTGTTCCGGTTGATAGGCCGTCCACTGGTTCTCACCGTTGGGCACCTTGCTGGAGATCTCAGAGCTGCGCTTCTTGCTCAGCTTCTTGTCCATCTGGTCGACTTCTTCCTGTGTGCGGCTGGTGCCCTGGATGGGCTGGTCGATCAGTCCCCGGGTCTGATCCACGGTTTCAGCAGGTCTGTCGACATAGACCCATTCCTCGCCCTTGTTCCACGGGCCGCGGCCCTCGTTCCATGGCCCGCGGGCGTCCGCTCCGTTGGACATGTTGAAGTACGTGTGGGTGAATCGCGGGTCGCCCTGCAGGATGCCCGGCGGGAAATTCGGCGTGATGTCCGCCAACGCCGCCGAGAACACCTGGAAGTGCGAGATTTCACGGGTCATCAGAAAGCGCAACGAGTCCTTCACGTGCGGATCATCCGTGAACTGGAGCAGGTATTCGTAGACGATCTTGGCCCGTGACTCGGCCGCGATGTTCGAGCGCAGATCTACGGTCAGATCGCCATTGGCGTTGATGTAGGTCCCGGAGAACGGGTTGCCCTGCGCGTCGGTGACCACCGGCCCGCCGCCGCTCTCAATGGCGAATATCGGATTGATGCTGGCCACCTCGTGAAGCATCTGTTCCTTCATGGAGGCGTCCTTGACGAGCTGCACGACGGCACTGCGCTCGGCCGCATCCTTCAGTTTGCCGTTCACTCCGTTGAGCAGCATGGTGATCGTCGCCCCAACGATCTCCAGGTGGCTGAATTCCTCGGTGGCGATGTCCATGAGCATGTCGTACTTGGCCGGGTAGGGCTGGCGGCAGGAGAACGCCTGCACGAAATACTGTAAAGCGGCTTTCAGCTCTCCATTGGGTCCGCCAAACTGCTCCAGCAGCAGCGTGGCGAACTTCGGGTCGGGCTTCGTGACGCGCGCGTTAAACTGAAGTTCCTTTATGTGGTGAAACATGTGTGAGGTCCTCACCGGAGCTGAGTTTTTGGAAGTCGTGCATCGTGCAGTCGAGGTCACGCGGGGGCATCGTGCGCCTGACTATCAAATGATCCCGACGGTCGTGATGTCAAGCCGGGCGGGTAGATCCTCCAGATTCAGCCTTCCACGCCCCCTTACGGGTCTACAATTGAACAGCGGCACACGGCTCAGCCGTGGTGAAAGGATTACTCATGAAGGTTTCCGAAAGGCTACTTTTCGGCGGCGGGTTGCTCAGTCTCCTCCTGGTATCCGTCTCCTGTCGAGACGAGCCGGCGGCCGCTCCACCTCCCGAACCGCAGCGCGAGGGCGTCGATGTGGACATCCGGACGCCCGCCGGCGACATTGATGTGGACGTGAGTTACCCGAAGGATGAGGATCAGCGACCGCCGGGAAACCATCCGTGATCCTCATCGTCCCGGGGTGCTCCCCTTCACGTGCAACCCATGCTCCCGCATTGCCGTATTGGGCTCCGGCGGCTACACTGAGCTCCGCCGCACGAGAGTCACCGCCTACTGGTTCAGGTGTGGCTATTGCTTGCGCCGACCTGCCGGGGAGTTTATCATGCACTCATCCGTACGCCGCTTGATGGTGGTGGCCATCCCGTTGCTGGCCGGCCCGCTTCCCGTGGTTCAAGCCAAGGAACGGGCTTCCGTCACCGTGTCTTACGTCATCGCTCCGCCTAAACCTCTTCCGGACGGCCTCAAGGCTGTGGCCGTCATCGATGCCGGCGTAAAAACAGAGGGCGCTGTTGAGGATGAGCGCGAAGCCAAATGGTCCAGCATTGCTGCGGACATGGTCGAGGCCATGCTCCAGAACGCCACCACTCAGTTCGGGGCCGGTGTGGCCGTGGCCCGGCGCGACCTGACCAGGCAGCTTCTGGAAGAGCAGGACCTGCGGCTGTCGGGGCTGGTAGAGGGGGAGTCGGCTACCCGTGCGGGCAAGCTCCTGGCAGTCCAGGGCCTCATCACCAGCCGGATGACCATCAACATCGATGTCCAGAAGGGTACCAAATCGACGCTCGACTGGACCGGCATTCTGGGCGGAGTCCTCCAGGAAATGAGCAGTGACGGCCGGGACGACCGTGGTCCGCGCCGGGTCCGCGTCTATCGTCAGCCCCAGCCACGCGGAGTGTATGGCACCGGCTCGCGGCGCGACCCCCGCGTGCTGCGTGATCCGCGCCGCGACCCACGCCTCGCCGACCCACGGTACGTGCGCGACGCGCGCGGCCGGATCATCGTGCGCGATCCGCGTCTGGCCAACCCGCGCACCCGCCTCTACGATCCGGCCTACCGGGCCACGCGCAACCCACGTCCTGAGGGTGGTGCCTTTGGCGGGCTGACCATGGCGACCCGGGAAGTGGAGGAAATCAGCCGGCATCTGACCGTCCAGTGCTCTTTCAGCCTCGTGGACGCGGTCACTGGCCGGACCCTCCTGCACTATGCTCCCCCGGCCTACCAGAAAACGGATTCCAAGTCGCCCGATTTCCTCTTCGGAGGGATGGTCGATGAAGCCGACCTGGACCCCGTGGATCACTTCATTGGTGAACTGACCGAGCGGGCGGCCCGTGAGTTCGTGAGCATGCTGGTGCCCACGCCGGTCGAGTACACCTACGAACTTGCCGACAGCAGTAGTGCGGGCGAGGCAGCCATCCGGTCGCTTCGTGCTGACGATTTCGAGACGGCCATGAAGCACTGGCAGACGGCCATGCGGAAGGATTCCGATGAAGGCGAATACTACTTCGCGGCCGGCCTGACGGCGGAGCTCATGGGCGAGCCGCAGAGGGCACTGGATCTCTACCGCCAGGCACTCTCGGCCGAGGACGTGGAAAAGGAACGCATGCCCGTGTACATGGCGGCCAAGCAGCGGTTGACCGAGCACCTGCCGCGGATCGTGCCGCCCGCCGCGCTTCAGGATCTCCCGCCCGCAGCGCCGCCGTCCTACTCTGCGGGTTCTTCGGCGCCGCCTGGCGAGACCGCCGTTGCGGTGCCTCCGGTGCAACCCCCGCCCCAACCCAGGCAGGAGCCCGCGGCGCCGGACACGGCATCGCCGTCACGCGTTCAAGACGAGATTGAAGCCATGAAGCGCCTGGAAGCTGATGAGGCGGCCGGGGATGACTCCGCACGGTGAGCCCGATCGGGCCCATGCCGGCTAAGCCGGCATGCTGGGGCATGTACCCGGTTGACGGCCATCGATCACACCTTTAATCTGCCGTCGCCCGCCGTCGTGGAGGGCGACGGGCTGCGAGAGAAGGTTGGCCGCCGAATCGGCCTGAAGCGCGGAGTTGTATGCGCTTTTCCCTGATCTCGCGGGTATCCGCCCTGGCCGTTCTTGTGTTGATAGCCGCCCTCCAGGTGCGTCGTTCACGGGGCGAGGTTGCCGACTCTTCTGCTTCTCCGCTTGACGTGAATCCCACTGCGTCCGCAACGTCGCAGCCGTTTACCCGGCCGTCCAGTGGGGGAGACACACAACCGGCCGGCGATACCTCCACGGCGCCGGTAAACTCCAACACCTCTTCATCCCGGGATCCTGTCGAAGCACTCAAAAACCCTGCACACTGGTTGAAATGGGGAGCCGATTTTCGTCTCCGCTGGGAGTACCTGGACAACGCGTTTAATCTGTCCCGGGAGACGCCCGAAGACGAATGGAGCGTTCAGCGCTTCCGCCCGCGGGCCTGGGCAACGGCCACTCCGGCCCCGGGTGTGGACTTCAACCTGCGGATGGCCTGGGAAGGCCGCCATTTCTGCAATCCGGACAATTTCGAGGAGTGGGATACGCGGGATGTGCTTTTCGACCGTCTCAACCTCAAGGTCCAGATTCCTGACGCACCGGTGAGCGTGACCGTAGGACGCCAGGACATCATCCTCGGGGACGGCTGGCTGGTCCTGGAAGGCACACCCCTGGACGGCTCACGCACCATTTTTTTCGATGCCGCCCGCTTCAGGATCGAGCTCGAGGAAATCGAGACGTCCGCCGACCTCGTCTACATCTACCAGTTCGCGGACACAGACACCTGGCTGCCCCCGATTGAAAGTAAACACGGCCCGGTCATGGAGCAGGATGAACGGGGCGCGATTGTCTACGTGACCAACAAATCCATCGATCGAACGCAGCTCGACGCTTACTTCATCTACAAGCGGGACCAGGCTGAACTGACCAACGGCGACACAGGCGAGATTTACACGTTTGGGGGTCGGGCCGCGCACGACCTCAGCGAACACTGGAAGGCCCGGACCGAGCATGCGGGCCAGTTCGGGAACCGCAACGCTTCGGCCATGTCCGCTTACGGTTCCACCAGTGGCCTCTCTTATCATTTCAACGACGACTGGCACAACCAGCTCAAGCTCGGCTATGAATATCTCTCAGGTGACGATCCCCATAGTTCGAAGAATACCGCATTCGATCCGCTGTGGGGCCGGTGGCCCCAGTGGAGCGAGCTGTACATCTACACCTGGTCCTCCGAAACGCGCATCTCCGAGATCACCAATCTACACCGCCTGGCGTTTGGCTGGCAATTAGAGCCGGTCGAGGATGTTGACGTCTTTTTCGATTACCACCTGCTCTTCGCCGACCAGGATACATTTCCTGGCCGGGCCGGCTTCAGCGAGAACGGCAGCTTCCGCGGGCAGCTCTTCACCTCGTTGGTGCGCTATCGCTTCAACCGCTTCCTGAGCGGCCATCTGCACAGCGAGTTTCTGTTCCCCGGAAGTTATCAGGCGGCGCCTCGCGATGACGTGGCCGCGTTTCTGCGCGCAGAACTGGTGTTTACCTTCTGAGTAGAACGGCAGATTGCCTGGCAGTGGGATGGGCTTCCCGCCCGTCATCGACCGGCAAGATGCTGGTCACGCACCAGGAATGTCTTTGCGTTCCTGCGCCGGTGGAGCCGGTATGCCCTTACCCCTCACTTCCCTCACTTCACAGGTGGCACTGGAGCCATTCGATG
>BTUC01000348.1:0-7690 GCA_045863575.1 Phycisphaerae bacterium
CTCCCTTCCGCCCCCAACACCCCGGTGGCGTGGGCTTCGTCAATCACCAACACTGCATCGTAACGTCTCTTCAGCTCGACCAGCCGCGGCAGGTCGGCCACGTCGCCGTCCATGCTGAAGAGCGAATCGGTGATGATCACGCGGCGCCGCGCTTCACCCGCTCCGGCCAGCAGCCGCTCAAGCTTGTGCAGATCACAATGCGGGTAGACGCGCAGCGTCGCCCCGCAAGTCCGCGCCCCGTCGATGATGCTGGCATGATCCAGCTTGTCGACGAACACGGCATCACCCTGGCCGGCAACCGCCCGGATGGCTGCGAGGTTCGCTGCGTACCCAGTGGAAAAAACCAGCGCCGCCTCTGTGCGTTTGAAGGCGGCGAGCTTCGCCTCCAGAAGGGCGTGCTCGCGCGTATGCCCGCAGACCAGCCGTGAGGCCCCCGCGCCCCACCCCCACCGGTCGATCGCGGCCTTCACCGCCGCGGCGATCTGCGGGTGCCCGGCCAATCCGAGATAGTTGTTAGAGCAGAAGCTGCACAACCGCCGCCCGCGCACGAAGACGTACGGCCCATCGACGGCTTCTATCTCGCGCAGCACGCGCCGACGACCCTGGTCCTCCAGGTCGGCCAAGTGTTGGGTGCATGCCGCGCTCAGATCGTGCAATGCATTCAGGTCAGGCACTAACGCCCCTTCCGGTTGGCGACTTTCGCGTCTTTAGCGGCCGGCCTCGGTGCGGGCCGTTCACCGAGCAGCAGGGCAGGCACGGAAACCGGCCGCCACGGAAACGACGAGCAGGAGGAGGCACTAGCGCTTTTCCTCCTTCAGCTTTCGCGCCAGCCTGCTCAGGTCCTCCAGCGGAACGAATGGTTGTCCGCGCGGAGGGGCCTCGCCCGGTGATTGGCCTTCCGGAGCACGTGATTTCGAGAAACCGGTCGCCTGGCCCGTGACTTGCCCGCAGCCCCGGTCGCAGCACGCCCCCGGTCGCCGCATTGAGCGCCACGCGTACCACAGCAAATACATCGCGGCCGCGGCCACAATGACCAGGACCACCGTAGATGGCAGGGAAGCGCAGAGCATACCTGATTGTCTGGCCCGTCGGTCAAACCGGCAAGACGATTCCGCTGAAGTGCAGCAAAAATTAGTTGACCTTCGATGCGCTATCTGGTAGGTTAACGATCGCAGTCGGGAAAATGAGGGCCAGATCTTCCCGTCGCGTTCCGCAGGGTCGCCATCTCCCCACGACCGCGGGCGAAGACAAACCGGTGTCGTGCATTCAGCCGTGGGGGCACCGTGAGCCAGCTTGCCCCGCGAGCGACTGACGCAGCATCGATCAGTCCGAACCACGTCTGCGGGAAGTTCGCCGTCACATCAGAGGAGGTTAAGATGCGCATTGAGCTGTTGCAGGTCAGCCGGCACGCGGGTCGCGCGATGGTGGCTATTGCGGCTCTGGGGTTCGTTTATGCCCTCGCCGCACACGCCGCCAGTCCTGCCACCCAGCCCACAACCGGATCTCCGATTTCCGCGAAGAGTCCAGCGGACTGGCTGCCGCCGGACGCTCCGGCGGACCACCCGGTCACCCCACGCACAGCCGCCAGCGTGATGCTGCCCCCGCCGAAGGGCATCGATCTGGATGATACCCGTGCCGTCTTCCTTCACGTGCTCAAATCACTGCCGCCACGCGTAGAGGTTTTGACCAGTGAGAACTACCTGTACTGGCGCTTCCACGCGGGCAGCCGTTTTGTCTGGGGCAACGTGCGCCTGGAACCGGCGCCGCGCTTCAAGGGCGAGATTCAGATCGGCTACTACGAGTACCGCGACGACCTTACCGGTCCCGAGGGGGCGAACGTGCGTTTCGCCCGCCTGGGCGCCGATGACGGTGTCCAGGTCGAGCCGCTTGACGACTTCGCCTACCAGGTCACCTGTGACCACCGCAGCGTGCGATTCGATCTGAACCGCATCCCGCAGAACGAGCCCCGCGCCTTTGCGCTACCCGCTGACGAGGTCTTCGTCTTCCGGACGCAGGACGAGTCCGGCATCCGCCTTCATCTGTTGTTCAACACGCGAACGCGCAACTTCCTGTTCGTGGCCGATGAGGACGAGCGCCATCTGGACCATGTCGCCCGGATCGGGGAGCGCCTCATGCTGGACATGGCCACCGGGTTCCTCTTCTACGTGGACACGGCACGCTCCGATCGGAAGATCCTGATCGGCGTCTACCGCCGCAACACAGCGAGAAACAACTACTTTGACGGTCCGGCCGACCAGCTCGCCGACAATTTCATCCACGACGTGCCTCAGTATCGCAGCTATCTGAACGCTGCCTATCCATTCACGCGCGGCGTGATCGACGAGTACGGCTTCTACCTGCTCGACGAGGGCAACCGCGTGGCCGTCGCCCCCTACTACACGTACACCTCCCTGGCGGAAGTGACCGGCATGCTTGACGTGTGCGGCCAGCACGATGACGTGGGCGACGTACTGGCCTGTCTCATCCCCGGCGGATGGCACTCAGAACCAGACCAGCAGCCAGCAACCGCGGATCCGACCGCGCCACTGGCGGCGGTGCCCGGTCTACCCGGCTTGTCCGCGCTCATGGCCGCCGGCATGATGGCCGACGCTCAGAACGCCGCGGCGGCTGCCGGGGGGGCGGTGCTGTTTGAGAACTGGGAAGGTTTCGACCCGCTGGGTGCCGGTGGCTGGACGGCCACGGGGCTCTGGCACCTGGTGACCGACCCGCCGACACTCTGTCCGCCCGACGCCGTGTTCAAGTCACCGATCACCAGCGCGTACTACGGCATAGATCCCGCCTGCAACTATGATGACGGCACACCGAATTTCGGTTTTCTGACCTCACCCGTGATCCCCAATCTCCCGGAGAATTCCTGGCTCACCTTCTGGCACCGGCGGCAGACTCAGAACGACATCCTGCGTCGCGTGGATCAAAGTGAGATCCAGATCTCCGTCAATGGCGGGCCGTGGCAATTTCTGCGGGCCGTCACCGAAGAACGGAACCAGTGGGTCTTCTCCGGCCCGATCAATCTGCGACCCTACGCCGGAACCGACATCCAGATCCGCTTTCTCTTTGACACGGTCGATCCGCTCAACAACGGCTTTCTGGGCTGGATGATTGACGACATCCGTATCGCGTCCGGACCTGCGGGCGGCGGCATCGGCGGTGTGGTTCGGCGTCACATGGCCGGCGTCACCTGGCATCTGGGCGGCGTCACTTTCCTGCCCCCACCTCCCCCGCCACCTCCTGGCGGAGGCGGTGGTGGCGGCGGCGGCGGCGGTGGACCCAAGCATGCTGCCGGCGTCACCTGGCACATCGGCGGGGTCACGTTCATCCCTGGCGACGCGAAGCACGCGGCCGGCATCACCTGGCACATCGCTCCAGCCACATTCGTGCCGGGCGATGCCAGACATGCGACCGGTGTCACCTGGCACCTCGGCGGAGCCACCTTCGTTCCAGGTGGGGCGAAGCACAACTCCGGCTTCACCTGGCATGTGAACGGCCAGACTTTTATCCCCCCCAACGCCCGGCATGCTGCCGGCGTCACCTGGCACATCGCCAACGGCACGTTCGTGCCCAAGGATGCCAAGCATAACTCCGGCTTCACCTGGCACGTGAACGGCCAGACCTTCATTCCGCCGAACTCCAGGCACGTCACGGGGGTTACCTGGCATCTCTTCGGTGTCAGCTTCGTCCCGCGCGGCACGCGCCACAACTCCGGGAACACCTGGCACGTCGCCGGGCAGACGCTCATTCCGCCGGACACGAAGCACGCAACTGGCGTCACCTGGCACATCGGCAACGCCACCTTCGTGCCCAAGCGAGCCAAACACAATTCCGGCTCCACCTGGCATATCAACGGCGTGACCTTTATTGATCCCGACGCGCGCCACATGTCGGGTGTCACCTGGCACCTGGGCGGCGCCACCTTCCTCCGGAAGGGCAACAAGCACAACTCCGGCTCGACCTGGCACGTCAACGGGGTGACCTTCATCCCCTCCGACACCCGCCATGTCAGCGGCACGACCTGGCACCTGAATGGGGTCACCTTCGTGCCCAAGGATGTCATTCACAACTCCGGCTCCACATGGCACGTGGACGACGTCACCTTCATCCCCAAGGGCACGAAACACGTCGCCGGAACAACGTGGCATATCTCCGATGCTACCTTCGTACCACCGGATGCCATCCACAACTCCGGCTCCACCTGGCACGTCGGCGGGGTGACCTTCATCCCCGGCGACAGTATCCATGCAACCGGGGTGACCTGGCATCTGGGTGGAGTCACATTCATCCCTGAGGGGACCATTCACAACTCCGGCTTCACCTGGCATGTGAACAACGTCACGCTGATACCGGAGGGCACCAAACACAATTCCGGATCCACCTGGCACGTCGCCGGCGAAACATTCATTCCGCCGAACGCCCGGCACATGGCCGGCACGACCTGGCATCAGAACGGGGCGACCTTCCTGCTGGCCTTCCAGTTCAACGGGGACCCGCTGGCGCTCGTCGCCGAGTGCGGTCTGACCCAGCCGTGCGAACCGATCGAGTGCCACCAGGGCCAGTGCAATCCACTGGACCAGCAATGCGTCTATATGCCGACGCCGGGTGCTCCGTGTGACGATGACAACCCGTACACGGACAACGATATGTGCAGCCCGCAGGGCACCTGCCTCGGCCAGCCGATGGCCGGCACCGAATGCGACGACGCGAATCCCTGCACCATCGGTGATACGGTAACCCCCGAAGGCGAGTGCAAGGGCGAACCCGCTCCGGCTGGGGAAGCCTGCACCAGTGACAACCACTGCATCGCCCCCGGCGGGTCAACATGTGATGGTGAGGGCAACTGCACCGGCCCGATCATGGTCGGCGCCCCCTGCGACGACGGCGACGAAGGCACCGTCGAGGACATCTGCCATGAGGATGGTGCCTGTCACGGGCTCGGGATACTGGAATGCGGAGACTTCAATGCGTGCAACGGCGAAGAAGGTGTCGATCCGCTGACCGGCTGCACGCCGGGAGAGCCGCTCCTCTGCAACGACCTGTGCGCCGGCGAGTCGTTCATCTGCGACCCCACCTTCGGGTGTCTGGTCTCGGCCGGGCTGGACTGTGACCAGCCCAATGACTGCTTCGATGGATCGTGCACCGACGACGGCTGCGTGATAGAGACGTCCGATTGCGACGACGGTAATCCCTGCACGCAGGACATCTGCGATGGCATCGGCGGTTGCACGCACACACCGCTGCCGGACGGTGAAGTCTGCGATGACGGGACGGCCTGCACGATCGGTGAGTCCTGCATGGCCGGCACGTGCGGCGGTGGGCAGGCCGTCGAGTGCGGTGAATGCCAGGCCTGCAACGCCGAGACGGGCGAGTGCAGCGTCAGCACCTGCACGCCCGACCCATGCGGCGTGCCTTTCGCCGATGGAGATAAAGACGGCGACGTCGATCAGAACGACTTCGGGTTGTGGCAGCGCTGCTTCAGCGGTCCGGGACCCGAGGAGTGGCCTGATCCGATCGCCTGCGGCTGCTTCGACCGCGATGGCGATACCGACGTTGACCAGGAGGATTTCGGCGCGTTCCAGGTCTGCATCAGCGGGGCGGCGATCGCGGCCGACCCGACCTGCGAGCAGCCGCCGGCAGATTGAGCGGCCTGTTTCAATAAGCCGCGGCAGCGTCCACAGCCCGGGGGAACCGGTCGTCGACACGCGACTCGGTTCCTCCGGGGCATGCTGTGCCGAGCAATACACCGGGCGAGATCCTGCACCCGGCTCATTAATCCACCTCCCTGTCTCGACATCCGCCGGCCGGGTATACTCTTTGCCACGGACATGTCCGATTGGCAACGCGCTGACCTATCTGGCGCAGATCAGGAGACACCATATGCCGCGAGAACTCACCCGGCGGGACTTCGTCAAGAGCACCATGGCGGGCTGTGCCCTATGCGCCGGCTGCGCACAGAACGCGGGAACCATGGGACGCGCAGGTGACCGCGCCGCTACTCCGGTGGCCGATCTGGTGAGCCCCGGCTGTCGCGGCACGCGGGTGAAAGTGGCCCGCATCTACGCGGGCATCCCAGGGGCCCTCTGGCCCACGCCCAAACTCGACCTCAAGGAGGAAATCCGCACCCGCTACGAGCCTCAGTTCGAGGCATTGAAGGCCGAACTATCTGACGTCGAGTTCGTCGGCAATCAACTGGTCACCTCGGTGGAAACCGCCCGCCAGGCGCGCGAAAGCCTCGTGGACGTCGATGGCGTACTCATCGTTCACCTTTCCATGGGCATCATGCCCCTCGTCCGGGAGTTGCTGACGGCCGGCAAACCGACGCTGCTCTTTGCGGTGCCGTACTCCGGACACGAATGGACGGTCTTCGGCGCGCTTGAGAAGGAGAAGGCGGGAGCGATGCTGAACTGCATGCTCACCGCCGACACGCGCCAACTGGCCGCGGCCATCCGCCCCTTCCGGGCTATCCATCACCTCCGCGAGGCGAAAATCCTTAACCTCAGCGCCCGGCCGTGGCCGGAGGACTGGGTCCGCTCGATCACCGACAAGTTCGGGACGCAGGTTGTCGTCATGGGCAAGGAGAAAGCCTTAAGAGCCTACGAAGCCGTCTCGCTGAAAGACGCCGAAAGGGAGGCCGCCCGCTGGATCAGGGAAGCCGTGGCCGTGGTGGAGCCATCGCGCGACGAGGTCGTGCGCTCCTGCCGCCTGGCGCTGGCGTTTGAGAACCTGCTCGATGAGGAACATGCGACGGTGATCACCGCCGACTGCTACGCCTCGATGTATCACCAACTGCCGGCCTTCCCCTGTGTGGGTTTCGTCCGCCTCAACAACATGGGCCTGGGGGGCATCTGCGAATCAGACATGCGCAGCGCCATGACCCACATCATCATGCAGGGGCTCATCGGCCGCCCCGGCTTCATCAGCGACCCGACCATGGACGAGTCGACCAACAGCATTGTTCTCGCCCACTGCCTGGGTTCGATGAATATGGACGGCCCCCACGGCCCTGCCGCCCCCTACAAGCTCCGCACCATCATGGAACGCCAGGAAGGCTGTGTCCCACAGGTGAAAATGCGCATCGGCCAGGACGTCACGCAGGCCCTCCTGGTAAACGCCGATCTCATGCCCTGCTTCACCGGCCGGATCATCGACGCACCGGAGACGGAGCGCGGCTGCCGCACGAAGATCACTGTGAAGGTGGACGGCGACGCCCGCCGCCTGTGGCAGAACTGGAGCCACGGCCTGCACCGCGTCACCTGCTACGGCAACATCCGTGACGACCTGCAGCGCTTCTGCAAGTACAAAACCATCCAGCTCACCGACGAAGCAGCGTGAGGGTGCGGACACCAGGACGCCTACCGACGAAGCAGCGTGAGGGTGCGGACAGCACGACGGCTACCGACGAAGCGGCCTGACAGCCGCGAATCGGCGTGACCGCCGCGAAACGGCGCGACAGCGACGAAGCGGCGCGAGATTTCCCTCCCTCGGTACTCCGGGGGAGGGCCAGGGTGGGGGCTTGAACGCAAACAGATTCGCAACACACCAGAACCCAACGAACGTCGCATCCGCGCCGCACCTCTGCCGCGAAGCGGCCCCAGTCAACCTGGCGATCGGGTAGCCAGGGCGCACGCATCGAACGTTCCGTGCCGATTCGACTCCTCGTGTTCGGCCCTTCACCGCC
>BTUC01000349.1:0-7679 GCA_045863575.1 Phycisphaerae bacterium
ATCCTGCTCAGGCCCACCAGTGCCGCCAGGGCACCGACGAGTGCCAGCCCCATGTCCTTCTGGGTATCCCACACGTCGCCTTGGGTGCCCAGGAATTCTTCGGCGGCCGTTCCGGTCATGGCCGCGACCGCCCACTCGATCAGTTCATAACTCGCGCTCAGTGCCAGGCAGAAGCAGACCACCAGGAAGAACAGCCATCGCCCCGGCTTGAGCGGCGAGGCGCGAACGAGCACTTCACGTGCAACCATCGCGGGGACGAACCCCTGCACAAAGTGCCCCAGCCGGTCATAGTGATTACGATCGAGATTCAGCGCGTCCCGCACCCAGTCACCCAACGGCACCCGGGCATAGGTGTAGTGCCCGCCGACGCACAGAATAATGGCGTGGATCAGGATCAGCACGTACACCAGCGTGGTAAACCGGAACCGGCGGCACGTCGCCGCCAGGATGACCGCGCCGGCCACCGCGGGGACGACCTCGAGGAACCAGGTGAAGCGGTCGAACGGCCGGACCGCCGACCAGGCCAGGACCGCGATGAAGACGGTCAGCAGCACCAGGTGCGTGCGCAACGGCGATGGACGATTCTCGGCGAGCACTGTCTCCTTCCAGGGTTTTCAGACCTGAAGTCAGTGCATCTCCGCCTCGCACGTGCCGACGCCGCCGCGGTAGAAACTGAACTGCACGTTGGGGTGCTCGGCCAGCAGCGACATGGGCACGGATGCATCCGGCATGCCCTTGGAAATCATAAACGTGGTGAGGCGCATCCCGAACGGGTTGTCATGCCAGCCGGGATGCCAGATGGAGACTTTCTCGGCCTTCCAGGTCTCGGTCGGTCCGACGCTGATGGCTTTGGCGGGTACGCCGGGGATGTTGCCGCCGCCGGAGGTCCGGGCGTTCTGCACGACCGTGAGCGGATGCAGATCGACGACGCGCGTGGTCAGCTTGCGGTACTCGGCCGGCGGCGGCGGCTCGCTCGTCCATTGGCCCTCGCGCTTGGGTGGATCGTTGAACGCCCAGTGCTTCACCTCGCCCTGGCCTCCCTGCATGACCGCGCAGCGCACGCCCTGGTAGCTCTTGATGTACGCGGCCGGATCGGCCTTGGGGAAGTGGATGTTCGATTCCGGCATGGCCAGGTCCTTGCGGATCCGGTTGAAGCACAACTCGCGGTCGGCCTTGGCGAACGATAAGGGGTGCGACTCGGAGACTTCCTTGCCATCCAGGTACCACTCGTCCATGCCCCAGAAGTGCGCGTGCTTCAGGTTCAGGTCCATTCCGTTGACGATGGCCGCCACCAGCGGGAGCTGCTCGGTGGGACCGATCGGGCCGCAGATGCCCACCGGGTTGTCGGCCGTCGCCTGGCGCCAGCACTGGATGTACTCCATGGCCTCGGCCACGAAGAACTCGCGCAGGTCATCGTAGATCACCACGCGGAAGCCGTCGCGAGCCAGCTTGAGCAGGTCATCCGGCGTCAACCGGGCCACCTCATCGAGCATCTCCTTGGGCAAGGTCGTGTAATCCCACCAGCCGGGGGCGATTTTGCTGAGCGGTCGAGCCATCTGACTTCCCTCGTCCAGAGCGCATTGACAGGTCCATGTGACACCGGCACGCGACCGGTGGTCTCCGGTATGCCGCTCACCATACGCTCAGGCATCTGGCTTGGCAACCGGCCGGCACGGCCAGCGTTTCGGCGCGGAGATCGCAGAGCGCGCAGAGCGAGGGAGGCGCCTCCGCGTACTCCGTGGACTCAGCGTACTCCGCGGTTCTATCGATTCGATCTTCGGGTGCTGCCCTACCACGGCGATCAGCGCTTGGAGGGCCAGAAAACGTAATCCAGGTCAGTGCTGACAGATATATGCGGCGCCTCGGCGCCGCCGTCGTCCACGCCGTCCTCGCCGAGCGAGTAAATCTTGACGCCGTCGCCCGTGTGCTGATAGCCAAAGTACCCGCCGGTGAACGGGTCAACGGCGGCATAGGCGTGCTCGGGGGGCAACTCCGCAAGGTTCACCGGCCAGCGGCCTTGCCGGGCTTTGAAGATGTGCACCGCGTACGAGAGCTGCGTCGCCCGGCGTGATGCCTCTATCCGGTTCATCAGGAAGTAGGCGCGGCCCAGCGATGGGATCAGCCCGCCGATCAGCGGATTCGCCTCTTCGTATCTTTGCTGGAGCGCCTTCATATCGGCCGATCGGGCAACGGGGTAGCCGGTCGTCCAGGCCTGGGCCAGTTCGCGATAGTATGAATCCAGCAGATCCACGATCTCGCGTGCGTCGCCGGCAGTCATTGTCTGCACCCGCTTCTGCATCTCCTCCAGCCGATGACCATCCGCCCACCAGCCGACCGCTTCCGAGTTCAACAGCCAGTTCATCCGTTCCACGTTGACCTGCGGCTCTCCCTCGGCGTCGGCGGGAGTGAATACGTACTGCAGGACGTCCATGGCCGACGCATGTTCCAGCGGCATCCACCAGGAGGGATCGTTGTGGTAGTAATCGTTCTGCGCCAGCGTGACCAGCGCCGCTTCGAGTGCCTCGGGCGTTTTGAACACGTTGTGCTTGAGTGCCGCGAGTGCGTTGTCCTGGACGAGGCCCTGTTCCGCGATGCCGACGAGTTGATGCACTAGCGTGGCCCCCTGGTTCATCAAGGCCGCGTTCCGCAGCGAAGCGCCCCACTCGTTCAGCATCTTCTGGGGGTCCACTTGGCCGTCTTCCATCCGCCACGCGTCGGCCATGCTGGCCTTGACCCAGGCCCTGTTCACTGCCAGGCTCGGCAGGGCCGCACCCAACAGCAGCTTGTGGCCGTCGGGGATGGCTCCAAGGTACTCATTGTCCAGGTTGAGGGGACACGCGTAGTGCTGCGCCCAGGTGGCTTCGCTGAACATGCTCAGGAAGGGCTGAAATGCCTGGTGCGTCTGCTCCCAAGCGGGACGCTCTGTCGGGTCCCACGGTGCGATCGGACCGCTGTACTCGCCATTGAACATGTCGTCGATGCCATCAGGCCAGCCGGCCGGCTTGACTCCGGCCGGGTTGTGGAATTCGGGTTCGATGGCCGCAAAGAGATCATACGCGTTGCCCGGAAACGCCGTGGGATAGTGCGCCTGGGCCCACTGCACGTAGTCCACCGTGGCCGTGAAATATGGCTGCGGAGCGAACGCATCGCCCAGACCGCCCGCTGATGCATCGCGGAGGGAGGCATCCATGTCCGCAAGCCCCCCACCCGATGCATCCGCATCGGCCCCGAGTGCCCCCCAGTCAACGCCGCCCTGTTGCTTTCCCGATTCACCGCGTTCGGAGTCAAGCGCTGAGCCGCCACGATTCTCTGCTGAGCGCGCGAGGATCGGACGGCTCGTCGCACCCTCGACCGGCTTCGTCGCATAAATCATCAACCACGTCTCATCCTTGAGTTGGACCACCGTGGCATCCGTGCCGCCACCCATTCTCAATCCCGCTTCCGGAATGAAAGCCTTTCCATCATTGGACAAAGCGGAGCGAATCCCATCCGCACCTGCCAGGTACGCGCGAACGTAGCCCGACCGCAACGCTACCAGGCTGCCTGCGAACTGGACGTCGCCTGATCGCACCGGCTCCAGTTCGCGAAAGCGCCGTCCGGTCATGGAGACGAAATGCCGCAGTTCCCCGGCTGTCGCCGACTCGCCGACTCCGGCCTTTAGAACCTGGACATACAGGTGCGTCTGCGATCGGATCCGAACGGCCGTCGTGTGGACATCGAGTTCCCTACGGCGGTCCAACCGAATCTCGCCATCGAGCCGGTAGTCCAACCCGTTGCGGCTGATCCCGGTCAAGATCACGGCCGGTTGCTCGTCCCCGTCGTCCCGGCCGTGGCGGCTTTCCAGCGGCCCGGCCGTCAAATACACCCGAACCTCGCGCTGCGACAGAACGATCAGCTCCGGATGACGAGCGGCCGTCACCCGCTGCCCCGCACCCTGGAGCCGAATCCGCTGGGGCGAGCTCCACGTTTTCCCGTCATCGGTTGACCGCGAGACGCGCGGCAGCCCCGCGTCTCCTTCAAGGTCGAAGATCGCCAGCAACAGCCCGTTCGGAAGCCGAACGAGCCCCGGCGAAGTCGCCCCGTCGACCAGTACCCTCCCATCCGCTTCAAAAGTGACGCCGTCGCTCGAATGGGCCAACCGCAGGCATGCTGATGGGGTACGCGTCGCCGGCCGGGAGGTGGGCGGTTCGCTCGGGACAGGCACGGCCGAAACCGACAGAACCCCCACAACGATCCGAACCATCATGATGCAAGTCATGTCGCTACCCGAAGATGACGAGAAAACTCCGATCAGGGCGCAGCAAGAACGACCGCCCGCTCTGTTTTACTTACGAGTGAGCGACCCCCCTTCTTACAGACGGCAATAGGGCCAGACCTCCGATGCTTTCTAAGACCGTTAGAAGGGAGACCGTTGAACGAGCTTACTGACCACGGATAACTCTGATTACACCGATTTTCTATCCGTGGCATCCGTGTTATCCGTGTCATCCGTGGTTCAGAGCCCTGAGCGCAAGCGAGGGGGTGGGGGGCAAGACGCAAGGAGGGAGAGCAGGCCGTTCGCTGAACGTGGAATGCTGACATCTGATTAAACCTACAACCCAAAGCCGCCGCCCATGCCACTCTTCGGCGTGCAATTCAGCACCCCGTGTGTACAATGGCTACTGCCGCTTCGATCCGTGGCCGCCCTCTTCGCCGGAAGCAGACATGTGTTTCAACATGACGATTCGCGTTCAGTGCGATGTGGACCAGGGACTCTCGATGCAAATGAGCCGCAAGCCCCTGGCTGAGATTGAAGAACACCTGGACAGGATGGAGAGGTACCTTCACGAACATGAAGGCACCGACGGGGAGGCCGCGGATCTGCCCTTCCATTTCCAGGCTGTGCTTCACCACGTTGAGCAGGCGGTCTGGAGAGTGCTCGAAGAAACCAGACGGGATGTCCTCGACGTGACCGCTCGCCGGTTGTTGAGCCTGAGCGTTGACAACGTGATCTGGGAACACGAGCCGGACCCATGAGGCTCCGCATCACTTCACCGCCATCCAGGGCTGCCAGCCGACCACGTAGACCAGGCAGATGTCGCCAAAGAGGAATCCGGTGAAGTCGTCTGTGTTGATCTCGAGGGGGCCCAACCTTTGACGTCTAGCAGCCCAGGGCCATGTTGAGGTGGCCGAGGTAGACCGCCTGCTCCTTGAAACGCGTCAGGTTTTCCAGCTTGCCGCCGGGCGGCTGCACCTGACCAGCGACGACGGGGATCAAAAGATCAATCAACTGGCCCGTACGGCGTTGGGCCATCGCACGCCGGTCCGGGGCGTTCAATGCCAGGTTGGTATAGGCATACACCAGGAACGCGTGCGGTAACAGATCGCCTTCCGGAAGAAACGCGCATTCCTGCAGGACGCGCTGCTGATACTTGTCCCGTCGTTCGAGAAGCGCCTCGAAGCGGGCCAGCAGTTCGGATTGAACCTCGCGGAAGACGCGCTGCGGATCCGCCGGGGAAGTGGCGGGCGGACGAGTGGTGGCCGGTTCGGCCGCCAGCAACGAGACGAGGCACAGGAACACGCCGCATCGCGCCAGGCATCTCGCCGGCGGGCGAAACAGACAGACGAGCAGGCGCCCGGACCGATTCATCAAGCGCTCCCCAGGCCCTCAACGCCCCGACCATACCGCCGAAACGACGCAGCCATTCTATTGCACGCACCGCGCGCTCCGCTACCAGGAAGTTCCGTAGTTGCTTTGCCAGTCCGCGAGGTCGCTGGCAGGACGCCGGGCGGCTTCAGCGGATACGTCCTTCATCGCCGAACCGTCGCAACCGATGGCCGACACGCCCAGCACCGTGCTGCCCGCCAGCGTCAGAGCCAGGATCATCGTCCGCAGCCTGCGAATCACCAGCTTTGACATGGGAAGTCTCCTTTTCTGAACTCTCGTCTCTCTCCGGCCCAAGCCGGGGTCTGTCCGAGGTATTCGCCGACTTCGCGCAGGATCGGCCCTGAAAAAAACGGAGACGCACGCCGGACTTCAGCCCCGTGAGCACCTGTTCATTTGCAGTGCCATTTGATCGAGGCACAACCGAGAGAGCTGGTTAGAGAATCTCATCTCCTTGATTTGCCAGCAGAATTGGGTAAGATGGCTGGGTCTTGTTGATCAGCTTCTCTTCGGGCCGAGGCCAATAAAAATGAAGGACCACCCTCTGGTGCTTCGCGCGCTGCTTGTGCTGCTTGCGCCACACTGGGTTGCTGCCGCGGGGAACCCGGCAACGGCTCGCGAGATCTGTCCCGGCGCCGGGGCCACCGCTTTTCCGCCGCTTCCCGCTGCCCATGCAGCCTGCCCGATCTGCGGCACCTCGACGCCTGGGGCGGGTCCGATATCACCGAAGCGCGGCAGCTCAGCGGGATCGTCTTCAACCTCAGCCGGTCGGACGGTTGCCACCGACGGGCAGACGATCATCCTGACGCTGGCGACGGAGGACCTTGCTCCGCAACACCCCCTGGATTTGGCCGGCAGGACCATCCGCTTCACGCCCGATGCCGGCGGATACTGCGTGCAGAGTCTAGGGCTCACCTGGGACTCGGCTTATGGTTCGGAGGTTTTCGGCGATCCGTCCGCCGTGTTCAACCTGACGCAGTTCGCGTTTCCCTTCTCCGGCCAGAACTGGAGTCAGGTCCACATCAACCGCAACGGCAATCTCACTTTCGGAGCGAACGAGGGTGCGTTCTATGACCCCTCTCGCGATCGCTTCCTGCTGTTCCGCACATACGCCGGGGCGATGGCCAATACCATCCCCATTATCGCGCCGCTGTTCCACAAGTTCGGCGGCTTCGACCCGGATAACGTCTGCCACCGTTACGCCAAGCAGTTGTCAGACCGGCTGGTCGTGACCTGGATCGTGAGCGAACCGTACCGCGACGTGTTCGCCTTCACGTCGAATCCGCTCATGAACAGCTTTCAGGCCATTCTCTACAGCAATGGGAACATCGATTTCAATTACCTGCAGCTCTCGGTCCAGGAAGGCATGGTCGGCGTGTTTCCGACCGACGCGACCGACCGCGCATCCTGGAGCGAACCCGACCCGGTTGACCCGGCCCTGCCCGCCTACCTTGACATGACCAACGTCTACCTGGCCGTGCGTGACGCTGATACTCTGCGGGCCACGTTCGAACTCCGCGGCCAGCCGCCCGCGGTTGGCGATCCGATCAACGACGATCTGCTCTACAGGATGTTCCTTGATCTTGACCCGCCCTATACAACGATGATCGATTTTGGGGAAAGCGACGCCGACTTCGGGGTATTCGGCGACCTGCCTGATTACCGCTACTACACGTACAGTCCACACGTGAACCTCGATTCGCTCGCCATAGAGGATCGCACCATCAGCTTCGATGTTTCGATGAACGCGCTGGGCGGCGCCACGCGCTTTTCCTACTTCGCAGATTCGCCCGACTTCAACGCCGCACCGCCCAACTTTGATCAGACGGCCGGCACCGTTGTGAAGCTCCCGCAGGTGCTCGCCGCGATCGACGAAACGCTCGAACCAGCCATTCCGGCTTACGTGGACATGTACAGCGTGGTGGCCACGCTGATCGGCAATCATTCGCTCCGATTCACGTTCAACCTCCGCGGCAACGTGCTCCCGCCCGGCGATCCGCGTGTGCAGGACAATATCTACCGTGTGTTCGTGGAC
>BTUC01000350.1:0-7679 GCA_045863575.1 Phycisphaerae bacterium
CCGTAGGCAGCCGATTCGATTTCACGTCGCCATCGCCGAGCTAGCTCCCTTGCATGTGTTTGACCCGCAGCCGGCCTGCCGGCTGGCAACTTAGGTGACTGTGCACTGCTGGCGACGAAGCCATTTGATGGCCAGCTCCTTCTTCTTGGCCTCGACCTCTACCCAGGGCACATCGCGGAACGCACTGGGGAACGCCTTCACGAGATCGTGGTGGCATGAATCGGCGAGGGCTCTCTGGCCGTTGGAGATGTGCACGATCTGCCAGGCGGGATCGGGCCAGGTGGACCGGGCGGCCTGCGTGAAGAAGCGAATGCTGTCGTGCTCGTAGCTGTCTAGTCTGGCGTGGATGAGGTGGTGGTGGGCGTCGAAGACCATGGGAACGCCCGCCGCTCGGCAGATGTGCAGGATCTGCTCAGCGCCGTACGCACATTCATCGTTTTCCAGTACCAGGCGGTTGCGGACGTTGTCCGGGAGCCGGCGGATCTGCTCCAGCAGCGCGTCGGAACGGCCACGCTTGCCGCCGTGGAGCGTCATGGCCGACCAGCCGGTGGCGGGGAGGTCCAGCAGGTCAAAGGTGCGGGCGTGGTCTTCCATGATGGCGACACTGTTTGCCACCACGCGGTCTGATTCCGAGTTGAGCACCACAAACTGATCCGGGTGCAGCACGACGCGGACGTTGTTGCTTCTGGCATAGTCGCCGAACGGGTGCATGGCCTCGCCGAGCTTCTCCCGTACCTCGCGTCCGGTGGGGCTGTCCACCTGGGGAAAGAGATTCGAGGTCACCCGATACAAGCGGATGTCATTGGCCCGACAGAAGTCCACGGCCTGGAACAGAATCTGTAGATTGTGCCGGTAGAGCTCTTCAAGCGCGGCCCTGCCTTTCTGCTCACCCAACGCCAGGAAGCGCGTCCGTGTGATCGTGCGGTAGCGCACCTCCGGCCCGGCGGTGATGCAGACCAGGCCCAGGTGCGGCACGGCGGGGGAGTGCTGGCTATGGGTTGCGGCCGAGGCGGCTCGCTTGCGGGTCGTACGGGTTCGCGGACTGGTTTTCACGGAAGCGGCTCCTTGCGGGGATTATTACCGCATTGGGTCCCCAGGGTAGCGGAATCTGGCGAGGCGTTTTCGGCCGGTGCCCTCGCTCCAGTCCCCCGGCAACGGGCCGAATCCGCCGGGCGCGCGCAGTTAACGTCCTATATACGGGCACATACGTACTCATTGAGTGTGGTTCGTCACCGACGGGTGACGGGGCCGGACCAAGGCCGGCTGCGCGAAACGGTCCATTCTTGGGGCGGAGGGGCGGACTACCCGGTGGTCTGACGGGAATCGCAACCTTACGCAAGTAGGCGCAAGGCATGGGAGCGTTTTGGTATACTACACGGGAGGGGTCCCCGGGGGAGGTTCCTGAAGACTACGCATCTACATCAGGAGGATGAGGGGCATGTCCATTTACAGCACATCTCTGTTGCTCTACGCCAATATCTTATTAGTGGCCGGCGCGGCCGTGGCGGTGAACATCGAAACCACAGCCGTGGGTAATCCGGGCAACGAGGGGGAGTTGTCCGGCAGTGGGGCGGGGGGCTACGGTCCGGACCGCGTCTGTGGCTCGGTCAGCTACGCGTACAACGTTGGCAAGTATGAGGTGACGGCGGGGCAGTACACGGCGTTCCTCAACGCCGTGGCCGGGGTTGACAGCTATGGGCTGTACAACACGGACATGTGGTCGGACAGCTACGGCTGCAAGATCGAACGTTTCGCCGGCACCGGGACGGTGGGCGATCCGTACCGGTACCGCGTGGCTGGCGACTGGGCGAATCGACCGGTCAACTATGTAAGCTGGGGCGATGCAGCGCGGTTCGCGAACTGGCTGCACAACGGCCAGCCGGCAGGCGCTCAGGACGTGAGCACGACCGAGGACGGGGCCTACTACCTGAACGGCACAACCAGCTACTTGCCGCTGCTGGGGGTGGTCCGCGAGGCCGGTTGGAAATGGGCGATTCCCACCGAGGATGAATGGTACAAGGCGGCATACTACGATCCTGCCACGGCGAGCTACTACGACTATCCCACCAGCACCAACACAGCCCCGGGGTACGTGAACGACAGCGGCAATCTGAGTGGAGCGGGCGGCGTCTTCGTGGAGGGCGGATCCGACCCTGGCAACTACGCGACGCACGACGGCGACGTCGGAATCGACGGCATCGGGAGCCCCTACTACCGTACGCAAGTCGGCGAATGGGAGAACTCCGACAGCCCGTATGGCACCTTCGATCAGGGCGGGAACGTTTGGGAGTGGAACGAAGCGATCGTTCACGGATCCTTTCGGGGCGTGCGGGGCGGCTCGTTCTACTACAGCAGCAACATCCTGCGGGCTTCGAGCCGCGACAACGACTATCCGACCAGCGAGTTCCATGATCTCGGCTTCCGCGTCGTCCAGGTCCCAGAGCCCACGGCAATGCTGCTGCTGGGCCTGGGTAGCGCAGGGGTGCTCGTCAGGCGAAGAGAGGTGGGAAGGTACCCGTATGGCTCTTTGAGCGGGATCTCCCTTCATCCGCGCACAGATCAGCAGCTTCTTGCTCACGGGCAATGACAGCTTGGCCGCTCGATGGTATAAAAGGGCCCGTGCATGACGGATCTGCAGGCATGAACGGATGGTACCACCGCTGCTGGGTGGCGTTATTGGCTGTGGTTGGGACGCTCGGGGTGAGCGGTTCCGCTCCGGCGCAGTCGGACACTGCGCCGATGGCCTGGAAGCCTCCGGCACCCGGCTCCCCATTGTCGACGGCCGTGGAGGGTCAGCGGCGGGTGCTGGCCGAATTGTCGCGAATACTGCAGGAAGAAAAAGCTACGCTGTCCGAGGGGATGATCCGCTCGGAGCTGGAGGCCCTGCTCAAGGCCCACAACCGGCAGATCGAGGGCATTCGGGATCTGGGCAAGCGGACGCTGGGGCGGAAGGAGGACGAGCTCACGGATCAGGACAAGGCCGACCGGGACAAGCTGGCCGTCGATCAGGATGAATACGCCCAGAGATTCCGGCGTCTCGAAAAGAGCGTGGGAATCAAGGCGGAGGCTCAGCCCGATTCGCCGTTTGCTCAACTGGTCCGGTTGGCCGGGGAGGTCCGGCTGAACGACAAGATGGAGGAGGGGAGCTCCCTGCTGCGCGCCAACCAATTGGGCAAGGGTCTGGGCGTTACGCGCGAGGTGGTGGCTGGGCTGGGCCGCATGGTCGCCATCCTGGGAGGGGAGTCACCTGGTGGTGTGGGGGACGAGGCCAAAGCCGGGGCTGAGCAGTCACCGCTGGCCGGATCCGCTCAGGCAACGGGGCTCTCGACGCTGGCTTGGGCCGGCCCGCAGGCGGACGCCCTGGGGAAGATCGCCCGGGCTATCCGCAAACTGAATGAGCTCGTGGAGCGACAGCGGACCGTGACCGACCACGTGAAGGCGCCCAACCTGGCCCAGGCGACGGCCGGCGAGTTAACGGCCGCGGAGCGGCAGATCCGAGAAGAGGCCCTGAAGGTGGCGGAAGACCTGGCCCTGCTGGATCCGCAGGTGGAGCAGTCGATCCGATCGGCCGGCACATCGATCGACGAGGTTATGACCCTCCTGGGAATGAGGCCACCCGGCAACGCGGGGGATCCCGCGCAACAGGCGACAGATCATCTGGTGGTGGCGGTCGATCGGCTGACGCGCCTGTGGAACGACATTCTCGCCCGGCTGAAGGCATATGCCCTGGCCCTGCCGCCGCAGGTCGGCGCCGCGAGCGCGAGCGCGGGGGGTATCGGCATGTCGGCGGCCGAGATTGAGAAGCTGGAGCGATTGGTCTTTCGAATGTTGCGTGCCACCGCGGGTCTGACCGATGCCATCGGCCGGCAGACCCAGGTGGTAGCGAGCGTGCGGGCGCTTTCCCTGGACGGGAGTTGGGGGCCATTGGCCGCCGAACAGGTCGCAGTGGCCAAGCACGTTCAGGAGGAGGTGGTCGCCATGAACGTGCCGCAGTCTGAGCTGCCTGGCAAGCTTCGCGAGCAGCTCACCGTCCAGTACTCAGCCGAGGTGGTGCTCAAGGAGGCCGGCGATCGCTTCGAGCGGACGCGGGCAGCACTGGAGGGTCGCCTCAAGCCTGAGGCCGCCAAGCGCGCCCAGGAGGGGGTCGAACTGCTGGAGGACGCGCTTCCTCCGATGATGAACGTCCTACAGGCGCTGCTGGGCCAGTTAGCCCCGCCAGGCGCTTCGGTTTTAGCCCGCGGCAGTGGGGGCACGACCGTTGCCGGTAACCCATCCGAGCCCGTCGCGCCCGCATTCGGGCTTCAGCCGCAGCAACTCGAAGCGGTACACCGCGCCTTCAGCGGCGCGTTCCCGCAACGTTACGACGAGGCCATCAAGACCTACTATCAGGCCATTACGCGAGAGGACGTCGAGTCGTCGGCAAGGGGCAACTGAAGATCGGGCCCCTGCCTGGTCTTCGCGGCGTACCAGCTCGAAGCGTGTGCGTGGGAAAACCGGATGCCCGCGCCCGAACTGCAAGCGAGGAACTACGGCTGCGGTACGCCGGTTGCCCATCAAACCCTCATCCCGGCCCTTCCCCGGAGTACCGGGAGAAGGAGTCGGCGCCCCGAGTGGGAGCGAGGCAACATGTCGAAGCCCTTAGCGCGAGCGCGGGGAATTCCGGTCCACCAGTAGCAGGTCGCACCAGTGGACGTGGTCGCCGGTTTCGCCTCTTGGGCCGAAGTCGGTGATCAGGTTGATAGTGCACTTCTCAGGCAGGGGCACCGCGAAGCGTCGCACGCCGGCCTTCGCAGTCACACCCTCCAGCGACCAGGCCGTCTGATTGTTCACCTCTACGCGAAGATCGCAGACCCCGTTTCGGCCGCGTAGCGGGTCCAGGCCCACCCAGCCGAGGAGGAACCGGGCGCCGCTGACGGAGTAGGTCACTCGGCTGCGTGGGGATGCGGTGATGCCGCTGCCGAACAGCTCCGCGCCGATCATTCGCGGGCGGCGCCGGTCGGGTGTGTCGACGTCCACCCGTACGGTTTCATCGAGGTAGGGGGTGGTCTGAACGGTCGGAGCTTCGGATGCGATCAGTTCGCGCACCGTGCAGCCGGGGAAGATGATTCGCCGCACCTGCTCCACAGGGATCTCGGCGGTGGCATCTGCACGCTGAGCGCGAATGTGGGCGGGTTTGGCGCCCGCGGCCAGGGCGTCGACGTACCAGCACTGGCCATCATCCAGCAGGAGGATCGATTGTCCCGCGCGGCGGCCGTCCAGTACGGGAGGCTCGTGGGCCAGCACCAACTCGCGCACGCGCGGCAGCTCCACTTGCGTGTCGCCGAATTCGGATGCGATGGTGACCCCTTGCGCGCCGATGGCCCCGATCTCGCCGTTGACCAGGTCGGCATTGGTCAGTACCAGCAGAGGGGCGTCCCCTTCGGCCGGCATCCGCGTGCCGCGGGCCGGCCGACCGATGCCCAGACGGGCGACATCGGCCAGAGGTACATTCACGTCACCCAGCAGGGCATTGACCATCGCCACACGGGCAGGCGCGCGGGCGTCCTTCATCATCCCGCGGACGATTTCGCCTCCGCGCGTGTGAAGAAAGCAGAGGCCGCGAGGCGAAGGGGGCGCCGTGAAGCTTTCGGTTGCCGGAGCGCTGGCTGCCGAACGTCCGGCACGGTGGTTGTCCGTTACAGGCGTGGAGCCGGGGGGTGCAGGCGTCACAGCCGGGCGCATCGCGGCGGTCAGAGACCCGCGGCTGTTCAGGAGGACGGGCGAGCGGATCACGACCTCCGGCTGCGCAGCCGTCGTTTGCCCGTGGTGACCGCTCAGAATCACATGGCCCTCCGCGTCGATCGACCACGTAGCGCCCTGACTGACGCCCTCCTCCGAGAGCACAACAACAGGCATGGCCGGAGATGGTGCGGTGGGGCCCTGCACGGGCATGGCCACGGCGGCGGCAACTAAGAGGCTGAAAGTGATCGTGTGCATGGCCGCCCTCAACGCTGGTAAATGGGAAGATACCGGTAGGGGATCGACAGGGCCAGCACCATCATGGCCGTAGGATACTCTGTCCCGTAGGGTGAGGTGAAATGCCCGTCGGCGGCTTGCATGCCGATGATCTCCTGGCGCGTGGGCGGGAACCACTCCTGCCAACGGCGCGGGTCCTTGGCCTGGTAGACGGCCTGGGCGGCGTAGTACAGCGCATAATGAATGTCCCGTTGTTCCTTTTTTCGGCCGATATTGCCGAGGAGCACGGCCAGCCCACGCTGGACCTCGTCCGAGTCGTACTCGCCGCAGACCTCCAGGACGGTCACGCCGGCGCCGGTCCGGCCGTAGCCCGGATCGCCCTGTCCGGCCTGGTACGCAAAGCCCCCCTCTCGGTGCTGGCAACGCTTCACGTAGGCGACCGCCCGCCGGATCGTCTCGGGAGGCACCTGCATGCCTGCATGCTGGGCGCCGCGCAGCGCCAGCACCTGCATCACGGTAACGGAGATATCCGCATCGCGGCTGAAAGGCTGGTAGCGCCAGCCGCCTTCATCGTTCTGCGCATTGATGATGACCCGGACGGCCGCCTGAATTGCGGGGGCAATTTCCGGGCGATCGCACATGCCATACAATTCGCTGAGCAGGAGCGTGCTGAGCGCGTGCTCGTACATGGGGCCCCCGGATGCTCCTTGCGTGTAGTAGATCATCCCGCTGGGTTGCACGTTACCCAGAATCCAATTCAGACCCCGGTCGATGAGATCGGCGTGTTTACCCTGCTGCGGTACGTGTCCGGTGGCCAGAAACGCGAGCAGGGCCAGCGACGTGACCCCGGCGTTGGGGCCGAACGAGCTGTTCCACGCGCCGCTGGGCAACTGTTTAGCGGCCAGGTACTCCAGGCAGAGCTCGATAACCCGTTCCGATTCCGGGGTGAGCTCAACGAAGGTATCCCAAGAATCGGCGCGGCCGGGGCCCTCGGAAGACTGGGCTTGCACGCAGGGCGTCACCGCCAGAACGCCGGCCAGCGTGACTTTGATCAAGGCATGACGTGTCGGCCGGTCGTTCACGGCTGAGGCTCCTTCGGAGAGTTCGCCGAGGGCTGCGTGCCCGCCCTCTGCGGCGTAGACAGTTTCTGGGCAGCTTCCTCAAGCGCCAACACGATGGCCGGCATGTCGGCGCCGGCGATGCGCGTCATGGTTTCAGCGATGATCTGCAACCGCCGGACCCGGTCGGCGTCGCCGATGCGCGAGATGGCGTAGTCTTCGCTGATCGACGAGAGCCGTTCGGCGAGCTGCCCGGCGGTGCGGGCCAGCCGGTCCTGTCGCCATTTTTCCGCGAGCGCCCGCGCGGCGAGCTCACCCGCTGCCGCTGGGGGCGTTGGTTGGCTGGTCGAGCCGGCCGAGAGTCGATTCACGGCCTGGGCACATTCCGTCTGCTGCGCCTCGAGCTGAGCCAGACGTTCGAGGGTGCCTTCGAGCTGATCGGCCAACTGTCGCGCCAGCTCCGCTTCCTCGACGATCTGGAGCCGCCGAGGGCGGGAGGATGGCCACTTGGATTTCGTCGCGTGTTCTCCGGCATCTCGGGCCTCGAGCCAGTACTCCAGCGACGTGCCCGGCGCAAGGGCGAGCTCTTCGAGGGGCCAGGCATGCCGCAAATCGATCTGGGTTCCGGTCCGCTCCAAGGGAATCGCGACTTCACGCGGCGTTTCC
>BTUC01000351.1:0-7675 GCA_045863575.1 Phycisphaerae bacterium
GCTCTTCTCAGTTCTCACGTCTCAGTTCTCGCGTTCCCACGTCTGAGCGGCCGGCCCGTCAGGCCAGGAACTTTCTCAAGTCGAATCCGTGCACATGATCCGGAACCGCCGCCGGTTGCTCCTTCGATCCACACGCGCAGCCGGCGGAGGGGCCGCCCCCGCAGCATCCACTGGACCGCGCGGTTCGAGCCTCCCCGGAGGACGCGATCATCCCGGTCAGGCTCAGCGTGGCCGTCCCGCCGCGCGGGCTGTCCGCTGAAGCCTTCATCAGGCGCAGCGACCGGTTGCGCTCACGCTCCAGGAAGTTCTGGGAGCGGGTCTCACCCTCGGCCGTCACGTACACGGCCCGCCGGTCGCCTACCACCGGGCATTCCATCTCGCACAACCCACAGCCGATGCACAGCTCCGTGTCAATCTTGGGAACCTTGAACTCCAGGTTGATGGCGGCGGCAGCGCCGCGTGCCGGGAGCTTCGTGAAGCTCGTTCCGTTGACGGCCTCACCACTCACGGGGTCGAGCTCGCCGATCACCAGCGTGTCGCCGTCGTTGCCCAGGATGCGGTGGGTCTCACTCGTGCCGTCCCGGTGCACGATGCGAACGTAATAACTCGTGGTCTTGTCGCCGCGAAACTGGTTCAGCTTGAACGAGCAGAGCTCGCCGAACGCCTCGCCGGGATTCGGGTAGTCGGCCAGCGTCACCGTCACCGGCGTGGAGGCCAGAATCTGTTTCTTGCCGTCCCGCACGAGCAACTGCATGTACTCGGAGTGAATGGCCTTGGGCGAAGTCGGGCAGACCTCTTCACAGACCACGCAGGGGATGTTCTTGGACCAGGGCAGGCAACGGCCGTGGTCATAGTGGGCGGTTCCCAGCTTGACCGGTCCGTCCTGCTCATGCGGCCCGAGCCCCAGCTTCTGCTCGATGGTCAGCCGCTGGATCGCCCCCGTGGGGCAGACTTGGCCGCAGGCCGTGCAGTTGAGCTGGCAGAAACCCATGCGGAAGTTCATGATCGGGGTCCACACGCCCTCCGGCCCGGCCTCGAACATGGCCGGCTGGAGCACGTTGGTGGGACAAACGCGGATGCACTGGTCGCACTTGATGCAGCGCTCCAGGAACTCCAGCTCCTCCACCGAGCCCGGCGGCCGGACCACCTTGGTGGAGAAATCGCGCGTGGTGCGTCCGGCCAGCTTGGCGAAGGGGAAAAACAGGAGACCCACGGCCGCTGCAAACAGGGCCTTGCGTTTGGGGACATCCGGCCAGGCGACCTCGTGCTTCCGCTTGGGCAGCAGGGCAAAGCTCAACGCGTCATGGGGGCAATCCTCGATGCAGTTGAAGCAGACGAAACACTCGCTCTTGCGCAACTGCGTGTGCGGATCGCTGGCCCCTTCGCAACTGGTCAGGCACAGATCGCAGTCGGTGCACTTCTTGGGGTCGCGCTCGATCCGCCAGACGGCGAAGCGGCTCAGCACGCCCAGCGTGGCCCCCAGCGGGCAGACCACCCGGCAGAAAAACCGCGGGATGACCAGGTTCATGCCCACGAAAAAGAGGATCAGAAAGCCGATGACCCAGCCGAGCTGGTGTACCTTGGGATCGCCGAAATCCAGGGCCCGCGACACGCCGCTCAGGTCCGAATCCGCAGCCGCCCCCGAAACGGCCGTCGAGGACATGTTCATGGCCGGCAGAATGGAGGCGGTGAACGATCGGTGCAGCAGGCAAATGGGATCCAGCAGCCCGATTTGGAGGCTGCCGAAGACGGCCGCCACGATCATGGCGATCAGGATGTAATACTTGACCTGGTACAGCTTGCGATAGCGGTTGGACTCGATCCGCTCCTTGGCATTCCGCGAGTTGAACACCCACCCCGTGAAATGGTGCATGATCCCAAATGGGCAGATCCAGTTGCAGAACAGCCGTCCGAGAAACAGCGTCGGAATCAGCAGCACCAGCGACCAGATGAGCCCCTTGTAGAGCGTGTGCGTGGTAATGCTCGTGGAGATCGATACCAGCGGATCAATCTCCAGGAACTTGCTCACCCAATGCATGAGCGCCGGGCTCTCATTGAGATGCGAGAAGGTGGTGACAAAGACGAACGCCAGGAACAAAGCCATGACGATCGTCTGGACGATAATGCGTACGGTGGTGATGCGCATAAACTTGTGTCCCTGGTAACCAGTTTCCAGTTACCAGCTTCCAGTTCACTTCACGATTCTTAATCGGCACCCAGATTGCACGGGCTCCCCCCGTCCGTCCCCGTCACCCTGGCGATGAGAGCGGTGAGCATTCGTCTTACCTCCATCAACTGCCCGGTGAGACGGGTGAAATCTGGTGGTGGCAAGTACTCCAGGTCCCGACCCAGGATCAACTGATACTCCAACTCATTGGAGGAGCCAGCAGCGATCCTCAAAAAGCGAGCGAATTCTCTCTTGCTGTCCCTCCCACAACCTTCGGCTATGTTCGTGGGCACAAAGCTGGACGATTCTCTTGACTGTCGCATCAGGCCGTAGAGTTCCTCCCCCGGGTAGCTTCCTGTGGCGCGGTACAAGTCGAGAGTGAGACGATGAGCCGCCTGCCACACTCTGAGCTTCTTGAAGTCCTGCATCCGAGATCCTCCTGTAGATCCAGCATCACTGATGAAAGACTGGAAACTGGGAACCGGAAACTGGAAACTACACAACCGCTTCAACCACCTTCCCCTGCGTCTGATACTCCTGCCAGCTCCGGGCCACGATGCGCGAGGGGTCGTTTCCGAACTTCTCCCATGCCAGATTGAGATACTGCAACTGGGCCGGGTCGCGGCCGAGAAGCTTCTGCACGCACCAGGAGTCGCTGGCCAACTGGTCCACACTGGCCACGATCGCCGGCGCCCCGTTCACGCCGCCCACCTTGATGTCATCGAGCCGTCCGCCCGTGGGGCCATTGCGCATCATGACGCGGGTCCCGTCCACGACAATCAGCGTGGGGCGCATCATGAAACCCAGGTCGCTGATGATGTTGTGAATGGCCTGGTGGAACTGGTTGCGCCGGCCACCCAGCAGGCCATACCAGTTCTTCATGCTCATCGACGCGAAGCACAGGTTGTGGTCCTTGATGGGCGGTATGCCGATGACTTTGTCCGCCTCCTTGAGCGGCTTCCAGAAAATGGGCCAGGTGCCCAGCGCCTCGCCTTTGGCGCCGTCAGGGGCCGTCGCCCGGACCTGCACGGGGGCGTCGTGCGCGTCCGAGTGGATGATCACCTCGGCGTCCTCGGCCTCCGCCGCCGCCTTGATCCCGCTCTTGGCGAAGCAGGCGGCCGGATCTTCGATGGGATTGTCGGCCACGATGATCCGCGCTGCGCCGGCTTCCCGGCAGAGGCGAATGACTGCCCGGACCACGTCGGGATTGGTGGTCGCTCCCAGGGCCGGTCCGCGATCAAAGCCCACGTTAGGCTTGATCATGACCGTGTCGCCCTTCTCGACGAAGCGCCCCATGCCCAGGTCCCTGTCCAGGCCGCCGACCGCCGCCCGGACCATCTGCTCGATCTTGGGCAGCGAGTCAAAGCTGCCGGCCGAGGCGAAGGCCGCGGAGATGCGGGGAGCGGACGCCGGCAGGTCCGCCTTGATCCGCGCGAAATAATCCTTGAGGTGGATCGGCTCGGGCGGCTGAAGACCGGCATCGCCGACCGGGTCGTATAGCCACTTCGCGCCCGCCACGGCCAGCCCGGCCAGTGCCACCGTCGTGCCGCCGCGCAGGAGCATCTCGCGGCGACCGATCTCTCGCGAGCGGGGCTGCTCGTGTGGGCGAGCCGACTCGGAAGGGACCTGTTCCGCGTTGTTCTTTTCAGTAGCCATGATCACCGCCTTCCTCTGAGTCACCACCGCCTTCCCCCGCAGCCGGCTCGGGCCTGGTCGGCGCGGGTTCACCGGGGTCATCCGCGTTCACGCGTTCGCGCAACATTGCGGCCTGCTCTTCCGCCAGTTCGCGGTTATCCTCGCAATCGCTCACCCCGCCGAAATACGGGCCCTTGTGAAACGCGGCCGTGAAGAAGTTGAACTCGCCCTTGGACTTGCTCACCACCATCGCCCCACCATCGGCCGAAGTCTGGGAGACGATGTCATCGTACTTGCCGGTCGCCTCAACATAGCGATCGAACAGCGCCTTGGCTTCCTGCGCTCCCGGCGCCTTGTGAATGAACAGCTTGTAGTTGCCCTTGCCATTGGGATTGGGATAGCTGGCCAGGAACACCCGCTCGAGGAACTCGTGGCCCAGGGCGCTGGTCATCACGTAGTCGAGTGATTCGGAGGTCCGCCCCTCTTTCGGAAGCACGTCCTCGGCCCAGAGCTTGCCGCCTTCATCCGCGATCGTGTCGGCGATGGCGGTCGCAATCCGCACGGCCGTCGCCTTTGCCGCTTCGTCCGGCTCGGCAGGCCCCAATACGTTCACGTAATAGCGGCTCTTGTAGAAGTAGGCGTTCGCGCCGGAGGTGTAACCCTCTCGTCCGAGTTCGAGCGGCTGCGTCTCACCGCTCTTCTCCTTCATGTAGATGCCCATGGCATTGTTCGGCTCGGCCATGTTGTAGAGATACGCGTCATACGTCTGCTTGCGGCGGGTATCCAGGTACTGGCCGAAGCGTAGCTCCACGAAGCCAAAGGCTCGGAACATACCCTCCCGGCCATTGATCTTCTCGTAGAGATTATCCGTGTAGCGTTCGATCTTCGCCGGCGGCTGGATGTCACTGCCCTCTAATGCGGCGAACCGCGCTTGTCCCGCTGCGGGCTGCGCCCCCACCTCAAGCTCTGCCGTGGCTGCTCCGGCCACGGCCCGGGCCGCCCAACGCTCGCGCGTGGCCTTGCCCAGTGCGAGCATCGATTCCGGCCGTTCGGCGGCAGCCACAAACAAATATGGGCCGGCCGTGAAAGCCACCACGTGGCGGTCGCCCACGCGTCCGGACACCGCATCGTTTCCGAGCGCGGCGGCCAAATCCCCGATGGCTCCGCCCGACGCGGGTTCGTCGGCACCCTCGTCGGCGTATTCGCCGGATTCCTCATCATTCCCTGAGGAGCTGTAAGTCTCCTCACCGGCCGCGGCCGTTTCTTCCGATGGAACTGCTTCCTCTTCGGACGCGATCGACTCATCTTCCCCCGACGCCGATTTCACCTGCCCCGTATCCGCTTGGGCGAACCGCGCGCGCAGAGCCCCGAGCATCTTGTCTGGGGAGGCCGGCTGCATCACGCCCAGCGTTACGCCGTCCGGGTAGTCGGCCAGCCAGCAATCACTGAGTTCGGCCAGGCCCAGCGGCTCGGTGCGCACGTAGCGGAAGCTGTAAGGCACCAGGGCGTCGCGCGGCAACACTGACTCGGCCCAGAACGGCCCGCCATAGACAAGCTGAAGCTCGGCAAGAGATCGAGCGAACTGCGCGAGCAACTCGGGATCGGCCGGTTCGCTGACGCCCTTAGCCTCCGTATAGTACCGTCCCGACCAGAAGCCAATGGCCGTAGGTTCGTCTGCCTGCCAGCCGCCACGGCCCAGAGCCATCGGTTTTGCATTCGGCGGGCGACGGGCGGCAAACAGACCGAAAGCGGTTGCCGGATCACCGGCATCCGCAACCCATGCATGCCAGTCGCTTACCTTTCCAGAACCATAGCTCGCGTGATAAACCGTGGAAACGCCAAACAACTGGACCACCTCCAGCCCTTCAAAGCCGGTTCGGACGGACTTCAGCTTGACCGCGCGCCCCTCCCTTACCGGCGATATGGCCTCTGGCTGGTCCGCCGCCAGCGATATGATGCGAACCTCTCGCCTGCTCATCGGCGCGGGCAGCTCCGGCAGCATGGACTCCGCCACGCGCACCTCATGCGGCGGCGCCGGCGGCCTGACGTTCTCGGGAGCGGGCACGAACAGCGGCCGCTCCGGGATGCCGTAGGCGTTCTTGACCGCTCGCAACGGCGGCACGCGGTTCACGAGATTTGCGAACAAGCCCCCGGTCAGCAGAAACGACCCGACGATGAACGCCAGCAGAACAAGGATGACCGCCCCCACGACCCGCTCGGTCATTCGGGGCGCACCACGCATATAGCGACGGGAGAAAAACTTGGGCATGGCTGCCTATCCTGTCATCTTCCTGACCGGCCGCCCCGGAAATGACGGACTCGCCACCTGCCATCATCTCCGTGCCGGCCGAGTGTTCCTTCGGTAAAGCGGGGCAATTGAACACCACCGGCGTTTCTGCCGTGGGTTCGCCGACACACCAACCTCGTCACCGCCATCACCGGCCCAAAGAGTGAGGCAATGCCAATCATTATCAGGATTTACGTCGACCGTGTCAAAATGGATCGCGGTTTGTCGAGACTGATCCGCTGCTGGAGCATCGTGGCGCCGCCTCCCTGGGTGTAGCCCCGTAAGAGAACCAGTGACGCTGCAAGCCCCACGAGGGAGCAGCCCCCCGGGCGGCGTCAGTAACCGATCGCCGCTCCATCCTTGCGGGGGTCGGAGCCCCCATGAAGGACGCCGTTTTCATGATCGATGAGGATGGCCTGGTATCCGCCGAACCCTCCCCGGCCACGTGAGACGCGGTGGCCCTTCTGCTCGAGTGCGGCAATGGCCTCATCGCTGATCCCGGGCTCGACGCTGACCTCGCCTCCATCGGTCATCATCCGCCCGGTCGGCGTGCTGGAGCCCGAGTGGGAGCAACGGGCCGCCTCACCGGCCTGCTGCACGTTCATGCCGTGATCGATGATGTTGCACAACACCTGCACCTGCCCCTGCGGCTGCATATCCCCGCCCATGACCCCGAAGCTCAGCCAGGGCTTCCCGTCACGGGTGACCATGGCCGGAATGATGGTATGGAACGGCCGCTTGTGCGGCTCGAGCCGGTTCAGATGATTCGGGTCGAGAGAGAAGAGCGTGCCGCGATTCTGCAGGCAGAAGCCCAGGTCCTCCGGCGCCAGCCCCGAGCCGAAGCCGTAGTAAAGGCTCTGAATCAGCGAAACGGCGTTGCGGTCCTTGTCCACGACCGTGAGATAAACCGTATCCGCCCGGCCCATGCGCGGGTCGCCCGCGACGCCCTTCAGGGCGACACGTTCGCGATCAATACGTCTACCCTGCTGGGCCGCGTAGGGCTTGGAGATCAGCTCGCCGATGGGCAGGCCCAGGGCGACGTCGGGATCAGCGTAGAACTTGGCCCGATCCTCGTAGGCCAGCTTCTTAGCCTCCACGTACAGGTGCAGGAACTCGGCGGAGTTGTGGCCCATCCCCCTCACATCGAACGGCTCGAGCAGGTTCAGCATCTGCAGCACGGCGATGCCCTGCCCGTTGGGGGGCAGTTCCCAGACGTGATAGCCCCGATAGCTCGTGCTCACCGGCTCGACCCAGGAGGACGTGTGCTGTTCGAAATCGCGCAACGAGAAGAGGCCCTCGTTGGACTCACTCAATGCGACGATCCGTCGTGCGATGTCGCCGCGGTAGAAGACGTCGAGCCCCTCGGCGGCCATGCGGCGGTACGTGGCGGCGATCTGCGGGTTGATCATCATCTCGCCGACGCGCGGCGCCCGTCCGTCCTTCAGAAAGCTGCGGGCGGCACCCGGATCAGCTTGCAGCAGTTTCTCTGCCCCACGCCACTCCCCGCCAATGATCTGGGTCACAGGGAAACCCGTCTCGGCATAGTGAATGGCGGGGGCCAGGATTTTCTCGAAGCTCATGCTCCC
>BTUC01000352.1:0-7636 GCA_045863575.1 Phycisphaerae bacterium
GCCCCGTTCATCAGTGTCCTTCAACAGGACCGGAGCAGCGCTCCGCGGTATGGCCTTGCGGTCGCGGGGACTGGCGGGTGGACGTATCACACGGAGCTGGTGCCCCGGTTCAATCCGGGCTATGCGACCAACCTGGCATGCGTGCAGGTACCGGTCACGAACACGAAGTGGCAGGATGATGTGGTGGAGTCATGCAGGCGGCTGGCAGAGTTGGGCATGCCATCCATTGTCTGGGATCAGTACTGGCCTGTGCCGGAGGAGCCGGGGATGACGAACCTCATGCGGAGAATCCGGACCGAGGCGCTCAAGCATGACCCTCGGGCCACCTTCGCCGGTGAGGAAGTATCGAACATGGAGGTCAGCGCTGCGGACCTGGACTACACCTGGAACTGGCGAAATTATGTAGAGTACCAGGCGTTCGTCAGCGCCTTTACATCGCCGCGGATCAATATCAACATCAATCGGTCGGCGGAAGCGGTGAAGCTGGGATTCATGGGAAACCTGTATCTTAACGTGTGGCCCGGGAAGCCGGACTCGATTAATGGATCGGATTGGATTGGCAGCTATCCTGAACTGAGCAAGGCGTTGAAGCAGTGCGCGAGGTTGCGACGGCAGTACCTCAGGTATTTCGTTGAAGGCACATTCGTGGGAGACGGGGTACTGCGTCAGCGCACGGACGGAGTGCACGTGGCCGCCTACGTGCGACCCGACAGCCTGCTGGTGATCGCCTTAAACCGGGGGCAGCAACGACAGTTAAGCCTGGATTGCGACCTGCCGGCGTGGCTTACCTTCGTCTTCGGGTGAGTATCAGGTGCGAACGTCCCTTGAAGGGGATGGCTATGCCAGAGAAGCGGTGAAGATCGCAGGTAGCCGGCTGGAGACGCCGGAACCGCTGGGGAGAACGGAACTGGCATTGTTTGAGGTGAGCGTCCGGTGATGGATGCAAGCTGGGAGTGAGGGACACGAAGCTGAACAGTGAAATCTGCTGAGCGTGCGAACGCAAAGGAAGAAGGTCATGGACTGTGCATCCCGAGGTCGATGGGTGGCTCTGGGGCTGGTTGGGTTCTGGTGGACAATGAGCGACTGGAAAGCCACGGCGGCCGACAGGGAATCGCCTAGACAGGCGATTCCGAGGCCGGCGGGCCTGCCCGGGTGGGTGACGCTCTTTGACGGCGAAACGTTCAAGGGTTGGGAGCAGGTCGGCGGGGCCAGGTGGACCGTCGAGGACGGGACCATCGTCGGCGAAAGCGGCGATGGGAGCTTCGGCTGGCTTGTGTTCCAACAACCGTTCGCGGATTTCCTGCTGGAGTTCGAGTGCAAGCACGAGGCGCCGGGGAACAGCGGTATCCAGTTTCGCAGCCACGTGATCGACGGAAAGATGTACGGCTACCAGGCGGAATTTGACCCCCGCCCGGATCACGGCACGGGGGGGATCTACGAGCAAGGCGGGCGAGGGTGGCTCAGAAAGCCGGATGCGAAGGGCTTGGCGGCCATGAAACCGATGGAATGGAACCGATATCGGATCACGGCCGTGGCTGAGCGGCTCACGTTGACAGTCAACGACGTTCAGACGGTCAAGATCCGAGACTGGAGAGCACGCAGCGGCATCTTGGCTTTCCAGGTGCACAGCGGCAAGACGCCGGTGAAGGTCCGATGGCGGAACATCCGGATTCAGGATCTGGGGGATGGCGGTGGATGGACGCCGCTGGTCCGCGGCGAATCGCTGGAGGGATGGCACACGCACGGGGAGAAGGATGTATGGCGCGTGGTGAACAAAGGCCCCCGCCCTGGCCCTCCCCCGGAGTACCGGGGGAGGGAGACCAAGTCAGCCGAGGACCGGGAGAGGGAGACAAAGCGAGGCGATGATCGGGGGAAGGAGACCACAGGTTTGGACGGGCAGGAGGCTACCGCCGGAGCTCCGGCCGTTGAGATCGTGGGCGAACTCACCAAAGAGTCTCCGTATGCATACCTGGTGACGGATCGGACCTTCAAAGACTTCGAGCTCAAGCTGGAGATGGTCTTTGACTCCGAGCAGGGAAACAGCGGGGTGTTTTTCCGGTGCTCGTTCCCGCCGCAATGTACGAAATGCAACGAGGTGGCACGCGGGCTACGGGAGGACGTGCAGGATTTCAAGTGCCCGAAGTGCGGCAACACAGAGAGTCTGCCCTACAAGGAGCGTGTACACATCCATGGGCCGCAGGTGGAGTTTGCGCCGCCCGGGGACCATACCGGCGCGGTTTACGACGCCCGGGTGGGCAAGTGGGTGAATCTGGAGGCGTTCACGCCGCTGGCGGAGAAGCTGCACCGGTTCCACGAGTGGAACGATCTGCGGCTGAAGGCGATTGGCGATCACGTCCTGGTCTATCTAAACGGGTTGCTGGTCACCGAGTTGAAGGATTACTCACTGCCCGACGACGGGGTGATCGCATTACAGCTTCACGCGGGAGGCCCGATGCGGGTCCGCTTCCGTGACCTACAGATCCGCCCGGCGGAAGAGAAAGAGCGTGACGAATATGCACCGTTCGGGTCGAAACAGGAGAGCGGTGGCCAGGAATGACCCCGATCAGTCATCAGCGAGGGCGGAGAGCTGCTTGGGGGTCAGCAGCCAGAGGAGTTGGGCGTCGTCCGGGGGGCTGAAGCGGCTGCCCTCGATGCAGGCGGCACCGCCCTTCTTGAACCGCAGGGAGGGTTCGGCGCGTCCGGTGAGCAGCCAGCCGGCCAGCGTGCCCATGTCGGGCTCGTGGCCGACCAAGGCGATAGATGCGTTCTCCGGGCGCTCCGAGAGCTCCACGCCGATCATGCGTGGGTCGCCGCCGGGTGCGAGCGCCGGAACTTCGCGGGGTGTCTGGGTCATGGAAAGGCCCTCACCGACGAGCTCCGCGGTGTGACGGGCCCGAATGAGCGGGCTGGTCCAGATCTCATCGAGCTGGATACCCAGGGCAGCAAGACCGCGGACAACACGGCGCATCCTGCGAATGCCCTTGGCCGTGAGGGGGCGGTCGTCGTCGGCCACGCCGGGCGTGCCGTGAGGGACCGCGATTGCATGCCGTATCAAATAGAGTTGCACGATAGCAGCGTAAAACAAATGTGAGTCGCCGGCGCGCTGACCGGCGACTCTATCCATCCCGCTACGGCTGTCCTAGTTGCCCTTTCCCACCGCGCCAATCCCGGCCTTTCTACAGACCCGCCGTTTGTCAGTCAAGGGGAGTCGGGACGACCGACCCGCTAAGTGGCGAAGCAACGCCGACGAGGCAGGTCGGCGGGACAGCGCGATCATACATCCGCCCAAGTCGGTAACTCATTTATCTTGCTGCCTTTGCGTCATCCTCGCCAAAACCTCCGCGGATCAGTTTGCCCGGGCTGCTCAGACTGAGCGACAGTTATCGGACCTGAAGAAAACGCAGATTAAATGGAATTCGTGGCCCAAGGCGGACACCCAGCGGTCGCCTGGGCGGTGTGTTGGGATGGGGGAGGGACAGGCGGGACGCGCGGCATGTTGTGGTCCGTGTGGTTTCGACTGAAGGAGTCCCGCGGCCAACGGGGTTGGCCAACCGAGGGAGTCGTGCGCATGGGTGATCACAACATATCGGGCATGCCGGCAGAACCGGCAACAGCACGCGCGGTGGTTCCGCTGCTTGCCTACCAGCGGGCGGATGTGGAGTCGGATGCTCGATTCAGTTGGTGCTGCTGGTCGCGACAAATCGGCAAAAGTTTCACCAAATCGCTGCGACGCGTGCTGCGCGGCATTGCGCGGCGGCGGACACAGGTGTTCCTGTCGGCCGGTGAACGGCAAAGCCGGGAGTTGATGCTCAAAACTCAGCAGCACTGCCGGGCGCTCAACATCGCGGCCACCGCGCTGGGTGACCACTCGCTGGCCGGCCTGACCTGCCGGGCGCTCTCCATTTCGCTGCCCAACGGTGTGCGGATTATCGGCTTGCCGGCGAATCCACAGACCGCCCGGGGCTTCACCGGCGACGTGCTGCTCGATGAATTCGCCATGCACCGGGATGACCGGGCGATCTGGGCATCGGTCTTTCCGTCCGTGTTGCGCGGTGATGGGGAACTGGACGTGGCCTCGACGCCCAAGGGGCTGGACAACTTGTTCGCGGAACTTCGGACGAACGATCGCTTCTCGCATTCCCTGGTGACCTTGCCGGAGGCGGTGGCAGCCGGTCTGGACGTGGATATTGAGCAGATCCGGCGGAGCATCGCTGACGAGGAGCTATATCAGCAGGAGTTTCTGTGCGCGTTTCTCGACGAGGCGTCGGCGTTTCTGACTTACGAGCAGATCGGGCAGGTGGAGGACTCGCAACTCGAGGCCGGATTCGACTTGAAGCGGGTGGCGGCCTGCCGAGGTCCGCTGTTTGTCGGAGTAGATATTGGACGGCATCGCGATCTGACGGTGATGTGGGTGGTGGAGGACGTGAACGGGGTGTTAGTCACGCGGGGCATCCGGGAGACGCGGGGTGAACCGTTCCGGGAGCAGACGGCGGCGCTGCATGCTCTGCTTGAGCTGCGGCAGGTGTGGCGCTGCTGCGTGGACGGGGGCGGGATGGGCATGCCGCTGGCGGAGGCGGCCGTGGAAGCGTTCGGGCGGACGCGGGTTGAGGCGGTGACGTTTACGGCCGGGGTTAAAGACGAGCTGGCCAGCCGGCTGCACCTGCGGGTCGAGGAGGGCACGATCCGGATTCCGGTGGATGAGTCCCTTCGGAACGATTGGCACTCGGTGCGGAGAACTGTCGCCTCGGCGGGACCGGCTCGGTATGAGGCGGCACGCGGGGGCAGCGGACATGCCGATCGATTCTGGGCCGCCGGCCTGGCGGTTCGGGCCGCGGGCGGAGGTTCCAGCGTGGCGGAGGCCGTCCGGGGGGCACGGCTGCGGTTTGCCCGGCGTGGAGTATGGTGAGGGGAGTGCTGAGTGCTGAGTAATGGGTGCTGAGTGCTGAGTCGTGGGTGGAGAGATTCCAGGTGCCAAGGTGGGAAAGTGGACAAGGACGAAAGGTACGGGGACCGCGGCAAGCCGCAAGTCGGTTCTTTGGGAGGGGCGAAGATGGGTTTGGCAGCGCGGATGGTGAATGCGGTTCGGGCGGGGAAATGGCGGGCGTGGGGTGGCCAAGACTTGAAACGGCCGCGGCTGGGGCGGGTGGTGCCGGGGGAGGCCCTGGAGACGTGGCGGAGCTACCCCGTGGAGGGGCTCACGCCGGAGCGGCTGACCACGATTCTCCGTTCGGCCGACGAGGGGGTTGTTGAAGAGGCACTCGCGCTTTTCGAGCAGATGGAGGAGAAAGATGCCCACCTGCACTGCGTGGCCAACACTCGACGCCTGGCGGTGACTGGTTTGAGATGGCAGGTGGTTTCCGCGGCCGAAGTGCGGGAGGGGGTCGACCGGATGGCGGCCGACGAAGCGGCGGCGTATGCACAGGCGGTACTCGCTGAGATCGATGGACTGGATGAGGCGCTGCAGCATCTGTCGTTGGCCGTCGGACGCAACATCGCAGTGGCGGAGAACGTGTGGGAGTTGGTCGGCGGTGAGCTGCGACTGGTGGACGTTGCGCCGATTACGTTTGATCGATTGACATTCGACGCGTCCGGGCGGGTGAGGGTGCTGACCAAGGAGGCACCGCAGGACGGGATTGAGCTGACGCCCGGCAAGTTCGTGGTGTATGCACCACACGCGGCGTCCGGTCATCCCATGCATGGCGGCTTGATGCGGGTGACGGCGATGGCGTACCTGGGGAAGCACTTCGCAATGAAGGACTGGCTGGTGTTTGCAGAGGTGTTCGGGATGCCGCTTCGCGTGGCGCGATACGAGCCGACGGCCACACCGCAGGAGAAGCAGGAGTTGCTGACCATGCTGCAATCGCTGGGTGCGGATGCGGCCGGGATCTTCAGCAAAGCAGTGGAGGTGGAGCTGCTGGAGGCAAACCGGGGGACCGCCCCTCCGCCTTACGCGGGCATCTGCGATTTCATGAACCGGGAGATGAGCAAGGCGTGGCTGGGAGAAACGTTGACGGTGGAAACGGGTGGCCAGACGGGAACGTTCTCGACGGCGCAGATTCACAACGAGGTGCGACTGGATCTGCGGCAGGATGACCTGATGAAGGAAGGCCGGATGGTGCGTCGGGGCATCCTGGCGCCGATGACGCGGCTGCGGTTCGGGCCGGGTGTGCCGGTGCCCTACTTCCGTCGGGTATACGATCCGCCACGGGAATTACGGGAACTGGCGGAGGTGTTGAGCGTGGCGGTCAACAAGCTGCGGATGCGGGTGCCGGCGACGTGGGCACACCATGCGTTGGGCGTGCCGGAGGCGAGGGAGGAGGAGAGAGTGCTGAGTGCTGAGTGCTGAGGGCTGAGGGCTGAGTTGGGGGTTGGGGGTTGGGGCGTTAGGTGTCGTAGCGTCCGGCCTCCGTGCCGGACGTTGAGTGCTAAGTGCTGCGGCTACCGGGCAGGGCCCTTGTATTTGACATCGGGTTGGATTGGGGCTGGGCGTGGCGGGGTTGGCAGGGGCCGAGTATGATGGCTCCCCGTCGAGGAGAGATCAGGTCCCGAACAGGGCCGGTGAGTTTCTGCTGGAAAGGGCGGCGATTTTGCGGTTCAAGCGGGTTGTGGATCTGTCGCATGCGATTGTACCGGGGCAGGCGGGACGGAAGTTTGATATTGCGGCCGTCGGAGCCGAGACGATTGCGCCGGTGGCGCGGCTGGCGGATCAGTGGTACATCATGCACGAAGTGAACATGGTCAACCATCTGGGTACCCATCTGGAGGTGCCCTACCACCTCAGCCCGAAGGGTGCGGACCTGACGCAGTTTCCGCTGGAACGGACGCTGGGGCCGACGCGGCTGCTGGACATCGGGCATCCGCCGCCGGGGCATTCGGTCAGTCGGGATGAAATCAAGAAAGCGACCTTCCTGGCGGGCGGGGTGGAGCCGGGTGAGATCGTGTTCGTGCGGACGGGATGGAGCAAGGCCTGGGGAACGCCGGAATACCTGAAGAGTCCGTGGTTCCGGCCGGAGGCCTTGGAGTGGTTGGTGCGCCAAGGCATGGTGCTCTTCGGCGTGGACGCGGCCGGCGTGGAGGAGCTAACCAGCACGACGCATGAATCGCATTACGCCTTGTTTGATCACAACGTGGCGTTGATCGAGAACCTTACGAACCTGGCGGTGCTGGGCACGCGTAAGCGGTTTACCAGTGTGTGCACGCCCATTGCGGTGAAGGGTTTGGAGGCGTTTCCCATTCGGGTCGTGGGAGTGTTAGGGGACGGTGTGATTTGAGGTTCCACGGCAGTTGACGGTGGGCAGGTGAGAAAGTGGGAAAGTGAGCAAGGAGGAGAGGGACAAGGAGACAAGGGGACCGGGGGACAAGGGGACGCAGGGATGGAGAGACGGAGAGACAGAGGGGCGGACAGAGTGGGTGAGCTGAGGCGGGTAGCATATGGGACGATTTGATGACCAGGTAGCGGTGGTAACCGGCGGGGCGCGGGGGATCGGACGCGCGATTGTGGAGGGGTTCGCCCGTGAAGGCGCGCGGGTGGGGATCGGGCATTCGGGGCGATCGGAGGGACAGGTTGCTTCACTGGTTGCAGGGATCGGGAAGGATCGAGCGATCTCTCTGCCCGGTGACGTGGCCGACGCGGCAG
>BTUC01000353.1:0-6348 GCA_045863575.1 Phycisphaerae bacterium
CAGGTCCGGCCAGCGGCTTGACCACGCTGCCGCCCTGAACCTCGTGATCATACTGCCGGAAGATCCATTCCTTGCTGGCGGAGTTGAGGTTGGAGAGACGATGGCACAGCGTTTCGCTCGCATTAGCAACCGGCAAAGCACTGTTCAAAGCGTTCGAGGAACCGCGCGGGCTGAAGCCGGCGGCACGTTCCCATGTCGCCTCCTTGCGACACTTGGGGATTCCGTGGTGCAGGAACTCTGTATCCAGGTCGCCGACGGTCTGGCCGTCGTAGCGGATCAGCAGACGGCCGTGGTTGCCGAACGTGCCGATGACGGTGGCTTCGACGTTCTCGGCGTCGCAGATGCGCTTGATGGCCGGCCAGTCACCCGGTGGGACGCTGACCACCATCCGCTCCTGGGCCTCGCTGATCCAGATCTCGTCATAGCGCAGTCCCGCGTACTTGAGCGGCACTTTCTCCAGATCGACCACCGCGCCCAGCGTGGCCCCCATTTCGCCCACCGCGCTGGAGAGCCCGCCCGCTCCACAGTCGGTCGTGGCCGTGTACAGGCAGCGGCCTTCGTAGTCGCGGGCCCGCATCATCGCATCCAGCACCTGCTTCTCGGTGATGGCATTGCCGATCTGCACCGCGTGGGAGAATTCGTCGGCATGCGTATCGGTCAGCTCGGCCGAGGAGAATGTCGCGCCGTGAATGCCGTCGCGCCCGGTCCGGCCGCCAATGACGACGACCATGTCGCCTTGCTGGGGCTCCTTGTGGATCCGGTCGCGGGGGATGAGCCCCACGCAGCCGCAGAAGACCAGCGGGTTGCCCAGATAGCGGTCATCGAACAGCACGGCCCCGTTGACGGTGGGGATGCCCATACGGTTGCCGTAATCGCGCACGCCGGCCACGACGCCCTTGAGCACGCGCCGCGGATGCAGCACGCCCTTGGGCAGTAATTCCATCGGGAAGTCCGGCGTGCCCACGCAGAAGACGTCGGTATTGGCGATCGGCTTGGCCCCCAGCCCGCAGCCCATGACATCGCGGATCACGCCGCCGATGCCGGTAGCCGCCCCGCCATACGGCTCGATGGCGGAGGGATGATTGTGCGTCTCCACCTTGAAGGCCACGCCGTACTGATCGTCAAACACGATGATGCCGGCGTTGTCCTCAAACACCGACAAACACCAGTCCACCCGTCCGGAGCGGATCAACTCATGCGTCGCTCGCGCAATGGTATCCTTGAGCAGGTTCTCGTACTGAACCTCGACCTGTGCCTCTCTCCCCCTTACCAAGGGGGGGGCGGGGGGTGTTCTTACCTCGCCTGCTCCCGACCCCTCCGGAAACCCTGCCCCCACATAGCGCACCGCGCTCTTGAGCGTCTTATGCACACAGTGCTCGCTCCAGGTCTGGGCGATGGTTTCCAGCTCGAGATCCGTCGGATCGCGGCCCTGGTCACGATAGTGCTTCTGCACGGTGCGCATCTCGTCGAGCGACAGGAATAAATGCCCCTCGCGCGACAGTGTCCTCAGCCCGGTTTCATCAAGTTCCCGGATGGCGACGTGCCGCAGCTTGAATGGCCGTGTGGGCGCGACGGGCAGATGCTCCGGCCGGGCGTCGTGCCGTGCGAAGCCAGTGATGTAGACATCCTCGATGCAATCGTTGGATAGCAACCGCCGGGCAATGAACTCCAGCTCCTGGACCGAGCGAACGCCCGCGATCCGGTACAGCCGTGCGGTGCTGAGAGCGAAGGGCCCGCAGCGCTCTTCCGCCACGGCGGTGCTGGGCACGAGGCAGGCCGCGTCTGTTTCCGCCGTCCCCAGCAGATCGGCGATGGCCGCCAGTGCCGATGCCGCCACAGGGTCCATGACGCCGCCCTTGAGGTGCACCTCGACCACCCCATCGAAACCTTCGCCGGGCAGCGACCGATCATCGCCACCCGGGATGACCTCGAAGCTCTCCGTCACGGGATCCGCGAGCAGTTCCGCGCAGATCTGTTCGACCTGCGCGCGATCCGATGTTCCCTCCAGCAGGTAGAGCCTGCTGGCGGCCACGCGGCTCACGTGCGGCAGCCCGAGCTCATGAATGTCCTTCCGTACGGCCGCCGCATGCGCATCCAGCTCCGGCCGTTTCGGCGAAACCCGGATGCGCCACATGGAACCGGTCATCGCTGTGCACTCATCACTCATCACTCATCACTCATCACTGATTACGGCGGCAGCTCCTGCTTGCGGTAGCGCCGCTTAATCCAATCATCGCGCTCAAGCTGGCTGGATTCCAGCCATTTGTAGATAGCCTCGGCCTCGTCGCTGGCCAGCCGTCGCCGGAAGCGGCTGAGCTCTGCGATCAGCCGGTCCACGGCCTTGCAGACTGCTTCGCGATTGGTGCGGAAGATGTCCGTCCACAGCCCCGCATCGCCGCTGGCGATGCGCGTCGTGTCCGCGAAGCCAGGACCGGCCAGGTCAATGGCCGAATCCGACAGCGCGAGCTGCACCAGCGCCGTGGCCACGGCGTGCGGCAGGTGGCTGACCCGCGCGAGCAGGGCATCGTGGCGGCGGGGGGTCATCATCTGCGTGCGCCCGCCCAGGCTCTCCCAGAACGTGCGGATCTCGTTCACCGTTTCCGGTTTGCACCGGGGCGTCGGCGTGATCAGGCAGAGTGCCCGCTGGAACAGGTCGGCCCGGGCGAACTCCACACCGGTCTTCTCCGACCCGGCCATCGGGTGGGAGCCGATAAAGCGGATAGTTGGCGGCAGCCACTTGCCCGCCAGACGGACCACCTCGGCTTTCGTGCTGCCGACATCGGTGACCAGCGTCCCTGGCGCCAAGGCATCCCGGAGCGTGCGGATGATGCCCTCGAACTGTCCGATAGGCGTGCACAGGATCACCAGGTCTGCCTGGGCGACTCCCTGCCGTACGTCCTGCGTCGCCTCGTCGACGGCCCCCATCTCGATCGCCCGCTCCAGGCGGGGCATCCGCCGGCCGATGCCCACCCGCCGGCCGGTAAATCCCGCAGCCCGCAAGCCCAGCCCGATGGAGCCCCCCAACAGGCCGACGCCGATGATTGCGATTTGGTCTAATTTATTTGTTGACAGAGGCTTGGACACGTCCTGGCCTTCCCTTCAGAAGGCCCGTACTGTAGCGGTGCAGCCGGTCCGCCGTCAACTTTACACCCCGCTCACCTTGCCTGGCCGGCCCGATCTGGTAAGCTATCGGGTTGGAATCGGCCGACGTGGCGCGATCGACCGGTGCCCCGGGATGGGCAGCCTAAGCCGCTTCTTCTCAAGGGACTGAGCCAAAGCCTTATGAGTATTCAACCTCAGGTCGCCAAGACCGGGACCAACCGTCCTTCCGGACCGGCCGCTGGCGGAAACGGTGGTCTCCTGGAGTTCGAGAAGCCTCTCGCCCGGATCGAACGGGAGATCGCCGAACTCGAGCAGCTTCAGGTCCAGACGCACCGGGACCATTCCGCCGAGATCCGCGAGCTGCGGGCCACGCTGGATACCCTCACCCGGCGGACGTACGCCAATCTCACGCCCTGGGAGACCGTGCTGGTCGCCCGGCACCCCCGGCGGCCGGTCATTCGGGACTATATCGACGGCTGCGTCAAGGACTTCTGTGAGCTGGCCGGCGACCGTTGCTTCGGCAACGACCGGGCCATCGTGACCGGCTTCGGCCGGATCGGCGGGCACAAGGTGCTCCTGGTCGGCCACGACAAGGGCCGCGACACCAAGGAACGGATCGAACGTCACTTCGGCTGCGCCCACCCCGAGGGCTACCGCAAGGCCCTGCTCAAGATGAAGCTGGCGGAGAAGTTCAAGCTCCCCATCGTCTGCATCATCGACACCCAGGGCGCCTTCCCGGGTGATAAGGCCGAGGAACGCGGCATCGCCCAGGCGATCGCCGTGAACCTGATGGAGATGTCCCGGCTGCGCACGCCCATCCTGTGCTTGGTCATCGGCGAGGGCGGCAGCGGTGGGGCCTTGGGTATCGGCGTGGGCGACCGGCTGGCCATGTTCGAGCATGCCTACTACTCGGTCATTACGCCCGAGGGGTGTGCGGCTATCCTGTGGAAAACCGCCGCTCAGGCTCCTCACGCGGCCAAGGCACTGGGCCTGACCTCGAAAGATCTGAAGCGGCTGGGCATCGTCGATGACATTTTGCCGGAACCCATGGGCGGCGGCCATCGCGAACCGATGACCATGGTGGCCAGCTTTGAGAAGTACGTCAGCGAGAACCTCCGCGAGCTGAAACGCGCCCGCATCGATACGCTGCTCAAGCGGCGCTACGAGCGACTTCGCAACCTGGGCAGCTTTTTTGAGAGCACATCGGCCCGTACCAGGTTGAAGCGCAAAGCCAAGCCTCGCCAGGCCACGGCCAGGACCAGCGGCTCCGCATCCGCCAACGGCGCGGCGTCCGGCAACGGCGCGGCTGCCGCTACCGGCACGGCGGCCAGATCCACCGCGGCCCCGGGCAGCGGCACCGGCGCGGCTGCCAAGCAGACGGCATCGCCGGGTGCCTCCAACGGCAACGGCCGTGTGGCTTCAGGGCCCGCAACCGAACGCCGTGCACTGCCGGCCACCGTTTCCAGGTGATCAACTTCTGAACAGGTCCTTCGAAAACGGAAAGACAGGAGCCGCGGGCTTTAGCCCGCGCGGCCGCTCGAACATGGTGAACGGTACCTGAATCCGGGGTCCATCGATGTCCGCTGTGGCCTTAATCTCTGATCTGTTCTTCGTTTCCAAGGTGAAGGGCACGGCCGACGCCATCGGGGTGCCGCTCAAAACAGTTCGAACCCTTACGGACCTGAACGCCGCGCTCGATGCCGGCGCGAAGCTGGCCATCGTGGACATGAACGTCACCGGCGTGGACCCGGCCGAAGCCGTCCGCGCCTGCAAGGCGGCTCCGGCGCCGCCGTTCGTCATCGCGTATCTCTCGCACGTCCAAGCCGACCTGGCGCTGGCCGCGCAGGAGGCCGGCGCCGACCTGGTCCTGCCCCGATCGAAGTTCAGCGCGGACCTGCCGAACCTGCTCCAGCGTTTGTAATGGGCAGAGAAGGGAACGCACGGTATCGCGACCAGGTCTCCCGCACCACGTCGGCCATCATGTCCAGGAAGGCTGGATCGTCGTTGACTGACTCCGCGCGGGCCATGGGCAATCCGATTCTGCGACACACGTCGGCGGCCTCGCGGTCGAGGTCGTAGAGCACTTCGATGTGATCGCACAGGAAGCCGATCGGGCTGAGCACGGCCGCCGCGAGGCCCTTGTCTCGCTCCGCATGGAGGTAGTCACAAACATCAGGCTCGAGCCACGGGTCGGTGGGACGACCGCTCCTGCTCTGGTACACGAGTACCCAGTCCTCCCGGCCCAGCCGGCGGGCCACCAATTCGCAGGACGTCGCAAGCTGCTGGCGGTACTGGCACATGTCGGCCATGCGCGTGGGAATGCTGTGGGCGGTAAAGACGATGCGAGCCCGCGGCCGCAGCGCGGCGTCGAGCCTGTTGATCGCCGTCTCGATGTGCCGGGCGTTGGCCTCGATGAAGCCGGGGTGATTGTACCAGTTGGGCACATAAGTGATCTCAACATCCGGCACGCCACGGCTGACCAGCTCCGCCCGCGCGTCGCGGACGTTCTCTTTGTACTGCGTGCAACTCGAATACGAGCCGTGGGCCGCGGCGATAAAGCCGATCGCTCGTCGCACGCCGGCCCGTGCCATCGCCTGGAGCGTGTCGGCGAGGAAGGGGTGCCAGTTGCGCATGCCCACGTAAACGGGCAGATCCAGGCCGGACGTCTCCAGCCGCTGCCGGAGACCGGCCGCCTGCCGCAAAGTCAGCTCCGTCAACGGCGACACACCGCCGAAGAGCTCATAGTGGTGGGCAACTTCTTCCACGCGCTGCGGTGGAACCGGTCGTCCGCGGAGCACATTGGCCAGAAATGGCCGGATGTCGGCCAGCCCGCCCGGACCGCCAAAGGAGATGACCAGGACGGCATCGAAAGGCCGGCCCTGACTGCGGTGCGAAACCTTGGAAGCGTGTGCGTTCATCGACAGAATTATGGGAGGGACGAGGATGCGAGACAAGCTGCAAACGTTTCGACCCGCCTCGGCCTTATGCCGCGCCGGAGCGGAAGCTGATGCAGTATTCATGGATGAAATGTTGAAATCGTGCTTATTCCGCTCCGAGTAAAAGGCCAGTTACGATATTTCTCGTTTATTGCTTGAAAGGCAATTTTCCGAAAATAGAATGACGACATGGCGCGAAGACTCGGACAACTTGAGTCCACTGCAATGGCTTACGTCCAGATGCGCGGCTTCCGCACCGTCAGGACGGGCGAATTGGCCTCGGCGCTTCGCCTCACCAACAAGCAGGAAC
>BTUC01000353.1:6358-7633 GCA_045863575.1 Phycisphaerae bacterium
CCAGGGCGGGAATCATCGCCAACGTCCGCAAAGGCCTCTACCTGTTCCCCGCCAGGCTGCCCCTCGGGGATAGTTGGACGCCCGACGATGCTACCGCCGTGAATGCCCTCATGACGGACGAGCAGGCTGCTTATCAGATCACCGGACCCAGCGCCTTCAATCGTTATGGCTACGACGAGCAGATTCCCTCGCGCCTTACCCTCTACAACAATGCCCTTTCCGGCGAGCGCACCATCGGGCAGACCAACCTTTCTTTAATCAAAGTCGATGGCAACCGGTTGGGCGATATCGAGCAGGTCCAGACGCCCAGTGGAGAAGCACTGGTCTACTCGTCGCGCGTCCGCACCTTGGTCGATGCGGTGTACGATTGGTCCCGATTCGACAGCCTGCCCCGGGCCTACGATTGGATTCGACGCGATGTAAACGCGCGGCGCGTGGCGGCTAAGGACTTGGCGGAGGTTACCATCCGCTACGGCAACACGGGTACCGTTCGCCGCATCGGGGCACTGCTGGAGCAGATGAACTCTGAAGAACGCGTTCTCAAACGCTTGCAGCGGGCGCTGACGCCGTCCACGGCGAAAATTCCTTTCGTTCCCGAGCGTCCCACGCGCGGGAAGCTGCTCAGGCGATGGGGGGTGGTTGTGAATGTCTGAACCGCCCGGCTTCCACCTGTACGAAGATCCGGCGCTGTTTCGTGAGGCGATCAACTTCACGGTAGCTCGGACCGGCTTCAGCGCGCGCCTAATCGAGAAAGACTACTTCTGCACGGTCCTCCTGGCCCATCTGGTTCGTCATGGCGGACATCAACTCGTGTTCAAGGGTGGCACGTGCCTGGCGAAGGTGCATGCCGGGTTCTACCGACTCAGCGAAGATCTTGATTTCACGATTCCGCTGACCGCTGACGCCAGCCGGAAGACGCGCGGACAAGCAGTCATGGGAATCAAGAAGGCAATTGTCGACGTCGCTGATTACGTTGCCGTGTTTACTCCGGCGACGCCACTGCAGGGCGCGAACAACTGCACACAGTACAACGGTGCCATCGGCTACCAATCGCCCACAACCGGCCAGCGCGAGACCATTCTTATCGAAGTCAGTGTTCGTGAGCCACTCATACTGGCGCCTCAGGATGCTCCGGCCAGGACATTGCTGCTTGACCCGATCGCTGGCCAAGCCAGCGTCCCTCCTCTCGTTGTGAACTGCATCGACATGGTCGAGGCCATGGCGGAGAAGTTCAGAGCGGCCCTGTCACGAAGGGATGTGGCCATTCGCGATTTC
>BTUC01000354.1:0-7545 GCA_045863575.1 Phycisphaerae bacterium
ATGTCGTCATGGAGCCTTATCGGCAAAAACCGGAGTTTTGAGACAGGGCCTAATCATAATCAATCGGACCGAGCAGACGGAGCGGAGCGATCGACGCATCGGACCGATCAGACGGATCGGACCTGTTGCCCGCTACGGGGAGTGGCAACGTTAGGTCTGCCGAATGATGAGGCAGAGAATGTGGGTAACTGCAAGCTCACAGAGTGGTGGCACACAACCCGGGACGGGGTTCTTGCGGGATCCGCGCATAGACGAGAGCCGCGGAGGATCGGAGATGTTGGGCTGCCTGCCTACATCATCCGCGATCGTCCGCGGCTCTTTATCTTTGGCCGGACCGGAGGAACGGCTTACGAGCGCGGGTGCGCCGAGTCGTAAGCCTGCTTCATTCGGTTCACGGTTACGTGCGTGTAGATCTGCGTCGTCGAGAGCGACTGATGGCCGAGCAGCTCCTGGACGCTCCGCAGGTCGGCGCCGCGCGAAAGCATGTGCGTCGCGAAGCTGTGGCGGAGCGTATGCGGACTGATCGAGGGATCCAGACCCGCCACCAGCAGGTACTTGTCCAGTTTGCGGCGCACGCTTCGGGTGCTGAGCCGCTGGCCATGCTTGTTCACGAACACGGCTTCCTGGTTATAGCTCGCGGCCCGCGGGTCCTGCCGGCGCATTTCCATGTAGCGCTTGATCCAGGCCAGGGCGGTCGGCGAGATCGGCGTCACGCGCTGTTTCTTGCCCTTGCCGCGGATGTGCAGGCACTCACCCACGAAATCAACGTCGGCGATGTTCAGGTCGACCAATTCGCTGACGCGAACGCCTGTCGAGTACATGGTCTCGAGCATGGCCCGGTCCCGGGCGCCCAGCAGTGCGGCGGTGTCCGGAGTTTCCAGGAGCTTGCGGACCTGCTCCTCTTCGAGGAATTTGGGCAGGCGCTTCTCCTGCTTGGGCGTGCGGATGCTGGCCAGGGGGTTGGCCTGGACGTGGCCGCGTTTCAGGCAGAACTTGTAAAAGCTCCGCAGGGTGGCCAGCTTCCGCGCGGTCGTACTCTTGGAGTACTCACGGTCGCGCAGGAAGGCCAGGAACCGCCGCACATCCTCTGTCTCCACACCGGAGAGGGGAATCGGCTGCGCGGCCACGCGCGGTGCGGACGCGACCGTCGCCAGCGCGGTTCCGCCCCCGTTGCCGCTCTCAAACCCACCCGAGGCGGCAGCCTCCCCCGCGTGTCCGCCTGCCTGATCAGCAAGGAACTCGCAGAACTGGTGAAGGTCGGCGGCGTAGCACTTGGCCGTGTGCGGCGAAAAGTGCCGTTCGAAGCGGAGGTAGTTCAGGAATTCTTCGATCAGATGATTTTCGCTCATAGCTTGCTGATTCGGCGGCGAACCTGTCTTTATCTGCAACCTGGCTGTTGTAAGGGCCTGATCGCTGTCGTCACCCGGTCGTGGAAGCCACCTGCTCGAGGTCCAGCTCGAGCCGGCGGCCCATCTGATAGCTGAGGACGGCCGCATCAAACCAATCGAATTCGCTATTTTCATCCGCCGCCAGTGCGGCAAAGGCCGCGATGATGTCCGGCTCCCGGCCGGCCTGGTAGCGGAATACGTATCGGTGCTTGCCTTTCACGAGCGAGAGCTGACGAACCACGTCCATGACTTACTCCTCCTCGCCGCCGGTCGGGCCTGGCCCGAAGAGCGCCAGCGGCTGCTGCTCGGTCAGTTCTCTCGCCACACACCAGCAGCAGAATCGCAGAAACAGCTCCTGACTGGCGACGTACTTCCGCCACCCATAGGGGCTCTCACCTGCATCTCGCTTATCGGCATATTCGCGCACGTAATGCTGTACGCGCTGATGATCCGCGTTGAATATCCGCTGCGCCTGGGCCAGAGGTCGGGCGGGTTGCGCCGGGGCATGCGGGGCGCCGACGGCCAGTTCCGCCACTCCCCCCGCCGGCAGAGGCGGTGGGCCATACAGTTGAGCGGTGATCCCCACGATCGGGGTGTACGGGTCGTACTCGGTGACGGCGAAAACCAGCAGGGCGTCAGCGCCCAGCCGGCCGCAGATTTCGATCGCCTGTCGTGGAGATTGAATCCGTGCAACACCCTGCTCCGCAAGCAGCGCCAACACCCGATTGACACCGATCACGCCCATGCCCGGGACGTCGGCCAGCTCACTGGCCATCAGGTCCCCCACGATCACCGGATCGAAAGCCGTGCTTCCGCTGAAGTTCAGCGCGGGAGCCACCGCGATCACGGTGCCCGGGGGAAACACGGGCAACCTTTCCAGTTCCTGCCGGTCCCTGGCTGGCGAACAACCGACCCACCCGCAGCTCAGCGCCGTCATTACCCCGACCAGCGCTGTACTGCACCCCTTGCTGGGTCCCCCGGGAGGGACTGCGGTCCGAACGGCGATTTGCGTTCCCGTCGCGATCATCCCTGACCGTGACCACCCATAACGTCGTCTGTTTCCGGGACCACCTTAAGAGCGAAAGTCCGTTTCTTCCGCTCCCACCGTCATCTTTGTCTGTCCGATAACGTGCCAGATATCTATCGACGGGCGGCAGGGATGCTCTTCAGGTGATTCCCGCATGGCGCAAAGATCGCGCCGGGCGGCGCACAAACGGCCGGGAGCAGCGAGGAGACGATCTTCCGCCAGCGGCCGCGGCAAGTCCAGACGGATGAAGAGGATGACGCAGGCAGCGCGGAAAGGTCGTGCATCTATCCCTTGTGCGGGAAGAACCTATGCCCGCAATGTCGCCACGAACGCGACCAGGTGGCGCAGGCAATCCCCGTAGGCGGAATACTCGATGCGCCGCCGGAGAGGCTCGGTCAACGCCCGTCCGCCCACGGCCACCGCTACACCGGAAGCCACTGCTGAATGGTACAAGGAGGTGTAGCGGGCAACGAAGGCCTCCGCGTCGTCGAGTGTCGAGACACTGATCCATAGAAGCCGGGGTCGCTCCTCACGGACGGCCGCCTCGAGCGTTTCGGCCGGGTGCCAGCAGCCGTAGGACTCCGCGTTCCAACCGGCTTCCCGCAGGGCGATCGCCACCATGGCCGTCGGCAACATGTAGGGATCGCCTTCCAAGGTCGCACCGATGGCCCGAGGCGCTTCAGCGGGAATGGTCGGGAGTGACTGGCGGAGCTGGTACAGGACGCGCAAACAGATTTCGCAGCCGCGCCGCTCCTCGTAGACTTCCAGGGCACCGTGCTGCCAGCGTGCGCCCAGTTCCTGAAAAGCGGGAGCCAGGAGCAGATCGCAGATGTCGACGGCCGTGTGGCCCCCGAGATAGAGACTGAAGACCAGACCACGCAGCCGCGCCTCATCTCCGGCCTCCAATGCAGTGATGATGTCCTGCCGGGCCCGATCCAACGTGCTCTCGGAGCGACCCGTCCCCGCGGGCAAGCCGAGTACCTCCGGAAGAACCAGAGAATGCCCGCTTGTCCGCAGGAATTGCATGACCCCGTTGATCGGGAGGCGACGGTGCCCTCCTCCCGTCCGCACAGTCGGTATTAAGCCCTTGTCGCACCAGCGTTTCAGCGAAGCTTCGCTAACACCAATCGCCTGAGCGACTTGTCGAGGCGTCAGTAATTCACGCACCAAGCCACCTCCTGCATGTTTTGATCGATTCTATAGCAGCGATCTATCCGAAGCAAGAAGACATTACCGCAAGTACTTACATCTGATCGATTTAAGATCAATTCCCCAGCGGAATGCCATCTGAGGCTGAACGTTTTGGACGAATTTTTATTTGACTCCCCAAGCCCAGCGGCTATATTCAGATGAACGTTTTGATCGATTTCCAAGGAACTGCACTGGTTACCCGCCAGATGCGGAACGAAGCCAACGGAACCATAGTGGCCTCGGGCGTGCGCGGCGCAGGTCAAGGAGAGCACCGCAGCACGTTCCGAGGTCCTGTCACCCATCAACGCCTGTGGCCGGTGAGCACCGGAGGCGTTGCGAAACGCTGCGTTTCTTCAGGTCCAGGTGAACTGGCCAAGGAGTCTGTGATGAAAACGATTGACGTGGTTGCTGCCGTTCTGGTCGTCGTTGGAGCGTTGAACTGGGGTCTCGTCGGGATTCTGAGATTTGACCTGGTTGCCGCCCTTCTCGGCGACGGCTCGGTCCTGAGTTCGATCGTCTATGCCTTGGTAGGCTTGGCCGGCCTCTACCAGGTGTTCCAGTGGAAGTCGATCCAGCGTCGCTGGCGGCACGAACATACCCCTGCGCTGGCCTGAGCAAGTTTGAATCCCAATCAATGGGAAGAGGAGACACCGACATGAACAGGATAATTGGCAGTGTGTTCGGACTGACCCTGATCGCAACGACGGCCTGCGTGATGGCCCCGAATGGTGCTGAACAAAATGCGCGTGTGCGGGTGGTTCATGCGAGCCCCGACGCACCGGCCGTTGATGTGTGCGCGAACGGCGGCGTGCTCTTTGCCAACGCACCGTTCCCCGCCGGAACGGATTACGCTTCCGTGCCGGCGGACACCTATCAGGTGCGGGTAGTTCCCGCAGGTGCGGGTTGTGCGAGCGACGGCGTGATCGATGCCGCGCTGCCGCTGGGTGAGGGAACCGATACGACCGTAGTAGCGGTCAATCGCCTGGCGTCGATCGAACCCCTGGTGCTGTCTGACGACAACAGCGCTCCTCCGACCGGGCAAGCCAGGGTTCGATTCGTGCATGCCAGCCCCGATGCCCCGGTCGTCGACATCACCCTGCCCGACGGAACGACGCTGTTCAACGACGTCGCGTTCAAGGGTAACGGCGGATATATCAGCGTGCCCGCCGGCACCTATACACTCCAGGTGCGTGACAGCACCGGCGCCACGGTCGTCCTGGAGCTGGATCCGCTCACGCTATCGGCCGGACGGGTCTACACGGTCTACGCGGTGGGCCTGGCCAGTGGTCAGCCCGCGCTGACCGCTGCGGTGACGACGGATCGGTGATTTCGGAATCCCGTGCAGCCGCGACTCATCGAGAAGCGGGGCACGGGAAAGTTGATGAAACGTGCAGGACTGCGGAAACGGCCGGAAGACCCCGCGTAAACTGGCGAACGGTCAACACGAACTCGTCAGACGTATGGACTCCGGCTCTGCCCCAAAAGGGGATAAGAGACGGCGGACCGGCACGGCCACTGAAAACGCCGTGCCGATCTGCCGGGCATCAACGCGAACCCGGCGAGGTGCAGACCATGGTGATGATGAGCACGGATCTTGCAGATCGTGGACGAAGTGAGGGCCAGCGCCCGCTCTGGTATGCCCCCCACCCCCGCATTCGATCGAGGGCAGCCGCCGTGCAAGCCAATGTACTGGCAACGGGCCTCCAGCGGGGCGGAAGCGAACAGGCCGGAATGGACGAATCCTCGCTGTTCGTTGCCATGCACACCTGCGCCTACCGGGCGAATCCCAGGCGGCCAAGGTCACGTCCAGCCAGCCGGGCGGCCTGGATTCAGCGCTGGAAGGCCATCCGGGAGCACATCGTGGAGCGGAACCTGGGCCTGGTCTACTCGATGATGGCCCGATTTCGTGCTCCCGGCGTGGACCGGGATGAACTGCTCAGCGAGGCGCTGATGGCATTGAGCCACGCCGTCGAACGATTTAACCCCTGGAAGGGCTTCCGGTTCAGCACATACGCCTGCAATGTCATCCTCAGGGCCCTGGTGCGCCGCAGCCGGCGGGAGAATCAGTACCGTCAGCGATTTCCGGTACAGTATGAATCCTCCATGGAGTTACCGGGCAGAACCGATGACGCCACCGGCCTGTTCCTCGAGCGCCTCCGGAGAATCATGACGGAAAACCGCGGAGGTCTCAGCGCCCTAGAATCGAGAGTCCTCGCCCAGCGTTTCCCCGCGAACGGCCGGACGCGGCTCACCTTCCAGCAACTCGGTGATGCCATCGGCCTCAGCAAGGAACGCGTCCGGCAGATTCAAAACGCGGCCCTGGACAAGCTCCGCAGAAAGCTCGACGAGGACGACGTGCTGCGTTGAAGGTGAAAGCAGGCCGGACGGAACCTGGTGCCCCTTTCCAGTCCGCCAGTTCCGCAGCGCAGTTCGCCAGTACCGTAGCGGCCGGCCTCCGTGCCGGTCGTTGATCAAGTCAAACGGCCGGCACGGAGGCCGGCCGCTACAACACGTGGAAGTTGTCAGCGTAGAACCTGCTGGAGGCATCCTATGACTCGCATGAGCATCGCGGCAGCCGCGGGGGTCCTCTTCTTAAGTGGCGCGGCCAGGGCCCATCAGCCGATTTTCCCGGAAGGCGCCCATAGCGATCCGGCCAATGCCGTCGAAATCGAAGATCCGACCCTCTCACAAGTGGTGTACAGTGAGCTGTCGCCGTCAGCGCCGCAACTGTGGCTGACGTTCGAACTGGAAGCCGGGCAGGAACTCTACGTCCAATTGGGTGTGCCGGCGATCGATCGCCTGGAGGGCTACCGGCCCTCCGTGGCCGTGGTCGGTCCCGGACTGCCCCACGCGAGCCTTCCGTTCGCCGCTCCGGCAAACACAGGCGCAGTGGTGTTCCCGGCCGGCGATGAGCCGGAGCTTTTCTACGAACCGTTCACGGGAACGGAGTCCTGGATCCGGCGCGAGGAACTCGTGACCGTGTCGCAGGCCGGGCGGTACTACGCGGTGGCGTTCTCACCGACCGGACAGACCGGCAAGCTGTGGGTGGCAGTCGGGCGGCGGGAAGAGTTTGGCCTGGACGAAATCGCGAGCTTCGGTGAGGTGTTGAACCGGGTGCGCGAGTTCCACGAGCTCCCGGAGGGCAGCTCACCCCCGTGCTTCCTCATCCCCATGGCCGTTGCGCTATCGATCCTCGGCCTCTGCCGATCGCGTTGGGCGCGAGGCCGCTGACGAACCAAGCTTCAGATCGGTGTCCGAAGTCCCATCGCACGGATGGCGCACCACCCCACTCGCGCCTCGAACAGAGAAAACAGCCCACCCAGCACTAAGCCAGCGGCCAGGAGCCATACCCACCAGGCCGGCGGCCAGAGAAAGATGAGCAGCAGGATACCGGCGGTCAGCAGGATCAAGCCATTGATCGCGCGGATCCGCCGCCCCCGCCGGCCAATGTTGCACGTGAGCCCCATGCCGGCCCCACTTCTGCCAGAATCCCGGCCTACTGAGTTTTCTGCTCGAACTCAACCGGCTCGCCAGCCGGTGTTGTCATCCGCAGGCAGAACGCCCACCCGTTGGTGTTGTTGAGCACCTTGACCAGAATGCGATTGGTGCCAGCCTTCAGGCGGGCCTCGGCCCGATCCTGATCAACGGTGAGCCCTCGTGCCGTCCGATTCGCGTGCACCCGCTCACCGTTGACCCACACGACTATGCTGTCGTCGCTGCCGATCTGGAGCTGAACGTCCTGCTCGGCCGGAACAATAATCTCTGCATAAGCATAGGCGCCCACCTCCGGCCGGCTGGCCACCGCCCGCTCGAGATCCACGATGCCCTCCGGATCGGTTGTGCGGAAAGGCTTCCAATGGAGCGCTTCGTCTCCTGCCTTCACCGGCATATCCAGGTCCACCCTCTGTTCGGGCTGGTAGGCTCGATCCCACATCTCGT
>BTUC01000355.1:0-7485 GCA_045863575.1 Phycisphaerae bacterium
CCTCCAGGATGCGGCCCACCTGCCGGTCGGCGCGGGTGACGGCCGCATAGTACGTGCGGCGGGGTTCCGCGACCGCGGCATAGGGTTTCTTGTCGTCGTCGGTTGCGGAGACGAGGTGATGAGTTTCGTGCAGCCAGAGATTCAGGTAGAACGGTGTGCCTTGAGTCTGCCGGATGAACTTCACCGCGTGATCCGTTGCGGCCACGCTCAGCCACGAGGCGGCATGCCGGTCATGGGCGGACGCCTCGCCGCGAACCGCCTGGATGTTTGTGCCGTCGAAGACGTGCCGGCCGGGACCGGTCCACACGGCCGCATCATCGAAGCCGTAGGCTGCCGGTAGCGGCGCGTCCGTCAGGATACCGCCGGAGAGATGCCACTTCCCGTAGTGCGCCGTGCGGTAGCCAGCCTCTTTCAACACGCGTGGCAGCAAAGGCGCCTTCGGATCCAGCCAGTCCGGCATGTTGCGCTGAACGTTCAGATCGTGCGCGGCGAAGTGCTGGTGCACGCCCCAGCGCGACGGGAACTGGCCGGTCATGATGCCCGTGCGGCTCGGCGAGCACACCGGGTTTACCACGGTGAAGCTTCTGAAATCCGTGCCCTCACGCGCCAGCCGATCCAGATGCGGCGTTCGAATGTGCGGATGCCCGTGGCAGGCGAGATCGCCAAACCCGAGGTCGTCGGCATAGATGAAGACGATGTTGGGCCTGGGCTGGGCGGCCTGGGCTTCTGCTGCGGCCGTGATGATACAAAGGGCAGTGCAGAGCCTGAGATTCCGCCGCATGTTTATTCTTCTCCATCTGTGCAGTTCGGATCGGCGGTCAGATTGGAGCCGCTATAGCATCGCTGGAATACCCCGAAGTCCTCCTGATCGATATCGCCGTCCGTATCAAAGTCTGCCGGCAGAAACCCTGCCGACACGACCAACCGGCAGGTCACGGGAAGGTGTGCGGGGTTATAGGGGATCGCCGGTCCCGAAGCACATCCCGAGAAAAGATCGAAATCCCAATCGTCCACCAGTCCATCGAAATCGAAATCCGCCGGCGAGAGGGGTAGCCACTCATAGGCGCCCATGTCAACGATCGGCGAAGTGCCGGCGCCCGTATCGACAACGGCCGGGTTGTCCATCAGCCGTGCATTACCCAGCACATCCAGCGCCGGCAGGGGCTGGAAATCAACTGCATGGATGTCAGTGTCCACATCGTTGTTCCCGGCGTCGATGCACGGAGAGGCAGGCTGTAGCCGCAAGTCTCCGGCCGCAGCATTCACAAAGAGCGGATCGGCCGTGATATTCGTCCCGCCGCCATGGCCGGCCGGGACACAACTGTAGCTGACGTTCCAGCCTGCCCCGCTCATCTGGGCGTCTACCGGTGAGTTGGACCAGACGATGCAGTTGGTCATCGTGGGGTTTCCACCCGCGATGGCGCCCCCTGCGTTTACGGCAAGGTTGGCCGTGAACGTGCAGTTGGTCAGCGTCGGATCACTCTTGAAGTTGAAGATGGCTCCACCCAAGCTGGCTTGATTACCGGTGAAGACGCAGTTCACCATGGCGGGATGACTGCTGCTGTTGAAGACGCCGGCGCCGTGTCCGAGTGCCAGGTTCCCTGCGAAAGTACAGTTGATGAGCGTAGGCGAGCTCTGATCCAGGTAAATGCCCGCGCCCGTACTGTCCGCCCCCTGAGCATCCGCGTTGCCGCCCATAATCTGGAATCCATCCAGGATGGCCGTGAAATCAGTACCAACACCGGTGACCACGTGGTAACTGTTGTCCGAGTAGTTGGCGAAGCCGGCGCCGTCATCGCCGGCCAGATCCCCGCTGAGGACGGTGGGATGTCGCGACGGCCGACGACTGCTCCATTCGCCGCCGCCGGGAGGGAAACCTCCCAAGACCGCAAGGGAATTCCTCAATCGGAAGGTGCCCGATCGATCGCCGGTATGCGTGCCGCTGGTCCAGTCGGAATCCGGTCGGTAAGTCCCCGCAGCCACCAGGATTTCCAGAACCTCGGGATACAGGGCGGCAGCGTCGAGCGCAAGGCGCAGTTCCTTGAAGGCGTTGGTCCAGTCCCGGCCATTGTTCACCCCCGTGGCGCCGGCGTCGACGAACACGACAACGGGCGGCGGATCATTGTCCTCTTCCACGGCTTGCACGTCGCATGGGCGAATGCCCGGTGCACTGATGCGGATGGTCGCGGTGCCGTCGAACCAGTCGTCATCCTCGGCGGCATCCAGGATCACCGGTTGATAGGTCGCGTAGTTGGAGGAATCGAAGACCAGCGTGGAGCCGATGATAACATGGAGGTCCGGGTCGCCGGAATGCCGCTCGACCTTTGCGGTGAGCGTGCCCTTGGGGTCTTGACCCAGCCTGACCAGGAACGCCGCGACGCCTGCGGCGAGCTTGCCGTGCGGCGAAGGCGGAATGGCTCCTTCGGGAACCGTGACCGGCCCACCGACAATGCGGAAGTGCGGAATGGGACCTTCGTAGGCGCCCATGTCCACGATCTGGTTGAAAACACGCGGGGCGCCGGCCAGGTCGAGCGGTGTGGGTTCGGCAAAGTCGCGGTCTTGATCCAGATCGCCTGCGTCCGGTGCAATCTGGGCATTGTCGCCGCTGTCCAGGCAGGGCGACTCGGGAAGCAGTCGCAGATCACCGGCGGGGGCATCCGCGAACAATGGGTCTGCACTCACGTTGGCCACGCCGGGATAGAGGCTTACAGAAGTCTGGACGCAGGAGTGGCTGACCAGGGGAGGTGGTGCGCTGTAGACGTGAATCTGCCGGTGTTCCAGGGGGCGGGAACTGGCGTCGCTGTTGCCCCAGATGATGGAATTGCTGATGGTGACGTTGCTGGCATCCACGAAAAGGCCGCCCCCGCCATCTATGCTGTTGGTGCCCTGCGCTGCGTTCGCGGTCACGGTGCAGTTTGTGATCGTGGCGATGGAGTTACTGAAGCAGGCGATAGCTCCACCGCCGAAAGGTGAGTAGCCGACTGAGGGGAGTCCCCGGGAGATGTTGCTCCGGAATCGGCAGTTGTTCACCGTCACGTTGGCGCCGTAGGCGAGCACGCCTCCACCGTCGCCGGCCGCGATGTTGCCCTCCAATATGCAGTTCGCGAGCGTCAGGCCGGCTGATTCGACGTGAACGGCGCCGCCGAAGTCTCCGGTGTTTTCAGCGAATGCGCAGTTGACCAGCGTTCCGTGTACGGTGCCTCGCAGCCGCACGGCTGCGCCGCGCTTGGCGGTGTTGCCGCTGAATGCGGAACTTCGCAACCACAGAACACCCACGCCGGCACCGTACACCGCGCCGCCCGCCTCCGTGGCCCGGTTGCCGGTGAAGGAGCAGTCGTCGATGGCAGTGTTGGTATTCGTGTTGAGGATAGCGCCGCCGTCCCCCACACTCAGGTTGGCCAGGAAGCTACAGCGTTGTACGGTGGGGCGGCCGCCCTGATTGCACATCGCTCCTCCGCCATCATTGCTGCCCGCGTCGCCGAAGCCTGCCTGGTTAGCGGCGAAGGTGCAGCCGATGATCTGCGGGCTGGAATTCAGATTGAACAAGCCGCCGCCGCGATCATTGAGTGCGGGCCCATTGGCGTTGCCACCGCTGATGGTAAACCCGTCGATGACTGTGCCGATGCCTACGCCGGTCGCGGTGACCACGTGGTAGCTGTTCTCCGCGTAGTGGGCGAAGTCCGGCCCGTCGTCCCCGTTGAGATCTCCACTCAGCACGGTTGGGTTGGCGGCAGGGTCTCTCTGCTCGATCTGCTGCTCGGTGCCCGCAAAGCCTCCATAGAGCGAAACGCAATCCACCAAGCGGAAGGAGGCAGTGCGAGGATTGTTCGGGTCGCTGCGATGCGTAGGGACGTATCGGCCGGTGGCGACCCAGACCTGTTCGCCTTCGCCGGCGGCGGTGAGCGCGTCCTGAAGGTTGAGGAAGGCATCCGTCCAACTCGTTCCATCGGCGGTCCCGCTGGCACGGGCATCAACGAACCAGACGCGGCCTGCATCGCATGCATCGCCCAGACCATCGCCGTCACAGTCGGACTGATTGGCATTGGGCAGTGCGGGGCAGTTGTCGCAGGCGTCCGCGACACCATCGCCATCGGCGTCCGGATCGAGACCGGTTTCACAGGCGTCCCCGGTACCGTCCGCATCGCAATCGGCCTGATCCGGGTTAGGGATACCGAGGCAATTGTCGCAGAAGTCGCCAACTCCGTCCCTGTCGCCGTCGGTTTGCTCGGGATTGGCCGTTTCCGGACAGTTGTCGCAGGTGTCTACCAGGCCGTCGCTGTCCGCGTCGGTCTCGCACACGTCCGGGACGCCGTTCAGGCCGCAGTCGCTGGCGCATGGGTCCGGACCGGCGCTCAGGAAGGACCAGCTCAGGACATCGTGGTTCTCCACGGCCGCACCCGTGGCGGCTGTGAAGCCGACCCATGCCCTTCCATCCGTCAGGTCCAGCAAGGGCCCCAGATCTAACTGGGCGACCACCATCGGAGACGATACGTCATCCAGATAAACCTTCAGGATGCCCGGCTGGTATACGATGGTGAGCGTATGAACGCCGCCATCCTCCAGCACTTCGACACCCAGAGCCGCCCCCAGGGAGTACTGGTCGTCCGGGCTGTTGCCCAGGGTCCCGCGGGTCTGGATGCTGATGTGATGGTTATCGGGGTCGCGGTACTCGGTGTTGCAGAACATATCGATTTCGACGGCCAGGCTGCGGCGGATACCGCCTGAGCCTGGCGTGTAGTCGCCATAGCCCATCGCTCCGCCATATGGACCTAGCGCGGACGGGGAATGGTCCTGAATCACGAAGGCCATTCCATCTCCGCCGCCGCCCCATGGATCCGAATAGCCCTCAGGCTCGCTGATCTGAAACTGGAACGTGGTGGTGAAACCCTTGGCGACATGCTGCCGGGTGGCATGCCAGACGGCGCCACTGACGTAAGTGCGCCTTGGCGTGAGCCTCAGCCGCTTGAAAGGCGCGAAGAGGTGGGTGGACCCACGCAGCAGAAAGTCGGCAGTGCTTGTGAACTCCCGGTAGCTGAACCCGGCGCCGCAGTAGAGGTCACACTCGTCGGGAACGCCATTGCCATCACAATCCGGGCTCAGCCCGGCTCCGATGGCGCAAGCGTCGGCGATGCCGTCGCCGTCGCAGTCCCGCTGGTCGGGGTTGGGGTACTCGACGCAGTTGTCACAGGCGTCCGGAACGCCGTCTCCGTCCGTGTCAGGAAGACCGGACAGGCCGACCAGAACGTAGGCTGAGCCGGAGTTGACGAAATTGACAGAGTTGTTCTTGGCCCCCAGAAGAGCGGTATCCGCGTCCAGCGCTAAAGAGATGCCGAACTGATCGCCTGTGCCCGCGTCGGAGGCCAGCAGCGCAGCCTGCTGCTGCCATCCAGACTCCTCCCGAACGAAGAGGTAGGCGGCGCCTATTGTGCCGGATGGCAGGGTGTACATCGGCGCTCCCACCATGGCCCGTCCGTCGCCAAGTGCCACTGCCGTGCCGAAAGCTGCGCCTGCGGCGGCATCGGAGGCCGTCAGTTTGGCGGTCTGTTCCCAGGAGGATCCGTTGTAATGAAACACATAGGCGGAGCCGGAATTCGAACCGGCGTCGTCGTCGTACCGAGCTCCGATGAGGATGTCCGCGCCTTGAACAGCAACGCTGTACCCGAACATGTCGCCGCCGGCCGCATCCAAGGCGCTCAGCTTAGCCTGCTCGACCCAATCGTCGTCGTTGGCCCGGAATACATAGGCGACTCCCGAAAAAATGGATCCCGATCGCCCATTATACGTGCCGGTCACCACCGTGTCCGCGTCGATTGCCACGGCCAGTCCGAACCGGCTAGCGTTTGCGGGGTCGGAAGGCCGAAGCTGGTGCGTCTGGCTCCAGGAGCCGCCTTGGTTCTGAAAAACGTAAACCAACCCGGTGCCGGAGGTCACTCCATCATTCCAGGACTGATAGGGAGCGCCTACCGCGAGGGTGTCCTCGCTGATGGCGACTGATGCTCCGAACTGATAACCGCCTTGGGGATCCGCGACGGTCAGTTTGGCTGTCTGTATCCAGGTGGCTTCCACATGGCGATATACATAGACGGCGCCGGTGTCTACGACGGTGCTGTCGTGTCGCGGTGCACCGATCACGGCCGTGTCGCCTTCGATGGCTACGGCATACCCGAATTGATCTGTCGGCAGGGCGTCATCGCCAATCAGCCTGGCCACCTGCGTCCACTCTCGATCGTTGCGTTGAAAGATGTAGGCGGCCCCGGTGCCGGCGTCCGTCGGGGCGCCCACCAGCGCGGTGTCCCCGCTGACGTCGACGGCCATCCCGAACTGGGCACCGCCGGCGGCGGGCTCCGGAATGAGCATGGCCTGCTCGCACGGGGCCGCGTGAGCGCCGGAAATCAGCCAACAGGTGAACGCCACAGAGATCAAGCCAGCCGGGATACCGCGGTGAGGAAGGCCACAGGGCATCATCTAACCTCCAATTTCAACTGTCGTTCAAGGTTGTTCCAGAGGTTCTGGCCGAAATGAGCGTCGGCCGGAGCGGACATTATACCGGCCATCTGCGACTGGCAAAGCGCTTTGCCCAGCCTGGCGCCTTCTAGCATTGGGAATACTTCATTATTGGGAAAAAAACCTCTTGACATCTAGAGTGACTATTCGTAAGCTCGCCTTCGAGAAGCTGCCGGGTTGAAGCTCCGCGAGCTTGTCTGGTCGTGCCTTCATTTCCGACTGCGTTCAAAATCCATCAGCAGGGGGGCGAGGTCTGACCCCACGCGTTACGACGCGGGCTTACAGCGCGCGGTGTCAGTCGCCCGGTACCCATTTCTGTCGGTCCCTAAGACGGCTACATGAGGAGTGGAACCGTGACAAGCCGAGTTTTCGGTGACGTATTCCGTTTGTTCCTGGTCGTGGCGCTCTCTTGGGGAATAGCCTGTACGCCTTCCGCGCCAGAGGATGCAGAGGAGAGCGCCCAGACGCTGCCGTTGCCGTTTGACGGGTCCGTCGCTGCCGCTCTCGAAGCGGTTCCTGTCAGTGCACAGGCCCTGAGCCAGCATTACGTCGAACTGATCTTCGACCGGCCGGTGGGAGCGGAAGCGGAAGATCTGTCGCTATATGCGATTACGGCAACGGACGCTGCGCCCCTGGCCGTTATGGAGGTGCGTCGCCGCGGGACGGATGTCAAGCGTGTGCTGCTGGTCACATAAAAGCAGCGGCCGGTGCACTACGAACTCTCGGTTCAGCAGTCTCAGGCGACCAACAAGATGATCAGGCAGGCGGCCACATCCAAAGATACGGTGGTTTTCGCCGGATCGACCACTATTGAGCCGTTCCTCGCCACCGCGATCGCCCTGACGCAGAATACGGTGCTCGTTACTTTCGGCGGGGCCATGGACAACAATGTCCTGCTGACCACCAACTACCAGATCGTCAACCCTGGCCTCACTGTTACGAATGCTGAGTACTACAACGCCGCAACCGGATCGAGCGTCG
>BTUC01000356.1:0-7471 GCA_045863575.1 Phycisphaerae bacterium
GAAGCCGCACAGTTGCCGCGGCATGTGCTCCTGCGGACCGGCCATGCAGATCGAACCCACTCAAGGGGCGGCTGCTCTCTTCCTCGTACATACCGCTGCCGGGCCACCCACGCTATGATGCCATGTTGACGGAGCTTGCGAGGCTGTTCGACGCGCATCAGTCGGCCGGCCGGGTCCGCATGGAGTACGACACCGAGGTGAATTTCGGCACGCTGGAGTAGCCGGTCGCTCATGCACCACCATTATCTCGACCGCTTTGCGTACCAGGACTCGCCGATTCACCGGCTGGACCCACGCGCCAAGATTCTGGCCGTCGTAGCCTACAGTGCGGTGCTGATCTCGCTGCCGCGTTATGCGCTGCCGTCGCCGTGGTACGCGGTGTTCCCTTTCGTGCTGCTGGCCTGGGGTGGCATTCCGCTGTGGTTTGTGGTCAAACACACCCTGCTGGTCTCGCCGTTCGTGGTCTGCCTGGTGGCGTTCTCACCGGTGTTTGACCGTACCCCGGTGCGGATCAGCGACTCCCTGATCATCGCCGGAGGATGGCTGACCGCCGCGTCGGTGCTGGTCCGGTTTGTGCTGGGCATGGCCGCCCTGATCGCCCTGGCCAGCACAACGCGGTTCCCCGAACTGCTCAAGGGATTCGAGAAGCTCGGCGTGCCGCGGATTCTGGTGACGCAGTTGCGTTTCCTGTACCGTTACCTCTTTTTGCTGGTCGACCAGGCCATGCACCTGCGCCAGGCCTGGAGCGCCCGCGACGCCGGGCGCGGCCCGCTGGCATGGAGGTGGCGGGCGGCCACCGGGCTGGTTGGCGTGCTGTTCATCCGCTCGCTGGAACAGGCCGAGCGGACTTACATGGCCATGCTGGCCCGTGGGTATGACGGGACGATTCGTCTGCTGCGGCCGCTGCGCTGGGGCGGTGGGGACTGGATTTTCGCGGCCTCGACGGTCGCGTACCTGTTCGTGCTGCGCTGGGGCGGGGAGGTGTGGGCATGAGCGTCAATGCGGATCCCTTGCTACAGGTAGAATCATTGGCTTACAGCTATCCCGACGGCACGCCGGCGCTGCGCGGCGTCGGTTTCTCGATGGCGGCGGGCGAAAAGGTGGGGCTCGTCGGGCCTAATGGGTCGGGCAAGAGCACACTGCTCATGTGTCTGGGCGGGCTTTACAGCGGATCGGGGCGCATCCGCGTGGAGGGCGCCGACTTCGGGCGCGACCGGCTCAAGGAACTGCGCGGACGGGTAGGGCTGGTTTTTCAGAGCCCTGACGATCAGCTCTTCATGCCGACGCTGGCGGACGATCTCGCTTTCGGGCCCGTCAACCTGGGGCTCTCACCCGAAGAAGCGCGCGATCGCGTCCATGAGACGGCGGACGCCTTGAAGCTGACCGATCTGCTGGACCGGGCGCCGCACCACATGTCCATGGGCCAGAAGCGCAGCGCCGCTATTGCGTCGGTCCTGACCATGCGGCCGGCCCTGCTGCTCATGGATGAGCCTTCGAGCAATCTCGACCCGCGCGGGCGGCGCCGGCTCATCGAGGTGCTCGCCGGGTTGCCCTCGGCCATGCTGATCGCTTCGCACGATCTGGCCCTGGTCGCGGGGCTTTGCCGGCGGGTGGTGCTGATCGATGACGGCCGGGTCGTTGCGGATGGCCCGGCGGCGGATATCCTGAGGGACGGCAAACGGATGGAAGCCCACGGCCTGGAGGCGATTGCATGAACGTGCAGCAAAGGATTGCCGAGATTCTTGCCTGCGAGGCGGCGGCCATTGCCGCGGTGAAGGTCACGCCGGAATTCGAGGCGGCGGTTCACGCCATGCGCGACTGCCGCAGCAAGGTGCTCACCACCGGGATGGGCAAGGCCGGCCACGTGGCCCATAAGTTCGCGGCCACGCTCTGCTCGACGGGTACGCCGGCCGCGTTCATTCATCCTGGCGAAGCCGCCCACGGCGACCTGGGTCTGGTCGCGCCGGATGACTGCATCGTGGCCTTCTCCACCAGCGGCAAGACCATAGAAATCATCGAGATGCTCGAACTGGGCCGCCATCTGGGCTTGAAAACGATCATCGGCATCACGTCGCATCCCGATTCGCAGCTTCGCGAACTGGCTGACGTTATCCTGGATATGGGTATCATCGAAGAACCGTGTCCGCTGGGTCTCACTCCTTCGGCGAGCATCGCGGTCATGCTGGCCATCAGCGACGCGCTGGCCCTCACACTCATGGAGGTGAAGGGCATTACCCGACACGACTTCGGCCTGCGGCATCATGGCGGCTATCTCGGTCGCCGGGCGCGCATCAATAATCTCTAGCCCTCATGAATCAGTGCGATTTACCACTGCGGTAAACTATTCAGACCAGTGGAAGCCATGGACGCCGCGATTCTCAGTATCGGTAATGAACTCACGCTGGGCCAGACGGTGGACACCAACACCGCCTGGCTGTCTCAGCGATTGGCGGAGCTGGGCATTCGCGTCCGGCTGCACGGCACCGTCCCGGACGACATCGCCTGCATTCAGGCAGAGATCGAGCACGCTTGCGGCATGGCCGGGGTGGTGCTGATCACGGGCGGTCTGGGACCGACGGCGGATGATCTCAGTCGGGATGCCCTGGCCGCCGCGATGGGCGTGGGGCTGGAGCTGGATAGGCTCTCACTGGAGCGGATCAAGGCCTTTTTCGCCGCCCGCAACCGGACCATGTCGGAGGCCAACACCGTGCAGGCCATGTTTCCGGTTGGCAGCCGTCCCATCGAGAACACCTGCGGCACGGCTCCCGGTATCGCCGCCACGCACAAGGGCGCCGAGGTGTTCATCATGCCAGGCGTGCCCCGCGAAATGCGGGTCATGTATGAGCGGGATATCTGCCCGGTGCTGGCGGCCCGGGCCGGCGAGGGCGTGATCCTGGCCACCACCATCCAGTGCTTCGGCGCGGGCGAGTCGGACATTGGCGAGGCCATCCGCGATCTCATGCGCCGCGACCGCAACCCCACCGTGGGCACTACCGCGCAGGAGACGATCATCGGCGTGCGCATTCATGCCCATGGGCGGACGCGCCAGGAGGCGGCCGCGCTGCTGGCGGCGGATCGCGAAGAGGTACGCCGCCGCCTGGGCGTGCTGGTCTTCGGTGAAAACGAAGCGACGCTCCAGTCGGCCGTGGCCCGGCTGCTGATCGAGTGCGGGCTGACCGTCACGACGGCCGAGTCCTGCACCGGCGGGCTCCTGGCCCGGCGGCTCACGGACACCCCCGGCAGCAGTGCGTACTTCCTGCAAGGGTTGGTAACCTATGCCAACGAATCCAAAGTCCGGCTCTTGAACGTGCCCGCGGACCTCATTCGGACGCGCGGCGCCGTGAGTCAAGAGGTGGCGGCGGTCATGGCCTCCAATGCGCGCGCTCTGGCCGGCAGCGATTATGCCCTCAGTGTCACCGGCATTGCCGGTCCCACCGGGGGCACTTCTGCCAAGCCGGTGGGGCTTGTGTATATCGGACTGGCCGACTCCGCCGGAGCGAACGTGACCGAGCATCGCCTCGGCGAGACGCTCACGCGTAACCAGGTCCGCGACCGCACCGCGAAGGCGGCCCTCAATCGTCTGCGGCTGCGGCTGATGGGCGGCTGATCGCAACTTTCTACCTTGCGCTGTGCATCGTTACCCGGACGTGGAGCTGTTTCCTTCCTGATTGTGCTTGACTCGCGGCGGGGTGGCTCCAATGCTTCTGTACCACATGGGGGGAAAAGCGCCATGCCGAAAATGTGCCGGGTTGAACAGTCACAGGTTCACGGGAAAATATCGGGCCTTCGAATTGTTCATCCGGAGATGGGTCTGATCATGGACTGGGGGCGTCGCTCGCCGGCGGCCGCTGTTCATCTCGTGCCGCAGGAAATGGCTTTCCAGATGATGGCGGATATCGAGCGGATCAAGACCCGGCGATTCGAACGCGAGCTGCGTACGGCGCATGAACCGGCAGGATGCCACGCCAGCCTGGAGATCAATGCTGGTGCCGTCTCGCGGTGAAGATTTCCCTGTCGGGCAGCCGCCGGTGTCCTGCTTTCCTCCGGCGCATTTGGGGCGAACGTCCGGCAGGGGACGCCGGCCGCTGCGGTTCCACGTCCTCCGTCATGAGGCGCTGGCGGTACTGGTCTGCACCGTGCGAGCCATCTGCTGTCGGACAAAGGGGACGGGCACGACACTGTGTTTGCCGTGCACGGGGCAGACAAACACGTAGCACTCACCTCGGTGGCCGAAGTGATCGCGGCTCTTCTTGTGCATCCGGACCAGTTTGCGCTCCAGGTCCCAGGGGACCGTGGAGAAGGGCCCGTCCAGGGTGCCATCCGCGCGGCGAAGCCAGTAGGTCTCGTGCTGGAATTCAACTCGGGATTCGAGTTGCCGGATGTCCTGCGAGGCTCGATACTGCTCGCGGAGCGCGTGGTTGTCCTCCACCAACTCCTGATAAGCCTTGAGCAGGTCCATGGCCGCGACCTGCAATGCAATCAGTGGATCGATCAGATCGGCCCGACCCAGTGGCTGGAGTACTTCGACCAGAGCCCCCAGGGCATGTGAAAACTGAGCGCGAGGCCCAACGAGCGCGGGCGTCGCCGGCGAACCCTCCATAACTCCTCCTGATTCAAGCAGCAGGTTAAACCCGCGTCGCTCACCTGCACCATTGTATCTCTCGTCTGCCCAGCCACGAGCCTGAAATTTCTCTTAGACAAATTATCCACAGGTGGACAACCGGTGGATAAGAGCCTAGACCCCAGTGGATGGGCCGGATTGATCTAGATATCTGTACCTTGACATCCAATTTTTTGCGGCTTACAGTACCCGCGATGAGGCAGTCCAGCGCGGTGGGCCGGTGACGATGCATTCGCCAGTGTTCAGAGCAGTTTTCAGCGGCGTGGCCGCCACGGCACTCGTGGCTGCACTTATCATATTGGGTTCACGCAACTTACAGCATTTCGATGCGGCCTTGGTGGCGTACACGTTCGCCACTCTCTTCGCCGTATTCGCGATCGTCTACCGATACGCCATCTGGTTGCAGCGGCCGCCAACGGCCATGTACTGGCGGCGCGGCTGGCAGGTCTTTCTGCGGCCGGGGCAGGTCGGCCGTCACTCCCGCCAGTTACTTCAGCGTCTGCTGGTCGTCTTCGCCGGCAACAGCTTCATCTGGCGGCGGGGTCGGCATCGCTGGGCGGCACACTGGCTGATCATGTGGGGCTGCCTCATCGCGGCGGCCATCACTTTCCCGCTCGTTTTCGGGTGGATCCACTTCCAGACCTTGCCTGACGATTTCGGCTGGTATCGCGTTTATGTGTTTGGTTTCCAGACATTCGCCTTTCCCATCGGGTCGCTGATGGGTTTTTTGATCTTTCATGGGCTGGTGTGGGCCTCCCTGCTGGTCATCGCGGGGGTCATGCTGGCGATGCGGCGGCGGATGCGGGACCACGGCGCCGCGGCCCTCCAGCAGTTCGGGGAGGATTTCCTTCCGCTGATCCTGCTGTTTGCCATCAGCGTAACCGGCCTCATGCTGACCGCCAGTTATACCTGGCTGAAGGGCTATGCCTACGATTTCCTCGCCATTCTGCACGCGGTGACGGTCATCTTTACGCTGTTATGGCTGCCATTCGGGAAGTTCTTTCACATCTTCCAGCGCCCGGCGCAGATTGGCGTTTCGTTCTACAAGAGCGAGGGCACCCGCGGGGAGCAGGCCACATGCCGGCGCTGCGGCGAGGAGTTCGCCTCCCGAATGCACGTAGAGGATCTCATCACGGTCGAACGGCAACTGGGATACTGTTACGACGTGACGGATCAACGGGTGGAGCACTATCAGTGGGTCTGCCCCCGGTGCCGTCGGGCGCTGCTGGCCCTGGCCCAGGGGAAACTGCTGGGGAACCGGGACGAGGCGAATCTGGAAGGAATACACCATGGCGACAGCACAGGACGGGCTTGAGACCATCCGGGAGTTCGGGCCCCACCTGGCGTTCTCGGGCGGCCAGCGCCTCGACCCCGGTGTGGAGCCAGATCGTCTGGTGAAGACGCACTGCTGCTTCTGCGGCCAGCAATGCGGCATTCAGCTCAAGGTAAAGGATAACCAGGTGATCGGCTTCGAGCCGTGGATGGAGTTCCCCTTCAACACGGGGATGCTCTGCCCGAAGGGCGTCAAGCGCTATTTGCAGGGCGCGCACCCCGATCGGCTGCTGCACGCGTACGAACGTGACCCGCAGTCCGCCACCGGATTTCGCCCGCTGGACTACGAGAGCGCGATTCAGCGGGTGGCCGGGGAGATTCAACGCATCCAGTCACAGCACGGCCCGGACGCATTCGCCGTTCTGAGTGGGGCGAGCCTGACGACTGAAAAAACGTACCTGATGGGCAAGTTCGCCCGCGTGTGCCTGCGCACCGCCAACATCGACTACAACGGGCGGCTGTGCATGGTCAGCGCCGCCGCCGGAAACAAAAAGGCGTTCGGCATCGACCGAGCGGCCAATCCCTGGAGCGACATGCTCAGATCCGAAGTTGTGTGGATCAGCGGCGCCAACGTGGCAGAGTGCGCCCCCATCACGACGAACTATGTCTGGCAGGCTCGCGAGAACGGCGCCCGCATCATCGTCGTCGATCCTCGGATCACACCGGTCGCACGCACCTGTGACCTGTTCCTGCCGGTCAAGCCGGGGAGGGACGTGGCCCTGTTCAACGGCATCCTGCACCTGATGATCGAGAACGACTGGCTGGATCACGCATTCATTGACCGCTGGACCGTGGGCTTTGATGCGGTGGCCGAGCATGTCAAGGAGTGGACGCCGAAAAAAACCGCGCAAGTGACGGGCATCGCCGAGCGGGCCATCCGACAGGCGGCCGATTGGTGGGGCACGGCCAGGACCAGCTTCCTTATGCACGCCCGCGGTATCGAGCATCACAGCCACGGCGTGCAGAACGTGCTGGGAGCGATCAACATCGTTCTGGCCTCCGGCCGCATCGGCCGCGAGGCTTGCGGCTACGCCACCATCACTGGCCAGGGCAATGGCCAGGGGGGTCGCGAGCACGGCCAGAAAGCCGACCAGCTTCCGGGCGCGCGCGACATGGGTAATCCGGAGCACCGCGCGCACATCGCCAGGATCTGGGGCCTCGACGAGAAGGATTTGCCCCGCCCAGGTGTCGATGCGTACGAGATCTTCCGCAAGATCGATCGCGGCGAAATCCGCGGCCTGCTGTCTATCTGTTTCAACCCCAAGGTGTCGCTGCCGGACAACAACTTCGTCTCGCGGATGCTGGACAAGCTCGATTTCTACGTGGCCATCGACTTCTTTCTCAACGAGACGGCCCAGCACGCGGACATCGTGCTGCCGGGTTCGCTGCACGAGGAGGATGAAGGCGTGGTCACCCAGATCGAGGGCCGGGTGATCAAAATCAACCAGGCGGTGGATCCGCCCGGCGAGGCCCGGCAGGACTGGCGGATCATTCAGGACATTGCCCAGGCGCTCGGGC
>BTUC01000357.1:0-7438 GCA_045863575.1 Phycisphaerae bacterium
AGAACAACCTCTGGAACGCCTGCGAGCAGCCGAGCAAGAACGCCATTCATTTCGGGCTCTGCACGACGGGTGTGCGTGTCTATGAGGCCATGCGCATGATCGACTTCCTGCAATCACGGCCGGAGGTGGATCCGGAGCGCATCGGCATGGTCGGTATCAGCGGCGGAGGGCTGGTGACACAGTTCACGGCCGCTCTCGATGACCGGGTCAAAGCCGCTTGTGTCAGCGGGTTCTGCAATCGGTTTGAAGCCTGCATCCTGTCGATCCATCACTGCATCGACAATTACGTGCCCGGCCTCGGACGCCTGGGCAACAACGACGACGTCGCCTGCCTGGTGGCTCCCCGGCCTCTGCTCATCGAGGCCGGCACTAAGGATCCGATCTTCCCCATCGATGCCACCCGCGCCGCACTGAGCAAGCTGGAGCGGTGCTATCAACTGCTGGGTGTGCCCGACCGGCTGGAAGCCGACATCTTCGACAGAGCGCATGAGTTCAGCGGCGCGAAGACGTGGACGTTCTTCAAAGCGCATCTGCGAAGCTGAAGGCAAGGCGCGAGCGTCTGTCGCCCTTTCAGGGCTTGCCTCGCACTCGACGTGTTCGCGAACCGAGGGCTTACGCCCCTCGGCTATTGACTCTCGCCCCTGCGGGGCGGAAAGCGGCTGACACAGCCGTCGCACACGCCCAACGTGCTTCGAGTGGGTAATATTGCGCGTTGGTTTACCCACTGGCGAGGGCCAAGCCCCATCTGATCAGCGTGATGCGATCCCTGGATTGATCCTGGTGCTCTCCGCATCTGCTTTAACGACCGCTGAATTCAGTAGTTAGGGTAGTTGCCGATGGCTGGGTTCGATTTTCCGGCTGTGGCACGGTGCTTGCCTTCTGTTTATCAGCAGTCAAGCGGGGAGCGTGACTGCGAGATTGTGAATCGAAGCTGGCCGGCTTCGGGCGCCCTGAGGGGAGAGAGAACGCCAGGGGCCGGCCGCTTCGAGAATGTACCCAAGCCAACTCCGGTTGGCGCGACGAGGGCTGCGGGATGGGGAGACCCCGCAGCTCTCTCGTTTTTACCTTGCGCGCCTCGGCCCGCAAACCTCGGGCTTGCCGGACGGGTCTGCTTCTCAGGGAGCAGGTGGTCTCGGGTTGAGGAGTACGGGAGTGACTATGCGGGGATGCCTGTCGGGTTCTGGGCGGTTGGCGATCGGGGTACTCCTGGTCGCGGCGGGCCACTCGGCCGCCTTTGCCGGGGCCGGGCGGCCGGTGGTCCTGGTCGAGCGGGCTACCGGCCTAGCCCGCGCACTAGCGGGCATGAGCGGATCGCAAGCGGCGCTGATGGCCCGACGCGGTGCGGAGGTAGTGGGCGCACGCAACTTGCTGGCGGGCCGATCCGGCGTTCCCGGGCGAATGCCGGGACCAGGTCCTCGATTGCACCGGCGCGTCCACGGCGTTCTGCGGGGGCAGCGCTACATCACCAGGGTTCGCCCGGACGGATGGGCCGTGGCCACGGTCGAGCGGCATCGCGTTCGATCCGCGCCTTGAGCCCCACAATCTCCGATTGCGGGAGAGCCGCCAACTGCCACCGTGATGAAATGGGGTGAGTGCCTTCCGCCGGCCGTGAGCAGCCATGCGGCTCTGTCTCTGTGTCTGGACCTGTCATAAGTTGTTTGAAAGAAGAGGTTTGTGGCTTTCGTGGCCTGTCTGGAGCCCGACTTATGCGGCGCGGGCCGGTCGGACGGGTACAAATGGACGTGAGCCACCCCTCATCTTGCTCGGTAAGCCCTCTATGATGAGTGGTTCGCATCCGGCGTTGATCGAGGTGGTGAAGGGACTTAGACTGACGGCCCGGTTGGAAACCGCCTGTCTTGACGGGGTTCAACAGGGCCCGGACGACCATGGAAGGTCGCGGCTGCGGCTGATTGCCGTGCACCCGAAGCGAGTTATGTCCGGCCGGAACCCAGTTGTCGCACCTGGACTGATGCGTGCGGCTTCCCAGGCGAATTGAATGGCGACGTACACGTACAAAGCGAAGACGCGTTCGGGCCAGACCGTGACCGGCGTGTTGACGGCCGAGAATCATCAGGCCGCGCTGCGCACGCTGGACGATCGTTCCCTGTTCCCCATTCTGGTGAATGAAGGCAGCCAGGCATCGAAGGCGACCATTTCCGGCCGTAAGCGAAAGGTTCGCCTCAAGAAGCTGGCAACATTCTACAGTCAGCTCGCCGACCTGCTGCGGGCGGGCGTGCCTGTGCTGCGGGCGCTGGATGTGCTCAGCCGGCAGAGCTCGGACCCGTTGCTGGCGGAGATCCTGCGGGACATCCACAGCGATGTCTCCGGCGGTGAGACGCTGGCCGATTCGATGGCCAAGCACCCCAACGCTTTCAACGAGCTGGGCATCGCCATGATCCGAGCGGGCGAGCAGGGCGGTTTCCTTGAGGACGTGCTGCTGCGGATCTCGAGCTTTACCGAGCGGCAGGACGAGCTGCGGAATAAGCTGGTGGGATCGATGATCTATCCGGCGCTTCTGTTCGTGGCCGGCAGCGGGGCGGTGACGTTCCTGATGGTGGGCGTCATTCCCAAGATCCGCGGCCTGCTGGACCGGGTGGAGAAGCCGTGGTTGACGACGGCCGTCTTCGGCGTGTCGGATTTCATCGGCAACAGCGGCCTGTATGTACTGGCAGCCGTGGCGCTGGGTGTTGCACTCTCAATCCCGTACTTCAAGACGGATGAGGGCTCGCTGCGGCTGGATCGAATGAAGCTGAAGGCGCCCGTGCTGGGCAAGATCATTCAGATGGTGGCCTTGTGCCGATTCTGCCGGATCCTGGGCACGATGCTGCACAACGGTGTCCCCATCCTGCAGGCACTGAAGGTGTCGAAAGACTCGGCGGGCAACCGCGTTCTGGCGATGGAGATCGACAGGGCTGCGGACAGCGTGCAGAAGGGCGATTCGCTGGCGGCGCCGCTGGGCACCAGCGGCATGTTCCCGATGGACATCGTCGATATGATCGCGGTGGCCGAGGAAAGCAACAGCCTGGAGACGGTGCTGGTGCAGATCGCGGACTCGAATGAGACGCGGACGGCCCGGCAGATCGACCTGGGCGTCCGATTGATCGAACCACTGATGCTGATGCTGATGGCCGGCATCGTGCTGATCATCGCGGTGGCACTGCTGGTTCCGATTTTGAGAATGAGCACGGCGGGACATTGACCGGTGCAACCGGCGGCCCGGCGTAGGACTATCAAAGGTTGGCTGATCAGGTTTCTGCTCCGGCCGAAGGCGGGGCGAGGTTTCAAGGAGTTTGGCAGATGAACAGGACTCGGAAGATTCGCAGTCGGCGGCGGAGTGGTTTTACGCTGCTTGAAGTGCTGCTCGTGGTGGTGATCATCGGTCTGCTGGCCGCCCTGGTCGTGCCGCAGTTCATGGGTACGCAACGCGATGCGGAGATCAAGATTGCTCGGGGCATTGTGGCGCCGGGTGGCAACCTGGCTACTCAGCTAGAGTTGTTCCGGACGCATTTGGGCCGGTATCCCGAAGAGCTCAGCGAACTGATTGATAAGCCGGACGATGAGGAAGAGGCCAAGAAATGGGCCGGTCCCTACATCACTGACCCGGAGTCGTTGAAAGATCCATGGGGCCAGGAACTGACTTTCAAGTCTCCCGGTGAGGTCAACACCGGTGGCTATGACCTGTCCAGCAATGGTCCCGACAAGCAGGAAGGCACCGAGGACGACATCACGAACTACAAGCGCGAATAGCGTCCGCCGGCAGCGGAATTCATCGGCGTGCGGCCCGCCACCTGCGGGCCCGCGCCGTTTCTGGAAGGGTGCAGTGATCGAGCGAAGATCGATGACCAGTCCGGAGCAGACGACGATGCAGCGGCGCGCTTTCACCCTGGTGGAGGTGATGCTGGTGATCGTGCTGCTGGGGCTGATCATCTACTTCGCCTTTCCCGACCTGGGCGCGGAGCTGAAGCGCCGCTCACTGGTGGAATCGGCCGATCGGCTGCGTTCGCTCATCGTGATGACGCGGGCCCGGGCCATGCAGGACGGCTGCCGCTTCCGCATTGAAATGCCGGGCACGCCCGATCCGCTCGATCCCAATGCCGTGCGCGAGCTGGACGTCCCCTTGGAAACGCAGCAGCCGGTGCTCAAGCAACAGGTGGACCGGCTGAACAATCCCGAATTCTTCGGCGACATCGAGCTGCCCTGGGATTCCATCCTTCAGCAGGGAACGCGCTGCGTGTCCGTGCTGCGCTGGTCGCCGGGGGAGACGCACTGCGACATCTCGTTCAACAAGCCGATCGCCGACCCCTCGATTCCCGAAGAGCACGCCACGTTCGAGCCCTTGACGCTCAATCCGGACGGCACGTGCGACGGCGCCGTGTTCATCCTCACCGATCTGTCCCCCGACGCCGAGCTGACCAGCGATGACGTGGGCCGGATCCTCAAGGTGTTCGTGGATGGGCGGACGGGCGAGGCGTGGATCCAGCGAGCCTGGCGCACCGAGGAGTGTGAGATGATGCTGGAGGAGGGAGCCCAGCCGATTCTGCGGATGGATTTCACCCGGCCGGACCTCATCACCGAGGAGAACGTGCTGGAGATCCGCGTCGGAGCCGGGAGTTAGCCGCCATGCCCAAGACGAACAGTCCTACAAGCAGTGCTCGGCCGAGCGGGGGCCTCGTTGGTCGGGAACTACCCCCCTCGGTCAGCCGTTATGTGGAACTGGGTGTGGCAACAGGTGTGGCACCGGTTTTCAACCGGTGGGGCTCAGGTGTGGGACCGGCTTTTAGCCGGTCTGGGTGCGGGCATCCTGCCTGGGCAGCCCTTTGGATCGGGCGGCGCTTCACGCCCCCGGGACCCCCCCGAGCCCCCCCTTGAGAAGGGGGGGAGGGACGCGCATCGGCCTGTTTCTGCGCATGGGACCAACCCCCCCCGGCCCCCCCTTTGTAAGGGGGGGAGAGGGCCGGCGGCGGCACAGCGGGACGGGGCGGTCCGGCGGGGTGGGGCGGTGTTGCTGGAGGTGGTGATTTCGCTGGCTTTGCTCGTGTTCGGCATGGCCGTCGTGGGCTTGCAGGTGAACGGATCGCTGGCGGTGGCGCGCAGCGCGGATACCAACACGCGGGCCCTGATGGCCGCCGATACGGTGTTGTCCTACATCGACTCGGGCGAGTTGCTGCCGCCGCAGACCGGCGAGCCGGTCACTGACGAAGATCTGGATCTGGATGTGCGCGAGCGCTTTCGGCTGGCTTATCCCGGCTATTGCTGGGACGTGATGGCCCGGCCGGCGGAGGTGGACGACCTCTACCTGGTCCGGCTGCGGATTGGATATAACCCGGTGCGCGCCCCTGAGCAGATGGGCAACCCGGAGACGAAGATTGAGATCGAGGACCTGGACACGCGCATCGTCCGGACGGCGTATCGCCTGATGGCCAAGCCGGCCGACATCAGCCTGGACCGCGACTACGGCGTCACCCAGGAGGAGATGGACGAGATCACGCAGAACGTACCCATCCCCGGGTTTGACCCGACGAGCATCGACCCGACCGCGATCGCCAAGCTGGATCCGGAATTCCTGGCCCAGTTCATGCCGCTGATCGAGCAGTACCTGGGGCAGGTGCCGAATCTCAATGAGCTGGCGGGCAATCCGGCCATGCAGAGACTGCTGGGTCAGGAAGGCCGGGGGCGGCGTGGGCGCGGCGGTCGGCGCGGCGGGGAAGGCCGCCGCGAAGAACGGCCGGGCGAGGAAATTCCGCCGGAGCTGGGCGAGGGTCTGCCGGGAGTGCCCGGAGGGCCGGGCGATGCCGAGGGTGGCCGAGGGCGTGGCCGCGGCCGGCGTGGCCAGGACGGCGCCGAGACGCCGAACGCAGGCTCGGGCGAGGGCGGGGGACGACGCGGCGGCAACACCGGCTCAAACAACGACGCCGGTACGAGCGGACCGCGCCGAGGAGATCGGACGAACAGCGACACCGGCACTGGATCGCGCGGGCGCGAGGGCGGTCCGCCTGGTCCGCCGAACAACCAGGGTGGTGAAGAGCGTGGCGGCCGCCGGGGGAGGCGCTGATGGATGCGCAAGGTCCGTCCCTGAGAGTTGCGAGGCGCTATTCCCCCCATGAAGCCGGTGGGCCAGCGTCTCCCCCCCTTTTAAAGGGGGGGCAGGGGGGGGTACGGCCGCGTGCAGCTTCTCCCGGACAATCTGTGGCTTCCGGTCGCGGAAGGTCCTCGGCCTCCGCAACCCCCCCTAACCCCCCCTTTGAAAGGGGGGGAGAGCCTGTTAGCTCCTCTCTTGAAAGCGGGCGCGGGACGCGCTCCAAGGCAACCCCCCCTGGCCCCCCCTTTGAAAGGGGGGGAGGGTCTGTTGGCTCCCATCGCCTCCCCTTTCACAGGGGGGGAGGGCTGGCACGGCGCGGGTTTACTTTGCTCGAGGCGGTGCTATCGCTGTTTCTCATGATCGTCATGCTCTCGGGTGTGTGGACGTTCTACATGACCTCGCTGCGCGCCCGCGAAGAAGGGCAGAAGATCTCGCGGGAGGCGATTTTGAATCGCGCCATCCTCGACCGGATTGCCGAGGAGATCCGCCACGCTTCCGAGATGGTCTTCGACAAGGGTGAGGGCTTTCAAGGCACCAGGGATCGGCTGACCATTGTTCGGGTGGACGTGACCGGGCCCGGTTCCTACCAGGTTTATCAGGAAACCAGCGATGAACGCCGCAACCTGCAGATCGATTTCCGGCGGATTACGTACCAATTGTATAAGGATCCCGAGGAGCAGCCGGACCCGGAGTATCCCGATCTGCCCATGATCTGGGGTCTGATCCGCACCGAGCAGGACGAGTTCGATCCCAATTCGCGGTTCACCGATTTGACCGACGAGGAGAATCCCGACGCCCAGCCTGAAGCGTTGGCCAACCGGCCGAGGCCCAAGCCGTGGGAGATGCTCGCGCCGGAGATCAAGTATTTGCGTTTCCGCTTTTATGACGGGGCCACCTGGAAGGACCGTTGGCAGGAGGGCTCCGGCGAAGGGGGCAAAAACATCCTCCCTCAGGCGGTGGAGATCACCATCGGGACGCACCGCGATCCGGATGAGGAGCGCGAGGAGCTGGATATTACGCAGCTTCAGGAGATGGAGGATCGGCGCGAGAATGAGGAATATCACCCGGATCGGTTCCGGATCATCGTGGCCTTGCGGCAGGCGGATCAGTCCCTGCTCAGCTCGCGCCAGCAGGGGCTCAGCGAGTCGCTGGGCGAAGGGTTGGTGCCGGAGGGGGCCATGGGTGAGCAGCCGGGCGGCGAGGCGCCGAGGATGCCGTAGCCGGGCTGGGTCTGGCGGCCGGCCCGGAGCGCCGGACGTTGACCTGTGGGATGGTCGGTTGGTGATGAGAGCATGTGGTTTCCAAGCCCCCACCCCGGCCCTCCCCCGGAGTACCGGGGGAGGGAGACGGAGCCCCGAG
>BTUC01000358.1:0-7416 GCA_045863575.1 Phycisphaerae bacterium
ATCGGCGATGGCCAGCAGGTCCCCGGCCGAGGGATTGAAGGTCTCATCAACCATCCGCCAGATGTTCCCCGGGTTACCGGTGGCCAGGTTCAGTGAGCAGCTCTTGAGGCCGAGCTCGTGACAGCGACGCGCGAACTCGTACTCGAAGCGCACCACGTTCTGCCAATTAGGGCCCCAGTCGGGCTCATTGAGCGCCTGCCAGCAATCGATTCGCGGAAAGCGCTGCTGCAACGCCAGGCACTGCTCGGCCAGCCGCGGCCCATAGTACGTGGGGTTGGCGTAGTAGTATCCGATGTTGGAATCGATGAATGGCCGTCCGACGATGATGGCGTCTTCCATGTGCCCGTGCGTCTTGAGCACGTCGGAGGTGCCCAGTGTGGCCCCCGCATCCGGATTGGTCTCCGGGTCAGGTCCCAGCAGCAGGACGGACTTGGTCTTCATTTCGATGAGCTCCGTCGTGCCGCCGCAGTCGTATTGCGCGCCGCCGATCAGGCCGACGCGCTGCGAGCGCTTCCATGTGCCGGTTCCGCTCACGGCCCATTTATTCCACCCGGCGGAGACGCCGTTGCTGAAGGGATCCTCGAAGCTGGCGTTGGGAACCAGGTTGGACCCCACCGCGTCGGGGATCAGCGTTTCGGGATCTATCGGGTCGGGCTCCGGGCCTGGCGGCGAGCCCGATGGCACAGGACCGGAGATGGTGAGCTGATCGATCCAGACCTGGGCCCCGTTGCCGTCCGCCGGCCACTTACGCGTGCCTTTGACCGAAACGGTGAGCACGGGAAAAACCGCCTGTACCGTAACCGATAGGGTGCGCCACTGGTTTTGCGTCGAGACCTCGGTCCACTGCATCCCGCCGCCGTCACCATTGGACTCCCCAAAGGGATCGGCGCCGAGATACGCGAGCAGGTTCTGGCCGTTGGTCGTGCCCGGAAGCGAGAGATAGAACTTGGCCGTGACCGTGTAAAGTCCGCCGGGGACCACGTGTATCTGCTGATAGAGACCCGCTTCCTGGAAGTGAAAGTCCGGTGGAGGCTGCGGCAGGACCAGCTTCTGCGAGTAACTGCCGTCGGCCACGTGCTCGGTGCCCACCTGGTGCGTCTGATTGGTGTACGTGCTGTCTTTCCAGGGTATCCATGCATTGGCGGCGCCGTTGGTGAAGCCGGCCTCCATGCTGGCATTGTTGATGGCCGCGGCGCCCGCCCCGGGCGGCGGATACGGCGTCGGCACCGGGCAGGGATCGGTCACGCCAACGAGGGCCATCGCCGGCGCGATCGCCAGGTGCAGCCAAACAGCGGTCGGCAGACACGGAAAACTCCAAGGCTTCATTTGCAGTTCCTCATTTCTCATTCACGGCATTCCGGCGACGCCGGGATTCGCGACCCGCTCATGCAGCGTTGCAGCAGCCCGAAGTCTGCCTGATCCACGTCCAGGTCCTCATCCAGCCGGGCCACCAGGCAATCCGGCGCTTCCTGCGTGAATCCCGGACCGGAGAGACAACGCTGGAGGATTCCGAAATCGGATTGATCCACATCACCATCGCGGTCCAGATCGCCACGGATGCGCGGCGGGCAACCTGTCGGGTCCACACCGATCGAGGGAATCGTCTGCGAACAATGGTCACACGCATCGCCTACCCCATCGAGGTCCGCGTCGTCCTGATCGGGATTGGCCATTGCGGGGCAGTTGTCGACGGGATTCAGCCGCCCGTCATCGTCCATATCGTCATCACAGGCGTCGCCGATGGTATCGCCGTCCAGATCTTCCTGACCCGGATTGTCGTGCACCGGGCAGTTATCACAGTCGTCGCCCAGCGGGTCCTCGTCTGACTGAGCCTGACTTGGGTTCGGCTCCTCCGGGCAGTTGTCGCAGGCATCCCCGACGCGGTCGCCGTCGACATCAAGCTGGTCCGGATTCCACACCCCAGGACAGGTATCGAACTTGGGATGATCGATGAATGCCTGGCCCAGCGGCCGAAGATCGAAGGTGTCGCCGTTGTACAGGGCGCAGTGCGTCCACTGAATCGCCCCACCGGTTTCCCAGACGTGGTTGTTGTTCACGAACCAGGCCCAGCGCTGTACCCGACGTCCGCCATCGGACTGCATGCCGTTGGCGTGCCCGCCGGACATCAGGATTTCAAACGACCCGACCAGATAGTCGATCATCCACTGCTCGTGGTGGTAGTTGAGAAGGCCATACTCGGTAATAATCAGCGGCTTCTCCTGCTCCCCGATGCCAGCCATCCAGTTGCGGAAAGCATTCAACTGGTTCTCCAGATCGGCGAGCTCCTCCCCGAGGGTCGGCTTCGTCCACACGTACGGGTGAATGTTCCAGACGTCCACCGGCCAGGGCTCACCATACTCCGCCTGGTAAGCAACGCGGATAGCATCAAGCAGTTCGTAGGGCGTACCCGAGAACCCCGCACGGTTGTAGTAGATCGAGGTGATCACCGAGCCGTTGGCCACCTGGAAGGTGGGATTAATGGCTTTCAAGCCATGGTAGTACGCGTGGTAGTCCTGTGCGTACTTCAGGGGGGAGCGCTGGTCGTCGAAGATAATCTCGTTGCCGATCAGCCAGGTGGTGTGATCCGGATACAGGCCGGGATTGGCGGCCACGTGGCTCTGAAGCGTGGCCAGAGACGGATTGACACCCGGCCCCCAGCCGCCGACCAGCGGCATATATTCGATGCACCGCTCCCCCTGACCATCGCAGGCGATGCCGTGCCGCCAGTTCCAGTTGAAATACCACCCGAGTCCCAGCGGGTTCCAGGGCGCATCACCTGGCCGGTAGCCGTCGAAATCGTCGAGATTGGTGGTGGTCTGGCCATTCACCATGTTCTGCGTGGCCACACCCACGCCGAAGCGCCAGTACTCCGGCTCGGCAGCGCCAGCCCTCAAGGCCAGGCCAAGGCAAAGCAGCATCCCCGTACCCGGCCAGATCGACTTCCTGCTGCGCAAATGCGTCCTTTCGTGGAGGAGACCACATGCCCGCCCGGGCTCAAGCGCAAGATGTAATGTCATGCGGAATATTCCTTTCCCTTCCATGATCCGCTGCAGCTCAGTCGGCACAGTGGCAATCGGCAATCACGTTCGGCGCGGTCATGCACCGCAGAAACACTTCCAGATCGGTCGGATCCACATCCTCATCGGAATCCAGCCGGGCGCGGAGCTGGCAGACCGGATCGAGCTGTATCACACCCGCGCCGGTCAGACACACCTGGAAGCGCCCGAAGTCCTCCTGGTCCACGTCGCCGTCGAGGTCAAAGTCAGGCGGGGCCGTCTCGATGACCACCTCCACCGGTATGTTGATCGGACTGTTCCAGGCATCGGGACTCTCGACCGTGATGGTGGCGTGATGCGCCCCCGGCGGGAGATCCGCCATGCGGTACATGATTTGAACGATCCGCGACTGGCCGGCAGAAAGAGCCCCCTGCTCAGGAACCAGGGCCAGCCAGGGCGCGTCATCGCTGAGCGCATAGTTGAGCGTATCCGCGCCTGAGTTCCTGACGGTGAGCTGCCCATCGGGCGGGCTGCTGCCAAAACAGGCGGACGTGTAGATCGAAGGCGTCACCTCGAGCTGGGGCCCCGGTGGCGGCACCACGGCCGTGAAACTGACGTTGTCGATGTTGCTCATCGACCATTCCCGGGCGCTGTCGTTGTATAGCCGCACGCGCAGGGCCACGTACTTCAGGCCGGTCACGCCGGTAATCGAACCACCCACCGAAAGAGGCAGGAACTCCTTCCGGTCGTTACCGGTAAAGGAGCCGGCGATCAGCGCGAGGGTTGAATACTGATCGCACCGATCCGGAGCGGGGGGAACCGACCCGTTATTCATCCAGCCGACTTCCCAGTGCTGGTGAACATTATCGGGATACTCGGTCGTGCCGCTGTGGCTGCGGAGCTGGACGTGGGCATCCAATGCCCACTCGACGCGCGTGCTGGAAGGGCTGAAGTCGCCCACCTCGATGATCTGTCCGAAGCTGAAGTTCATTCCCTGCCAGGATGTTATCTTGCCGGCGAAGTGATCGCCGAAGTTGGTCCGCGGCCCGTACGGATTGGTGTTGCTGTGCGGCGGATTATCCGGACCCTTGCCATCGAGGGCGTTGACGCGCCATCCCTCCAGCAAACCGCCATAATCCTCGAAACTGGGGTTGACCACCGCGGGAGTGTACCACGGCTTGTATTCCATGATGGTCATTTCGAGGTCGACGTTGGATTGGGCGATGCCGTTCTTGTAGGCCTGGCCGTGGGCATATCCATTCTCAGACTGGGAATGGAACTTGTACGCCTCAAAGGCCGGCGAGCCGGGTGCGGGCGACATCTCGATGAAATAGGTATTCCCCGGGGTCAGCGGTACCTCACCGGGGGCGTAGCTCACGCCAATGATGCCAGAATTAGCCGCCTGGTAGAGGGACTGCCCCGTTTTGATTGGTCCCACCTGCGCGCCTCCCGGTCCGTTCTGGCGGATGCGGAAGACGGCGTCGACATCCCAGGTGCCGGAGCCGGCCACGAAGCAGTCGGCCGCCGCCAGGGCGACGCTGGTGGCCCGGAACGTCTGGCCCCAGGTGCCGGTGCCGCCGGCCAAATCCTCGACGTTGCCCGGCGTCATGTCGATGTAGGGAATGACGCAGCCGTCATTGTCCGTGAAGACGGTGGCCACCAGGTCCAGGTTGCGCGGATTGCCGCCGCTGTCGTACGCCTGGCCCAGCGCATAACCGCCGCCGTCTTCCACACGCGTGCGAATCGCGAAGTCGTATGGATGGGTGCCGCCCTGCCCCGTCAGCTTAATGGCGTAGCGCTGATGCGGCGTCAGCGGGATGTCTCCGCTGCGGAATCCGACCCATCCATCCCCATATCCCACTTCGCCGGTCTTACTGGGGCCGACCTGAGGCCAACTGGTGATGGCCCCGCCGTTATCGCGGTGCACCGAAACAGCGATGCGATTCGCGTGCCAGCCCGCCAGCAACCATTGGATCCGGATGACGGAGGTCCCACGGGCCATGAAGGTCTGATACCAGGTGGTGTCCCAGCTCCAGGCTCCGTCGGCCAGGTGCCGACATCCATAGTCGGGATTCAGATCCGGATTCACCGTGCGGACCTGGCCGTCCACGATCTGGATATCGGTGACCACGGTGGGTCGAGCATAGAAGATGGGCTGGGTCAGCAGCATGCTGTACCAGCCGGCGGGCGCCTCAATCTGATAGTAGCTGGCCGTGCAGGCGCCGCCGTATTCACTGCATGCGCCGATGCGGCGACGTTCACCCAGCGAGGCGCCCAGGTCGCGCGACAGAAACAGATTCCACTCGTACAGTTCGACATAACTGCCCGGCCGGCCTTTGATCTTCTCGTAGCGCGCATCGCCTTTGACCGAGCCATCAGCGCGCAGCTCCGCGCTAATGATGAGGACGCCCAGCACGGCGCAAGATGTCATCCCACGAGAAAGGGAAAACCATGACATGAGCAAGTCTCCCAGAAACCACCTCAGGTCCACTGATGCCCCTGGTGCTCTATTGGGCACACGCGTCAGGTGGCGTCTGATTGGCGCCACGGATACAAGTCAGAAAAAGGGCCAGGTCGTCGCCATCCACGTCCGGGTCACCGTCCAGGCGGGCGGCGGCGCAGGCCGGATCCTCCTGAGCTATTCCAGCTCCAGAGAGGCACGTCTGCATCCGGCCGAAATCCTCCTGATCCACGTCCCGGTCCTGATCGAAGTCACCACGGAAGCCTTCCGCGACCACGATATAGGCCGTGCGCACGTGCGTCTCCGGGCCGCCCGGACTTCCGACAGTGAGCGTCACGTCGTACGTTCCGGGCTGCTCGAACGTGTGCACCGGGTGGCGCAGCGAGCTCGTCTGGTCATCGCCGAAGTCCCACTGCCAACTGGTGACCGGCCCGCTGGAGGCATCGGTGAACTGAACAGTCAGCGGGGCCAGCCCGAGCGTACGGTCGGCGGTGAAGTCGGCCGTGGTTTCACCGAGGGCATAGGCGACGGCGTTGTCGAAGATGGTTTTCCCGGCCGTACTGGTGCTCAGCCACGTCTCGTCATAGAGGAACAGAGCGACGCGCTTTCCCGCGGCCGTCCCGCCATCGAGCAGCACGGAGCCGGGCTCGGCGACCATGACCATCCGGCGGTTCGGGTCATCCACCTGCGTGGCCAGAACACGAACACCGGGCGCAATCGGACCGGTGCTTCCGCTGAACTCGGCGCCCGCCGTGGTCACCGTGAGTGGACCAAGGCCGATGCCCGCCATGATGGGGTGCTGATTATCGATCACGCTGATCTGGTTCGATCCCGCCACCGTGCCCGGCCCGTCGGCGAGCGCTTCGCGATCGCTCGTGCCCAGACTCGACTCCCAATAGATCATCGGGGTGCTTTGGTGGCGAAACTGGCCGGCCACGTTGGCGGAGAGCACGGTCGAGGAGGCAATCACCAGATCATGTTCGGCGGCGATCTGCGCGGCGTCAGGCCGGCTCGCGGGCTCGTCGTCATAAGTGAGGACCTCCAAACCCTTATCGCGAAGACGCTGGACGATGCCGGCATCGGCCGCCGCCGGCGGAATCTGGCCGGCGAGGAAGGCCACCTTGGGGAAAGGACCCACGCGTATGAGGGCGGGCTGCTCCCACACGTAAGGCTCGCCCTCGGCGATCACGGTCAGCTTCACGTGGTAAGTGCCCTCACCCACATAGGCATGCTGAGGATTCTGTTCCGTCGAGGTCGCCCCATCACCGAATTCCCACAACCAATCTGAGATACCAGGCAGCGTGGACTGACCCGCGAACTGGACGTTCAAAGGAGCAGGACCCAGGGTCGGGCTGGCGGAGACGTCCACCACCTGCCAGGTCTTATCGAAGTTGCGGAAAGCCCAGTAACCGGAGCGGGGCACCAGCTTGGAGCTCATCAATCCGTAATTTTCGACGCCGCCACCGTCGTTGAGCACGAGGTAGCTGGCCATCTCCACGAACGACCACTCCGGCTTCTTGAGCTCGGTAAGCACCTCGACCAGCTTGCTGGCGGTGAGCTGATAGTCGGTGCTGTTCCACCCGTACTCGCTGACCCACAGCGGCTTGTGGGCATCGCCGTTGGCGACCATGACGTTGCGCGTGTCGGTGAGCGCCCGCCAATGGATGGTCCCTGCCCAGTCGTACGGGTGGATCGAGATGATGTCGAAGTGCGGTTTGGCCCCCTCGCTGTACATCCCCTGGATGTACTGGTATCCGTGAGTTACACCGGAGTGATAGTCGAGATTGGCGGCCACGATCTTGGCGTCCGGGTCCATCTCCTTGATGGCCTGGCTGCAACGGATGAGCCAGCGCGTGTAGAGCGGATAGCTGTTGGAGTTGCTGCAATTCTCATTGATCCAACTGCAACCGTTCGGTTCGTTCCAGAAGAAGTAATACTTGACCTTCCCTTTATAGCGAT